>CAZWAR010000055.1:0-20793 GCA_964631965.1 uncultured Gaiellales bacterium
GCGAGTTCCTCACCAAACGCGGCCGCAAGGTCACCATCGTCGACACCGAGGAAGAACTCGGCCGGATGATGTATCCGGAACGCAAGACCCGTCTCTTCTACTGGTTCGACAAGAAAGGGGTCGAGCGTCTGGCCGGAGTGAAGCTGCTCGACATCACCGATACGGGTCTGTCCTTGGAGACCAAGGAAGGCGAGAAACGCTTCCTGGAAGCAGACAGTGTGGTCATCGCGTTGCCGTTCAAAGGCGACCATTCTCTGGAGGAGGCTCTGGAGGGCGGCAACATCCCCGAGGTCTATTCTATAGGTGATTGTGACGAACCCGGGCTTATCCCCGACGCCACGGCGGCCGGCTGGAAGATAGGCAACGCCATCTAGCCGCCTGGCCCGTACACAGACCCCAAACGACCGGAGAGGAGTGTCATGGACGAACTCATTGCGCTGGTTGCCGGCAAGGTAGGCATCTCGAACGAACAGGCCGAACAGGCGGTGCATACCGTCCTCGGTTTCCTCAAGGACAGGCTGCCGGCGCCGATAGCCGGCCAGCTCGACGGTCTCCTGAGCGGGAGCGCTGGAGGAGCCGGCGCGGGATCCGGCCTCGATATGGGGGCGGTTGAGGGAATGATCGGCGGGCTCTTCGACAAGAAGTAGCGGCTTCAGACCGGCCGTCCAGAGGAAACAAGTCTCCTGCGGCCGAAAAATGGGCCATTTGCCGGGCGGAATACAATTCCGCCCGGCTTCTTTCTTGCCTGGAAGGTCGCCGGAAGCAGCGGCTTACGATATCCTTGCCCGCATGCCCGCAAGAGTGAGAAAAAGCTCCCGTACGAGCAATCAGACTCGGTCCACCAAGCGCCGCCGTGGGCGCAGACGCCTGCTGATCGCAGCAGGGATCGGGGCCGTGGTCTTCCTGTTCCTCCTGGCCCTGCTCATCGACTCCACCCTCTACCACGGCAAGGTCCATGCGGGAGTCACCGTCGCCGGAGTGTCGCTCGGCGGGCTTGCTCCCGACGAGGCGAAGGCCGCCCTGGACCTGCGGGTGAAAGTGGCGCAGGAGAACGACGTGACCCTGCGGAGTGGCGACCGAACCTGGACGGTATCCCCCGCCGATGTGGGCACGGCCATCGATACGGCCGCCACCGTGGGCGTGGCGATGGACGCTTCCCGGAAGAGCAACTTCCTGGTGGACCGCTTCCGTGGCTTCCTCATGTATTTCAAGGACAAGGACATCCCGCTCCAGGGTACGGTGGATGCCACAAAGGTGTCCGAACTCACAGCAGAGATCGCCCAATCGCTCGACGTACCGCCTATCGACGCCGGGCTGTTGTTCGATGGACCCAAGATCAAGATCGTCACCGGGCAGAAGGGCCGGGTGGTCGACCAAAAAGCGCTCGCCGAGCAACTGAAGACATTGCTGCTCTCGCTCCACGAGACGGAGCTCCAGATCCCCATGGCGGTGAAGGACCCGACCGTTCTCGCCGACGACTACGACGAGGCCCTGCGCCGGGCAGCGGTCATGACCGACGCTCCGATCCGCCTGGTCAACGATGGCGACTCCTGGACTCTCGGGGAGAAGGACATCATCGCCTTCATGGACTTCCGCGCCGAGAGCAGGGACGGGCGCTCGGTGCTCGTGCCGTTCCTGTCTGAAGACAAGATGGCGCCGTTCCTCGAGGAGATGGCCGCGAAGGTCAAGACCGAGCCGGTCAGCGCTTCGTTCAGGGGGGACGGCACCAAAGCCTGGGTCATCGCCGGACAGCCGGGCAAGGTGCTCGATACGCAGAGGACCATGGAAGCCCTCAACCTCGCCGCGCTCGACAGTGAGAACCGGACCGTCGAAGTCGCCGTTGCTTTGAAGGATCCGCCGCTCACCACCAAAGAAGCCAATGCCATGGGCATCCAGGATGTACTCGGCTCGTACCAGACGAAATGGGAGGGAACGTCCGATCGGCAGACCAACGTGAGGATCACCACCCAGTATGCGAGCAACGTGATCCTGGCTCCGGGAGAGGTCTACGACTTCGACAAGCAGATCGGCCCCCGCACCGTCGAGCGAGGCTACAAGATGGCTCCGGGCATCGTGGGGCCGGGACAACTGGAGGACACCCTGGGCGGCGGTATCTGCCAGGTGGCCACCACGCTCTTCAATACCGCATTCGTGGCGGGGTTGGACATCGTCGAGCGTCGCAACCATTCCATCTACATCGAGCACTATCCCAAGGGGAGAGACGCGACGGTCAGCGCCGGCGGCCCGAACCTCCGTTTCAAGAACGACACCAAGCACTACGTCCTCGTGCGCGGAGTGTCCGACGGGATTCTCACCAAGTTCGTCATCTACGGTACGGACGACGGACGCACCGTCGACTCCGAGACCGGTGAGTTCTACGACATCGTCGAGCGGACGGTGGAGTCCACCAAGAACAAGGACCTGGGCGAAGGCACGACCAGCATCATCGAGAACGGCCAAGACGGGAGGAAGATCAAGGTCACGCGGATAGTCAAGTCGGCCGACGGCGAGGTCATCCACAAGGACGTCTTCGTGAGTTCGTGGTCGATGCTGCCTCAGAAGATCGAGGTGGGCACCGCGCCCGGCACGACGACCACGACCGTGAAACCCACCACTACGACGGCCAAGCCCACCACCACTACGACCCATTCCACGACGACCACGACCGAGACCACCACGACTGCGGCCGACGGGTAGGAGACGCAGCAAGTAGAAGCGGCGAAGCGGAGCGGCAGCGCCTCCCGAGCCTATTCCCTGACGGCCTGGGCCAGGAACTGCGTGTTGTACAACTCCGAATAGAGACCGCCGGCACCCACCAGGTCTTCGTGCCGGCCACGCTCCACGATACGGCCCTCGTCCACCACCAGTATCTGGTCGGCGTTCCTCACCGTCGACAGACGATGGGCTATCACCAACGAGGTTCGCCCGCCCAGCGCAACATCCAGCGCCCGCTGCAACGCCCGCTCCGATTCCGAATCGAGGTGAGCTGTGGCCTCGTCCAGGATCACAACGTCGGGTGCTTTGAGCAACAGCCGGGCGATGGCCACCCTCTGCTTCTCGCCCCCCGACAGGCGGTATCCCCTGTCGCCCACGACGGTGTCCAGTCCCTGCGGCAGGGAACGGACGAAGTCCAATATCTGGGCGGCCCTCAGCGCCGTCTCCATCTCGGCCTCGGTGGCGTCGGGTTTCGCGTAGAGCAGGTTCCCCCGGATGGTGTCGTGGAACAGGTGGGCGTCCTGAGTGACAACTCCCACGGCATGGGCGATCGAGTCGAGGGTCGCGTCACGCACGTCCACGTCGCTCAGGCGTATGGCGCCTTCGCCGACGTCGTAGAGGCGGGGCACGAGGTGGCTGATGGTGGTCTTACCGGCCCCAGACGGTCCCACCAGCGCCACCAATTCTCCGGGCTCGGCTCGAAAAGATATGCCGGTGAGAACGTTCTTCCCGGCGGTCGGGGCCGCCGGACCCGTCCCGAGAGACGCCAGAGCCGCTTCCTCCCCACTGGGATAAGCGAAGGAGACGTTTTCGAACTCGATCGATGCCGGGCCGCGGGGGATGCCTACCGCTCCCGGTTTCTCGACGACACCCGGGCGCAGGTCGAGGATCTCGAAGACCCTCTCGAAGGACACCAGCGTGGTGGCGACGTCCACGCGGATGTTCGATAGAGCGGTGAGCGGTCCGTAGAGCCGCCCCAGGTATGCCGTAAGAGCGACCAGGGTCCCAACGTCGAGAGCCGTGCGGATGGCAAGTACGCCTCCCCACCCGTAGACCAGCGCCGTCGCGAGCGAGGCAGTGAGCATGAGCGCCACGAAGAACACCCGGGCGTACATGGCCTGACTCACACCGATGTCGCGCACGCGACCGGCCATGCCCTGGAACGCGCGGTCTTCGTCTGTGCGGCGCCCAAAGAGCTTCACCAGCATGGCACCCGACACATTGAAACGTTCCACCATGAGGCTGTTCATGTCGGCGCTGAGGTCGTACCGCTCCCGCATGATGTTCTGGAGCCGGCGGCCGAGCCAGCGTGCCGGCAGGGCGAAGGCGGGGAGCAACACCAGAGAGACGAGAGTCAGCTTCCACGACAGCACGAACATGGCGGCGAGCACCAGCACCACACCCATGAGGTTGCCCACGACGGTGGACAGGACATCGGTGAATGCCTCCTGGGCTCCGAGAACGTCGTTGTTCAGCCGGCTGACGAGAGCCCCGGTCTGGGTTCGAGTGAAGAAGGCCAGCGGCATGCGCTGGATGTGCGAGAAGATCCGGGTGCGCATCTGATAGACGAGGCCCTCGCCCACCCGAGCAGATACGGCCCTTTCGGCCATGGAGAAACCGGCCCCGACGATCGCCAGGGCGGCCACTACGACGGCCAGTGTGACCACGAGCCGCGCGTCACCGCCGATGATCCCGCGGTTGATGATCTCCCGGTAGAACAGCGGGCTGACGGCGGCGATCACAGCTTCTACGATGACGATCCCGAGGAAGAGCGCCAACAGCCACCGGTATGTGGCCGCGAAGCGGACGATGCGCATGGTCGTGCCCCTGGCCGCCTTCTGGCCTTTGACGGTGTCGCCCCGGCGCATGGAGCGTACGACCTGAGGCCCGGCGGGCCTCATGCGATTTCCTCCGCCGTGGCATCCGCCGTGCTGCCGCGAAGCAGACGAAGAAGCTCTCGTGCCTCTTCTCCCGAAAGCCCTTCGAACAGCTGCTCGGCGCTCGTTCGTTGCGCCCGCGAGAGTCGGGTGAGGAGTGCGCGGCCGTCTTCGCTGCACCCCACGATAACGGACCGGCGGTCGGACGGGTCGGGGCGGCGGGTCACGAACCCGGCTTCCTCGAGCCCGTCGACCATGGTGGTCGCCGAGCGGGGGACGATCTCGAGTTCGGCAGCCAGTTCCCCTATGCGCAGCCCGCCGTCGCGCGAAGCGACGATCCGCAGAGCCCGGGCCTGCCCGAACGTGAGACCGAACGGAGCCAATTCTTTCCGCTCGCTACGCCGAAGGCGCCGGAAAGCGCGCATGAGCTCGTTCGAGAGCTCGTCGATGAGGTCGGGAGGATGATCCAACTATCTTCACCACCTCGGCGCCCCGCCGCCTAAGCCGGACGGGCGCACGGCGCCCGGATAATTACAGAGATTAGCTCATTATAGCTAAATACCAATAAATCGCCGATTGCGGAGGGTCGATCGTTCGCTCTCATATGCTCGCCCTTGGCGTCTTCCGACGCCGCTCCGCCCAAGAGAGGAGGAAACCTCCATCTCCGGCGCAACCCTCGAAGAGGCTCAACACGCTATTCGCCCGCCCCGTCGGGAATAGCCGGAGCCAGCAGAGTCGCAGGACCCTTTCCGCGATCGCACCACGCTGCCACGAGCTGCTTGGCCGCGAGGATGCTTCCCGTTCAAGAGAAGGGGCCGCGCGTCCTACCGGACGCGCGGCCCCATACTCGTAGCTTCCTTCTGTGATTCCTGCTAGAGGACGATGTCCCCTAGGTTGACCGACTTGTAGGTCTTGACGTCCATGGACCGCGGCTCGTATCCACCGGCCACGATCCGCACCGTGTAGTCGCGGCCGGCCTCCAGCCCTTCGAACTCGAAGTCGCCGAAGGCGTCTGTCTTGGTATCCGCCACGGTCTTTCCGTCGAACTCCAGGATCACGTCCACGCCTTTCGCGCACTCGTCCTTGTCGCCGAAGACCACGGCGCCGGCGATGAACTCCTCGGGCAGGCCGATGTAGCAGACCTTCTCGCCCAGCTTGAAGTCATCGAGCGCCTCGCAGTTCGCCGACCTGACCAACTCGGAGATCTCGCTCCCGGGATCGTCAAGGTCGCCGAACACGAGGGCGCCGGTGGGGCAGGCCTCGACGCAACGAGGCTCCTTCCAGCCGGCGTCCAGCAGATGGGCGCACATGCTGCACTTCTGTGCGACCTGCTTCTCCTCGTTCCACGTGATCACCCGATACGGGCAGCGGTTGACCAGGTCTTTGTCGCCGGCCTTCCTGGGGTCGATCATTATGATGCCGTCTTCGCGCTTGTACACAGCGTTCGGATGGGCGGTACCACACGGCATACTCTCGCACTGCTGGCACATGTAGACGATGTAGTCCACCTTGACCTTGGGATACTGACCGCGCTCCTTCTCCACGACGGTGAGAAGGCTCTGCCCCGTCATGGGCAGAGCGGCCGAGTAGCCCTTGTGCTCGGTCCCGCAGTACTCGTCCTTGCAGGCGATGAAGCAGTTGTAGCAGCCGTTGCATTTGGTGACGTCCATCACCATCCCGAATCTGGTCACCTCACGCCTCCCATTTCCGGATCTCGATGAGGCAGGAGTTGGGGGCCATGCCCGGCACGTTCTGGGACACCATGCGGCTGGGCGTCAGCAGGTTCACGCAGCCGCCCCGGTCGGTGCTGCCGGCTTCGCCCGGCTCGATGGGGTCGTAGCTGGCCGATCCTTCATAGGAATGGACCACCCCCGGACGGACTCTCTCGGTCACATGCGCGACGCACAGCACCGAGGCGCGATCGTTGTACAGTTCCACGACATCGCCGTGCTTGATACCCCTGGCGTCGGCATCCGAGGGATGCACGCGCACCACCCAGTACTTGTAGCCGCCATTGTCCAACCGGTGCCCGGGGATCTCCGAGAGCCACGGCACGTGGTGGTCGTGGTGGGTGTGGAACGTGAACCGTGGGTGCGGCGATATGAGAGCGATGGGGTACTTCTTGAAGGCCTCGGAGGTGTGGCCTTCCCAGCTGGGGATGTACCGGGGCATGAGCGGCCGCTCGTCGTCGTCGGGAGTATGGGCCTTGAGGCTCTCGGACACGAACTCGATCTTGCCGCTGTAGGTGCCGAGTTCGGTGCCCTTGTCGGTGTGCCGCTTGGGGTTGCTTGAGTCAGGCGTGTCGCAGGTCCGGTCCTCGTACCACCAGCGAAGCGCCGGGGTGGGCTTGTAGTCGGGGATCTGCGGGACCACGAAGTAGCCCTTCTTCTTGAAGTCCTCGAACATCACGTACTTCGGCAGGTCCGACTTGTAGAACATCTTCTCGATCCACTGCTCCCAGGTGTTGCCCTCGGTGTACTCCTGGAGCACCCCGAGTTTCTCGGCCAGGCCGCAGAAGATCTCGTAGTCCGACTTGGACTCGCCCACCGGCTCCACGCATTTCTGCTGGTAGATGATGATCCGGTGGTTGGCGCTACCTGAAGCGTGCAGGGAGTAGCCGCCGGAGCTTGCATACTCGCTGATGTCGTCGCGCTCCAGGTTGGTGCAGGCCGGCAGGATGACGTCGGCCATACGGGTCTCGGTGGAGAACCAGCAGTCCTGGTTGACCACGAACTCCAGGTCGGGGCTTTGATACATCCTCACCCACTTGCTGGTATCGACCATCGTCGACAGGAATGCGCCCCCATAGCGGTAGAACATCTTCACCGGCGAATTCCCCGGCAGCGGGTACTCCCATTTGATGAACTGCTGCTCGAGCGATCCGCCGCAGAACGGCTGCCCCATCCAGGCGTCCTTGCCGTTGAGGATGGCGTCGGGCGCCGTCAGGCGGTACAGGCGCTGTTGCACGGGGTTGGAGATGGGCTTCTCGGCCATGAGGTTGAAGTTGCCGCCGCTCGCGTAGCCCGGAAAGTCAAGGGTGTGGTTGTAGGGCGGCCCATTCGCCGTTCCCCAGATGGATACGCCCGGTTTGCCCAGGCCCTGCATCGCCTGGAGCAGCACCAGCATGCGGGCATGCTCGGTGGCGTAGGCCTGCCGGCAGTAGCCGCCCTCGCCGCCCTTCGTGCCGCCGGCGAGCGTGGTGCGGTGGGAAGCCCACTCGCGGGCCAAGGCCACTATGGTACGGGCCGGCACGTCGGTGACCTCTTCGCCCCACTGCGGGGTCTTGGGCGTGCCGTCACTTTCGCCCAGGATGTATGCCTTGAACTCTTCGAAGCCCAGGGTCTTGCGCTCGATGTATTCCTTGTCGTAGGTGCCCTCGGTGATCCAGACGTAGGCGATGGCCGCAGCCAGCGCCGAAGTGGTGCCGGGCCGGTAGGAGATCCACTTGGAGCCCACGTGGGCCGCGGTGTAGTTGAAGTACGGGTCGAGGAAGATCTGGCGGACGCCCTTGTCCCGGAACCAGAGACGCCACTGGGCAGACTCGTTGCCTCCGTAGATGCCGTGCGTGGTGTCGCAGTCGTTACCCCAATGGATGATGAGTTCCGTGTGCCTGAGATTGTCCTCGAGCATGTCGTAGTGCTCGGGGTTGCCCAGCCTCCAGTAGAAACCGTAGGTGTGGGTGGCGCCCCAGTGCCAGCCTTCCCAGCTGTCGGGGTTGTCCAGGATGTCGGTGAAGCCGATGAGGCTGAAGAACCGGGACCAGGCGCCGGTGCGGTAGCCGACGTTGCCCCAGTTGTGGTGGGAGGACGCCCGAGAGGTGATGGCTTCCGGGCCATACTGCTGGCGGATGCGGATCATCTCGCTCCCCACCAGCTCGAACGCCTCTTTCCAGCTGATACGCTCGTATGCCGACTTGCCCCGGTTCTGCGCGTTCCGTCCGCCGTGCCCTGTTGAACCGGGGGCGCCCTTCGGATCGAAGTCCACGCGCTTCATGGGATACATGATGCGGTCTTCGGAGTACACCCGGGCCCGCTCGGTGAGCGTGAACGGAGCCACGCAGGCCTTGCGCGGTGGGGTGTACTTCTTACCGTCGACCTCGATGGTCCACGAAGCAGCGTCGGTCTCGTCGAAGACGAGCGGCCGCACTTTGGTGATCTTGCCTCCGTCGACGTGGACCCGGATGGGTCCGCCGCCCGTGCAGTTCACAAAGGTCTTTTCCCCCATCAGTAACCCCCTTGGGTCGCAACGTATGTTCTTGCCCGGCTGCTACGGAACGAAGTCCCGGCCGCCACAGCGCACTGGGCGGCGGCATGCTGTGTCCTCGGTCGCCCCAATAGCGCTGCTATTGGCGCTCCCTGCGTCCTTCTCTCCCGCATACCCATCGTGCTGTGGCGGCGAGGCGTCATTCTGCAGCAGCCTTGTTGATATCCAATGCGAGCCCTAGGCGGTCGGAGCCCCGATGAGCAACGCGACTTCGGTCGTGGAGAACCCGTGCAGGAACGTGTAGACGTCACGGACGTACTTGCTGATGGGGAAGTCGTCGTCGCCGGTGCCCATGCCGCCGAACAGGCTGATGGACTTGCTGGCGATCTCGAGACCGATCTCGTCAACGAACGCCTTGAACAGCATCCCCATCTTGGGATCGTAGTCGACGCGCGTCTCCCAGGCCCAGCAGCACTTGTAGAGCAGCGCCTCGGCAGCCGCGATCTTGACCTTCATGCGGGCCAGGTCGATGGCCACATGCTGCTGCTCGATCACCGGTTTGCCCCCCTGGACACGCTGCCGGCAGTAGTTAAGGGCCTCTTCATAGCAGGCGATGACGGTGCCCAGGTTCACTGCGGCGCCCAGCAGGCCGAACGGCGGCGGGGCGCCCGGACCCTTGGTCCAGTCTTTCTGCGGGCCGCCCCCGCCTTCACCCTCGGACCCCCAGGCCTCGCCCTCCTTGCCGATGAGGTTCTTCACCGGCACCCGGCAGTTCTGGAACACCAGTTCGGCATTCGGCAGCAGCCGGCGGCCGAATTTGTTGTGATACCGGCCGATGCTGAAGCCCGGTGCATCCGCGGGGACGAGGATCACGCTCAGGCTGGTGGAGATGGGGCCCTTCTTGTCGGTACGAGCGTACAGGAAGTACAGCTTGGCGGCGCCGCCGCAGGAGATGAAGTGCTTGGTGCCGTTGATGACGTACTCATCACCCTGCCGCTCGGCGTAGGTCTGAATGGACTTGCCGGGCTCGTCATAGAGGAAGTGCGAGTCGGTGCCGGCGTCGGGCTCGGTGCGGGCCAAGCCCAGCAGGAACGTGTCGTCTTTGAGGAACTTGGGCAGCCACTCGTCGCGCTGCTCGGCGTTCAGTTCGTGCACAAGGCGCGGCGATTCCGTGTAGCAGCCGCGGATCAAGGTGGCAAAACCATGGTCGGCCCTGCCCAACTCGACCAGGATGAGGGCCAACGTGGTGTAGTCGGCGCCTTCGCCGCCGAATTCCTCGGGGATGGCCGCGGTACGAAGCCCCAGCTTGGAAGCCTTCTTGAGCAGGTCCCAGGGGATGCAGTCCTCGGGCTTCTGGTTCCTGTCGAGGATGATCGCGGCCGGCTTGACTTCGTTCTGGGCGAAATCGCGGACCATATCCCGCGTCATTTCCTGCACGTCGGTGAGCTTGAAGTCCATGCGTGCTCCTTCTCGCGGCTGGTGAAGAACAAGGCCCCGGCGCGTCGTTGTTCAGCAGCCCCCATATACAGTTCCATCGAACATGATAGTCCCGGCGCGGGCAGGGGTCCTCATTCGGCCAGACATTTCATGAGTGACCAGAAGTATGACGGCAACGTATACCTGCCGCAATGGGGGGACGCCTGGGGCCCCATCGGGCGGGAAAGGGCCCAGCCGTTCGGCTCGCGGCTCGGGAGCGGCAGCTATGCGCCTCCCTGATGCTGGACCCCGGCGCGGACGTGAGCCATGACGGCCCGAGTCGCCGCAGTCAGGGGCCGGTCCCGCGGATAGACGAACACCAGATCACGGGTGAGCGGCTTCTGGAACGGAATGGCGACCAGACCGTCGAGCGGGGCCACCAGCATCTTGGGCATGGGCGCGACCCCGACCCCCCGGCGCACGAGCGCTTTCGTCAGTTCGGGGTAATTCGCTCGGTAGGTGAGTTTGGGTTCGAAACCGGCGTGGCGGATGGCATCGGCCACGATGTTGCCTGCGTTCATCGTGGCCCGCGGCAGGAGGACGGCCTCCTGAGCGAGCATCTCGAGAGTGATCGCCTTTTGCGTGGCGAGCCGGTGGTCCTCTGCCACCACGAGGAGTATCTCCTCGGTAAGCAGGTACTGTGTCGCCGCCCGGGTGGACCCCCAGGGCGTCACGACGGCGCAGTCGAGTTCGCCACTTATAACCGCCTCTTCGAGAGCGGCGTCGTCCTTCTCGATGAGATCCACCGTGACCTTCGGATAGGTATCCAGGAATGACACGATGATAGGCGTCAGCACCAGGGCGAAAACGTTCCCCACCGCACCGAAGCGCACGGTGCTCGCTCCCGCCCCCGCCTGCTCCTTCATGAGGCTGACGGCGTCCTCGGTTCGGGCCACTATTGCCTGGGCCAGCGGCAGGAGCAGTTGGCCGCTGAAAGTCAGTTCGACGTGGCGGCCGTAGCGTTCGAAGAGCCGGGTGCCGAGTTCGGTCTCGAGCCGGCCGATCTGTCGGCTGAGAGTGGGCTGCGTGGAGTGGACGACGCGCGCAGCCCGGCTGAAGCTGCGGGCCTCGGCGACGGCCAGAAAGGATTTGAACAGATCCAGTTCCATCTATACAACATCGTAATACTTGCTGGCAGGAATGAAAAGTTCGGGAAAATGGCGTGCTTCCCCTCGTTGCCGGTAGAATGTAGTTTCGATTCCACAGATGAGACGAAGAAGGGGAGACTGTGAACATCGTCGTGTGCGTGAAGCAGGTGGTCGACACCGAGGCTGAGAAACGTCTCGACCCCGATTCCTGGCGGGTCGACCGCAGCGTCGACTGCGTCCTCAACCCCTACGATGAATACGCGGTGGAAGAAGCGCTCCTGATCAAAGAAGCCCACGAAGGCACCGTCACGGTGCTCTGCATGGGCCCGGAAGAGGCTGACGAGGCCATCCGCAAAGCTCTCGCCATGGGCGCCGACGACGCCGTCCTCGTGAGCGACGCCGCCCTGGCCGGCTCCGACGTGCAGGGTACCGCCTACGCCCTGACCGAGGCCTTGAAGACCATGCCCTGCGACCTGGCCATCTTCGGAAGCCGTTCCACCGACGGTGAGACCGGCTGCGTACCGGCGGCCGTGGCCGAACTTCTGGGCCTGCCCCTCCTTTCCGCACTGGGCAAGCTCGAGTTGAACGGCTCCACCGTCACGGCCCAGCGTGAGACCGATTCCGGCTACGTCGCCTACGAATGCCCGCTGCCGGCGGTCGTCTCGGTGATCAAGGGGATCAACGAGCCCCGCTATCCCACCATGAAGGGCATCCTGGGCGCCAAGCGCAAGCCCGTCGACACCAAAGACGCGGCCGCTCTCGGCCTCGATACCAGCCGCATCGGGCTGGCGGGCGCCAAGACGAAGGTGACCACCGCGCGCGTGGCGGAAGCCCGCAAAGCCGGCGTCAAGGTGGAGGACGACGGCAACGGCGCCAAGCAGCTCGTCGACTTCCTGGCCGGCGAGAAGCTGGTGTAGAGAGGAGATGGCAGTGGGCAACAAGACAGGCATCCTTGTCGTGGGCGATGCGGGCTCCGGCCGGCTCGCCAACGTATCGCTCGAAAGCATCACCAAGGCGCGGGCCTTGGCCGGAGACATCGGTGGAGACGTATACGCGGCCGTCATCGGCGGCGACACAGCCCCACTCGCGGCGGCCGCAGGCCGGTACGGCGCCGCGAAGGTCTACGCAGCTGAAGGCGCGGACTTCGAGACGTTCCGCTCCGGCGCCTACACCGACGCGGTTATGGCGGGCATCGCCGCCGCCGACCCGGCCGTCGTACTCTTCTCCAGTTCCCCCGACGGCCGCGACCTGGCTTCCGCCTGCGCCGCCCGGCTCGGCACCGGGGTGCTGGTGGACGTCACCGGACTGGACGTCCACGACGGCACGCTTACCGCCGTGCATCCCTGCTTCGGCGGCGGCATTATCGCCGAGAAGGAAGCGGTGGGAGAGCCGGTCATCGCCACGGTGCGACCGGGATCCTTCGCCCGCGAAGAAGTGGGCGGAGAGGCCGAGGTCGTCAAGCTCGATGTGCGGCTCAGCCCGGCAAGCATGGCGGCCAAGGTCCTTGACGTGGTGTGCGAGGAGACCGGGGTCATCAGCCTGGAGGAAGCGACGATCATCGTTTCCGGCGGCCGGGGTATGGGAAACGCCGAGAACTTCGCCGTTATCCAGCAACTGGCCGACGAACTGGGCGCGGCCGTGGGCGCCAGCCGGGCCGCCGTGGACTCGGGCTGGAAGCACCACCAGCATCAGGTGGGCCAGACCGGTAAGACGGTCTCTCCCGAGCTCTACATCGCCTGCGGTATCTCGGGCGCCATCCAGCACCGGGCCGGCATGCAGACGTCGCAATACATCGTGGCCATCAACAAGGATCCTGACGCCCCCATCTTCTCGTTCGCCGACTTCGGGGTGGTGGGTGACCTCTTCACCGTGGTGCCCGCCCTCGTCGAGGAGATCCGCAAGCGCAAGGCCGCTTCGTAGCGGGCGTCGGCGAGACAGTAGGCGTGGGCGCACTTCTCGACGACTGGGCTCTAGACGGGCCGGGGAGGGTCTGATATGACGGTCGACGGCGCGATCTTCATCGTGGTACTGCTGATCGCCCTTGCGATGTTCACCTACGCTGTGGTCCGGCGGGTGCAGTACGTGTTGGTCGGCCGGCCGGAATGGCGTTTCGATCGTCCTCTCACCCGTACCGGCGGCTTCCTGATGCTGGTATTCGGGCAGCGGAAGCTATTCAAGGAGCGGGTGGGCGTCATCCACTTCTTCATCTTCTGGGGCTTCATCATCATCGCCTTCGGGACGCTCCAGATCATCGCCGAGGGCATTCGCCCGGGAGTCGCCCTGCCCTGGGCCGAGAACTACGGGTTCATGTTTGCGAAGGACGTGCTCAGTCTCATCGTCGAGGCCGGCTTGCTGGTCCTCGTCTACATCCGCTACGTCTATCGAAAGACGCGGATGGAACCCAACCTCGAGGCCGGCCTCATCATCGGACTGATCTTCTTCCTGATCCTCACCGAGTTCTTCTACAGCGCGACCGCCTGGGCCCTGGACTACTTTCCCGGACGCGACGGCGCGTTCGTCTCGGCCGCCATCGGCAGCCTCATCGCCGGAGGCAGCGAGACCGCGCTCACCGTGGCCGGTCACTTTCTCTGGTGGATCCACCTGCTCCTGCTTCTGACCTTCCTGGTTTACATCCCCATTTCCAAGCACATGCACCTGATCATGTGCCCGGTGAACGAATGGTTCCGCAACCTCAAGCCACGGGGCGCCCAGATCGTCGCCCTCGACCTGGAGAACGAGGATATCGAGGAGTTCGGCGTCAGCAAGGTGCAGGGTTTCACCACCAAACAGCTCTTGGACGTGTACGCCTGCACCGAGTGCGGCCGCTGCACCGACCACTGCCCCGCCAACCAGAGCGGCAAGGAGTTGTCGCCCAAGCTGATCATGACCAAGCTCAAGCACCACCTGGAAGAGCGGGACCAGGTGGCTCGTATCGTTCGGGCGGCCGAGGCGCACGGCCTCGAGGTGAAGGGCGGCGACAAGAGCCTCATCGGCGACGTCTTCTCTCAGGACGAGATCTGGGCGTGCACCACCTGCTATTCCTGCCAGGAGCAGTGTCCGGTACAGAACGAGCATGTCAACAAGATCATCGACATGCGTCGCAACCTCGTGCTCGATCAGGGCGACTTCCCGGCCGAGGCCCAGCTGGCATGCCGGAACATCGAGAAGAACGCGAACCCGTGGGGTGTGGGCAACCAGAACCGGCCCAACTGGGCCAAGGAGCTGGGCGTACCGGTGGCCGGCACCGACGGCGTGGGCGAGTACCTCTACTGGGTGGGCTGCGCCGGCTCGTTCGACGACCGCAACCAGAAGGTGAGCAAGGCCATCGTGGCGCTCCTCAAGGAAGCCGGGGTGAGCTTCTCCATCCTGGGCAAGGACGAGAAGTGCTGCGGCGACCCCGCTCGGCGCATCGGCAACGAGTACCTGTTCCAGTCCCTCGCCCAGGAGAACGTGGAGACCCTCAACTCGTTGGGCGTGAAGAAGATTGTCACCCAATGCCCCCACTGCCTCAACACCATCAAGAACGAGTACCCCGAGTTCGGCGGCAACTTCGAAGTGATCCACCACACGCAACTGCTGGCCGATCTGCTGAAGCAGGGCAAGCTGCAGCTGGCAGGCGAGGCGGCTGGCGGCGTCCCCGCTCGGGTGGCCTACCACGACTCCTGCTACCTGGGCCGCTATCAAGGTGAGTACAGCGCCCCTCGCAAGGCGCTGAAGGCGGTCCCCGGGGTCACCCTCGTGGAAGCCGACCGCAACAGGACCAAGAGCGTCTGCTGCGGCGCTGGGGGCGGCCGCATGTGGATGGAGGAGGAGCCCGAGCATCGCGTCAACGAGATGCGGGTGGGCCAACTGCTCGAGAAACAACCGGACATGATCGGGGTCAACTGCCCGTACTGCCTCACCATGATGGAAGACGGCATCGGCGCCAAGGAGAAGAGCGAGTCGGTGAAGGCCTTCGACCTGGCCGAGATCCTGGCGGCCCGGCTGGCGACTGCGCCGGCCGCGGTCCCGATGTCGGCAAGCACGCCCGCGCTCCCGACCGAGGTCCCGCCGGCCGTCTCTCCCGATGCGGTGCCCGCGATGGTGGCCGCTGCCGCGGTCGACCCGGGCGCTGCCGTCGACATGACCATCGCCGCCGATACGGCCCCCGACCCAGCGCAGCACGTGGCAGCACCGGACGCACAGACGCCCGACGTCGCCGCGACTACGGACACCACGCAAGAGGAAGTAAGCCAGACCGAGGAGGAAAAGTAGGATGCCAAGGCCAGAAGAAGTCGAAGTCGTCGAGGCGATGAAAGCCGCCAAGACCGGGGAAGAGATCCTCGCGTCGTGGGCCAAGCAGCGCCCCGGTTACAAACCCGGTGACAAAGGCGACCCGTCCCTGGATTTCTGGGTCAAGAACCGTCCCGACATGCTGCAGACCTTCGCGCAGAACCAGCTTACCGGCCTGCTCGATCGCGGCATCCTCGATCCCAAGACCAGATATCTGCTGCTCGTGGGCCTGTACATGATGAACGATCATTATGACGGCGTCCTGCCCCAGGCCTGCAACGCCAAGGCCGCCGGCGCGACCGAGGAAGAGCTCATGGAAGTGGCCTACTGCGTGTGCTACTCGGTGGGCAAGGCCAAGCTTCAGGAGACCGGCCTCTGCCTCGACACGGTCTTCAACAACGAGACGTTCCAGTCGATCACGCCGCTCAAGAAGTAGCGCAACGATGAGGCGCCTCGTCTGGGGCGCCTGGCTCGACGGGCGCCCTCTCCGAGGGGTGGCGGCCCCGAGGGGCGCCGCCGCGGAGCGCGGCGCGCCCAGGATCTTTGCAGAGAAAGGCCCGGGAGGAATCTCCCGGGCCTTTCTCCCCTTCTCACACCTCCTCCTCTGCCAAGTGGTGCCTGATGAACTGGTGGCTGATCCCACCAAAGTCGGATAGACGAGGCCGGAGGGGCCGTGCAGCCGCCGGAGCCGACCGTAGACACCATGCGCTGGCTCAGGCGGCACTGACGTGGAAGGGCCGGTGACCCTCGACGCCAGTGTGCTCGTCCGATCCTCGGCCTTGGGAGGGGAAGGGCAAGAAGATTGCGACCGCGCACTCTTGGTGCTGGGCGAACGGCACGTGCCGATCGTGCTGCCGACACTCGTTCTGGTCGAACTGGCGGGCGCCCTGGCGCGCCGCGGGAAGGACCCACTGGCAGTAGAACGCGTGCTCGAACGTGTGCGGACTCTCCCCGTATCCATGTTCCTGCCGCTGGACTCCGCAATGGCAGACGAGGCCGGAGCGCTGGCCCTGGAGTACAGAATGCGGGGAGCGGATGCGGTGTACGTAGTCACGGCCCGCAGAGCGGGCTCCACACTCATCACCGTCGACGAGGAACAACGGTCCCGAGTCCCCGACGATGACGTCACGACCATGCCTCCGGCCGAGTTCCTAGCAGCCGTCAACAAGGACTGACTCAGCCCGCTCGACTAGCGAGGATTGACTGCGAGCGAGCCGCTTACTCCTCACTCTGCCACAGGAACGCAACCGAGCGCTTGCCGGCGATGTAGCCGTCGAAGACGGTCGTGCCGGAGCGGCCGGCCATTCCCGCGCACACGTGCACCGGTAGAAGGTGCTCTTCACGCGGATGAGCGTAGCGGGCACTGGGGGCATCCTCCCAGTCGAGGAGCCGGCGCTCCCGCTCGGCGGGCGACAGTGGGCCGGTGCAGGTCTCGATCAGCCAGTCCTGGAAACGGTCGTTGGCTTCGTCCGGCAAGTCGCCCCCACCCCGCATGAAGACCCCCATATTGTGAAAGGAGAACCCGGATCCGACCACCAGGATGTTCTCCGGGGCAAGACCGTTGAGCGCCGCGCCCAGCGCCGTGTGCGTGGCCGGATCCAGACCACGGACGAGGGATAACTGCAGGCAGGGGATGCCGGCGTCGGGATACATCATCTTGAGAGGGATGAAGAGACCGTGGTCGAACCCCCGGCGGACGTCGATGCGCGCAGGGATGGCCTGTTCCTCGAGGAGCCCGACGATCCGCGACGCCAACGCGGGATCACCCGGAGCCGGATAGGTCAGCTCGTAGGCCTCGGCGGGGAAGCCGTAGTAGTCGAAGAAAAGGGGAGGAGATGCGGCGCCCAGGAGCGTGGGAACGGCCTCCTCCCAGTGGGCGCTGATAACGAGAACGGCATGCGGTCTTCGCAGCCGACCCGGTAGCCTCTGCATAAACTCGACCATGGCCCGATGACTGGGATCGCCGAGAATGGGGAGCGGCCCGGCTCCATGGGACAGATAGACGATCTGCGCGCTCATGTCTCCCGATGTTCCCCGATCCGCCGCCCGATGCTCACCGAGAACGGGATGGACAGCAGCGCCACGATGGCACCGGCGTAGTAGGGCCAGTGGAAGGCGCCCGCGATGCGGTCCTTGAAGATGCCGCTGAGGGCCGTTCCCACCTGCTCCTGGAGAGCCGCCTGCGGCGACCCCGGTGGGGCCTGCGGCGCTCCGGCCAGGATGTCGATCGGCCGCCCCTCGCCCATCCCGGAACCCCCGGCGGTGGCGGCGGCCTGGTCGATGGCGGCGATGATCTGCTGCTTCGCCCCGTCGGGGATCTGGCTCTGGGAGTTCACGTACGTCTTGGCCTCGACCACGGCCGCGGTGGTGGCGCTCGCGATGGTGGAGGTAAAAATGGCCACCAGGATGGCGACTCCCAGCACGAAACCGAACTGTCTCCCGGTGTTCAGCACGCCCGACCCCACCCCCTGGGACTGTTCCGGCAGAGACCCCATCCCCGCCGCGGTGAGCACGGGCATCGTGAAGGTGAAGCCGGCCCCAACGATCACGATGCGCCAGGCTACGTCGCCTATCGTCGACTCCCCGCTCAGTTGCGCGAGCAGCACGAGTCCCACCGCGAACAGCACCCCCCCGATCGCGGCGAGGATCGACAGCCCGAGCTTGTTCATGAACTTCCCGATCACCGGTCCCAGCGCGAGCCCCACAGCCGGCATCGGCGTCACGCCCAACGCCGCCCGCAGCTCGCTGTAGCCGAGCACGTTGACCATGTAGATGACGATGAGGAAGAGGGCTCCCCCCACCGCCGTCCCGATGAAGAACATCGACCCGGTGGCCGACACGAACGAACGGATGCGGAATAGACGCAGGTGAAGCATCGGCGAGCGGGCCCGCGTTTCCCAGAAGGCGAAGGCGGCCAGCAGCACCCCGGCCGCCACGAGCAGCGTGATGATGCGCCACGACGACCAGTGCCAGTCGTTCCCCTGGATGAGCCCGAGGGTCAGAGCGAAGAAGGCGGTCCCCGACAGGACGATGCCGGGCAGGTCGACCCCCGTCTCGCCGCCGGCCCGTTTGTGCTCCGGAATCAGCCACAACGTGCCGCCGAGAGTGATAGCGGCGATAGGAACGTTCACGAAGAAGATCCAGTGCCACGAGGCGTACTGGATCAGGACGCCCCCCAGCGTGGGCCCCACGGCAGCCGCAACCGAGCCCATGACACCCCAGAGCGCCGTGGCCATGCCGTGCTGATGCCGCGGGAAGGCACTCATGAGAATGGTGAGCGATACCGGGACCATGGCGGCGGCACCCAGCGACTGCCCCACCCGGAACACGATGAGCCAGCCGATGTTGGGCGCGAAGCCGCAGGCCAACGAGAAGCCGCCGAACAGCACAATCCCGAGCATGAAGACGAGCCGCTGCCCGAAGCGATCGGCGAGCCGCCCGAAGGTGAGGAAGAACACCGCCAGACCGATGTTGTAGGCGTTGAGCACCCAGGAGACGGTGGAGATACTGGTATTGAGATCGACGACCACCGCCGGAATGGCGATGTTGACGATGGTGGAGTCGAGCAGGGCCATGAACATGCCCAGGGCGACCACCCAGAGGATGAGCCACTTCCGGGGATGGCCCTGGTCCAGCTCACCCGCCACAGGTCCGCGGCCCCCGGCGTGGCCGGGTACCGATCTGCCGTTTCCCCGTGCGCCTGCCGCCGTCGACCGCCCGGCCGCCGATGCGCCAGGTCTCACTGTCTATCCGCTCCAAACTGTCTCGATTCGTGGGCCCCTCATTATAGGCCGGAAACGACAGGGGCCTCCAACCGGGGGAGCGTCGCGCCGGGGCATGAGGCACGGCCGGCACGGCAACGAGACGCGGAGCCCGCCCGTGGTCGTGTCACCGACCGCCGGGCGTGTCCGCCGTGTTACCGGTGCACCGAATCCACCATGGCCTTCACGTTCTCGAACTTGGCATCCGGCGGGATGGCGCAGCCCATGGCCATGATGTAACCGTCCGGCCCCACCTCGTCGAGCAGGCGGTTGCAGTAGGCGCGCACGTCATCCACGGTGCCCAAGGTCAGAAGCGCGGGGTGCACGTCGCCCAGGATGCACATGTGACCGGCGAGGATCTTCTTGGCCCGGAAGATGTCGGTCTTGCCGTCGAGTTCCAGCACGCAGCGACGAGCCGGCAGGTCCTTGAGACGCTCGATCTCCCGATCCCAGTTGGCATCGTAGTGAAGCACCGGCGTGCCCCCCTCCTCGGCCACGATCTCCACCAACTCCTTCATGTACGGCCAGACGAACCGATTCCACAGCCTGGGCGACAGGAACTCCGGCGCCGTGCGCCAACTGCCCACCCAGTAGCCAAGCCCAGGCTGGTTGACGGAGCGCACGAACTGCCGGGTCTGCTCCCGCTTCTCGGCCATGATGACATCGAGTACGGCCTGGACCTTGTCCGGCATGTGGAACAGATCGAGGGTGAACTCCCTGACCGTCCGGGCGCCGGCGAGATGCTCGAACGGATGATCGACGGTGAGAGGCGAGAAGACGACGTAGCCCTTCTTCATGTACTCCATGGTCCATCGGGGACCGGCCTCCTGGAGGGCCTGGTCTGCGGCGGCCGCCGCGCCCAGATACCTCCCGATGTACCGGCCCAGCCACGCGCTCCAGCCCATGTCGAGGATCTTGTCGTAGTCCTCGGGCTGGATGCGCACCTGCTCGTCCATCTGCCACTGGGCGTGCTCATGGAGTTCCCGGCCGGGGATCTTCATGGGCGCGAGCCACAACATGCCGAGGACGTCGGGCGCATAGGTGGGAAATTGAATGGAGTCCACATCGCCCAGCAGTTCCATTGTCCCAAGCATTGCCTGTCCGGCTATGTCCACGCTCGAGACGAAATCCGGGTAACTCACCCCCATCGCGTTGGCGGCGAAGAGGTCCATCACCAGGCACACGGGCACCCGATCGGGCCTGCCGCAGGCGACAGCGGTCTGCAGGCGCCGCATGCGTTCGAAGAAGACCGGTGGCGGGGAGAAGGCGCCCGGTGCGCCGGGGGCCTCTGGCGCAGCGCCGCCCGTGGCGGCAGCGGGATTGTCGTGCTGATCTGCCATCTCACCTCACCCCCAACACTCTCTTGGCGGCCAGAACCCCGTCCTGGGCGGTTTTGCAGTA
>CAZWAR010000056.1:0-14200 GCA_964631965.1 uncultured Gaiellales bacterium
CCTTCGCCGGCGGGCGGCTGGTCGTCTGGCGCGCGGACACCGGGCTGCAGGCGGAGTTCACCGTATATGGTTCCGGCTTGCCGATCCTCTTCAGCTTCCGCGGCGCGTTCGAGCGGACGGCGACCGCCGCGACCGGGTCATTCGAGGACGTCTGGAAGGCCAGCGTGGCGGCCGTGACAGGCCTGGGAGCCACCCGGGTGGTGATCACCCAGAGAGCCACGATGGGGCCGCTCGACTCCGAGGAGAGCCCTGGCGTTGCGCCCGTCCAAGAAGGGACGTCCGAGACCACGGTGGAGGAGCTCCTGGATCCAGCAGGCGGACGAGGCCGCTTGACCATCCACGTAACCGACCAATCGACCCACCGCCGGTGGATCACCAAGACGGTCGACGGCACCCGCGAGCTCACCACCATCGTGGACCCGCAGTCGAGCGCGACCGCGCCGGCCACAAGCGTGGAACTCCGGCAAGCACCGGTCGGTCTTCCTCTACCTCTCTGGGCCGGAGGAGACGACCCGGACGCGCCGGGCTATGCCCACCTGCTGCCGTCCGGCTCACGACTGGAGGGTCGGGTGCAGATCACCCCGGACGGAGGCAGGATGCTTTCCTGGCAGCAGAAGAGTGGGGCGATCTCCTCCTTCGAGACGACTCTGACCCTCGACCGCGATCTCCTGCCCGTCCGGTTGGAGATCGTCGGCGCGGAGAGGGCGGAAGGGGGCACCCTGGAGAGGACCACGGTCATCGAGTACCGGTTCATCCGAGACGCCTCCTTCCGGGAGTCAGACTTCTCGACGGAACTCCCCGACCGCACGGCGCTGGCCGATTCGGCCTACGAGTTTTACGCCGGTACAGGCTCGCCGCTCACAGCGAGGGTGGATTGGGGCCAGTACTGGCTGGGGCCCGAGATGGCCGGATCCGAGGCGGGCGACTGGAAGCTGGAGAGCGGCCGGTATCACACCCCTCCCTCCCGGCCGACGCCGTCCGGCGTAGAGCCGGCCGACGAGTACGTCTCCTTGACGTACTGGGGCCCGTGGACGGGCGATCCTCCGGAGAGGCTGGAAGTGGAGGTACGGGCCCCGAACGCGCCGATGACCGCTGCCGCCCGGCAACTGGCCGAGCAACAGGTGAACCGGGGTGACTGGACCCGCGAGGACCGGACTGTGGCCGGACAACCGGCGGTCGTCTATATGGGGCCGGCCGACGGAGTCGCCGGCCGCACCGACTCCGTGTACGTGTTCATGGCCGATGCCTTCGTCGCAGTGGATCTCTGGAACCGGGCCGACCCGGACAAGGTGCTCGCATCCCTCACCCGGGTCACGGAAAGCCTGGGGGTGACCGACCTGCTTGCCACGTACTCCACCGTGTACGAGTGTGACCGCATCAGGCAGTTGAACGTCAGAGTCGCCACCGAGTACGCGGGTGGGGTCCTGGTCGCCCCGGGCGATGAGTACGACCTCGATGGCCGACTCGGCCCGCGCACCCGCGAACGGGGCTTCTATCCCGTCCCCGGCATCACTGCACCCGGCACGGTCGATCTCATTCTTCAAGGCGCCGTCGGCCAGGTCGCCACCACCCTCTTCAATGCGGCACTTCTCGCAGGCTTGGAGATAACCGAACGCCACAACAACTCCCTCTTCATAGCCCACTATCCGCAGGGCCGCGACGCTGCCGTGGTCGCCGGCGGAGACAACCTGCGCTTCGTCAACGACACCGACCACTGCCTATGGATAGTGGGGGCATCGGACGGGGTCGCGACAACTTTCCGCATCTACGGCACCGACGACGGCCGGAGGGTGGAGATCGGCACCGGCGACTTCTACAACATTGTCGAGCGAACGACGGTGACGGTCCCTGACCCGGGGCTGGCGGAAGGCAAGACCGGGGTCTACGAGGGAGGCCAAGAGGGCCGGGAACTCCGGACGTTCCGCATGGTGACCATGCCGGATGGAACCGTGTTGCACGACGACACGTTCATCAGTCTGTGGCCGATGCGCGCGGAGGAGATACACGTCGGCACGAAGACCACAAGTGTGGCCGGGTAGAGCAAGCTGCCACAAATTGGAGGGTCTCGGACGTAACATGATATGCGTTGCGCCTGCCGCAGAGGGGCGGGCGGCAGGCCGGGGAGGGGGCCTTCACATGGGTGGTCGCAAGGCGGAGAGACGGCGGCGGTCGGTCCGGATGTGGGCGATCGTGGCCGCCGGGGTTGTCGTGGTTCTGTTCGCGCTTGCCGTGCTCGTCGATTCGGCCGCCTCCTACGGTAAGATCCATTCGGGGATCAGCGTGGCCGGCGTCGACCTGGGGGGGATGAGCAGGGACGAGGCCGTATCGGCATTGAGCGACGTGGTCAAGAAGGCGGGCAAGACGTCGATCAAACTCACTGCGGACCGTCGCACATGGATAGTCAAGCCGGCAGACGTGGATGTCATCCTCGATGTTGACGGAGCGGTGACCGCGGCCCTCCAAATCACCCGCAAGAGCAACTTCCTGGTGGATCTCGGCACCCGCTGGAAGCTGTACTTCACGAGGAGGGACCTGCCCCTCTCGGGGAGCCTCGAGAACACCAAGCTCGTGGAGATCGTCGCGACGATCGCGAAGCAGGTCGATGTTGCTCCCGTCGACGCCGGGCTGGACATCGAAGATGGAGCGATAACGGTTATCGAGAGCGCCGACGGGCAGGTCGTGGACCAGGCGCTGCTGGCGCACGAGTTGGGCCCGCGGCTGCTGGCCTTCGAAAGCGGCACTCTGGCGGTGCCGATCGTGGCGAAGAAGCCAGCCGTCACGGCCGAAGACAACGCGGCGGCCCAGAAGCAGGCGGAGACGATGATCAGCGGGCCGGTCACGGTGACGGCCGGCGACAAGCAGTGGACCGTGACTCCGGAGCAGATCGCCGATTCCATGGGCTTCAGGGCGGAGATGAAGGGAGATGTGTCCACCCTCGTCCCCTTCGTCGATCCGGACAAGCTCCGGCCGTTCCTTGAAGGAGTCGCCCCCGACGTCTTGGTGAAGGCGACGGACGCAACGTTCCACCACGACGCGACCCGGGTATGGATAGATCCCGCAAAGAACGGGGTCCAATTGGATGCGGAGGCCACTGCGGCGGCTGTCACCGCGGCGACGTTCCGCGCCAGTAGCCGAACCGTGGCGGTGGTGACCAAGGAGTTGGAGCCGAAGCTCACGACGGCCAAGGCCGAGGCCATGGGCATCGAGGAGAGGCTTACCGTCTTCAGCACCACGTATCAGTGCGAGAAGGACCGCCAGACCAACGTCAAGATGGCCACCAAATATGCGACCAACATCTTTCTGGCGCCAGGCGAGGAGTACAACTTCGACAAGCAGGTCGGCCCCCGCACGGTGGCTCGGGGCTTCAAGCCTGCCGTCGGGATTACCGGCCCCGGGGAACTGGAGGACGTGCTCGGGGGCGGGATCTGCCAGGTGTCGACGACGATGTTCAACGCGGTGGCGGGAGGAGCGGCAGGGCTCGAGATCCTCGAGCGCCACAACCACTCTCTGTACATCAGTCACTATCCGAAGGGGAAGGACGCCACGGTGACTGCAGGCGGCAAGAACCTTCGCTTCAGGAACGACACCGACCACTACATCTGGATCACCGGCGAGTCCACCGGGGTCAAGACGACAATCATGGTGTGGGGCACCGACCAGGGCCGCTCCACAGAGTGGACCGTGAGCGACTTCTACGACGTCGTGGGAATGGTCACGAGCACCATCACCGATCCCAACCTGCAGGTCGGCCGGTCGTCCCTGGTGAGCGCCGGACAGAAAGGGCAGAGGATCAAGACGACGCGGTTGGTGAAGGAGGACGGCAAGGTGATCCACAAGGACGTCTGGAACAACTATTTCCCGATGTACCCGAGGACGATCGCCATCGGCACCGCGACAACCGCGACCACAACGACCACGACGACTGAGTCGACGACGACCACGGAGAGCACCACGACTACCACGGAGGTGGAGTGAGGGACGTTCCCGCCGGGCAACACGGGTCTTCCGCGGCCCGGTGATGTACCCTTCTTTGGCAAGGGCGACACCGCCAGACCATACGGACCGACAAGGAGCCCACCACGAGCCCGAGCAAGACCATCCTGCTGGAGACGCACAACCTGAGCCGCTACTACAACCAGGTAGCGGCGCTGGAGTCTCTCGACCTCACTATCGCCGCCGGGGAATGCGTCGCCCTCATGGGCCCGAACGGGAGCGGCAAGACCACGGCCGCCGAACTCATCTGCGGACTACAGCAACCGACCGAGGGTTGGGTGCGCGTCGCCGGCTATTCGCTGGATCACGAAAAGGAAGCGGTCGCGGCCCGCAAGCACCTGAGCTATGTGCCGGACAATCCTTACCTTTACCAGGATCTCACCGTGACCGATCATCTGCGGTTGGTGGCCACAGCCAACGGGATCTCCGGAAACGAGCAGGACAAGCGCATCCCGCGACTGCTCCAGTCACTTGGACTCGAGCACCGCGCCGACTTCTTTCCTGCCCAGTTGTCGCGGGGCATGCGGCAGAAGACGGCCATCGCCTGCGCGGTTATCAGACCGTTCTCGGTGCTCGTGCTCGACGAGCCGACCATCGGGCTCGACGCGGCCTCGATGGAGACCCTTCGCGACATGATCCTGCGGTCGAAGGGTACGAAGCGGGCGGTCCTGCTCATGACCCACGACGCGGCCTTCGCTCGTTCGGTGACGACCCGGGTGCTCCACATCTCCGAGGGACAGGTGACTCCGGAAGAGGCGCCGGCGGAGCGGCGGAACTCGGTCGGGGCGTCAGCCACACCGACCATCGCAACGCCTGGTTCCACTCGGCGGCGCGCGCGGCGCCGTCCAACGGATGACTAGCCCCTCCACTCGCGGTCTGCTCTTTCCCGCTCCGGAGGTGAACGACCCCTCGTCTCCCGCCGACGCGCGGGATGTGCTGAGACTGCTCGCCCAGCTTCGGCCCGGTAAGTCGTGGCTCACAAGGGTCGAGAACCTCTACATCGCCCTGTTCACCATCGGCGTCCTGGTGGCGGTCACCTGGACGGTCTCCCGCCGGATCGGGGGGTTGTTCGTCGATGTCGCCGGCTTCTACCGGTCTGTCTGGGGCCCCGCGCTCATAGTACTGTTGTTCCTGGGCGTCTTCCGGTACAGCACCGTCCAGGGCTTCGTCTCCTTCTCGGAGGCCGACTGCCTATATCTCCTCCCGGCTCCGCTCCGGCGCAGCGCTCTGGTGCGGCCTCGCCTGCTCAGTGCAACCGTGCTTCTCGGGGCGGCAGGCGCCATCGTCGGGATACTCGCCTTGGTCGGCTCTTCGGGCTCGCACTCGGGCCTGCGGGTGGGCGAGGCCGCTCTCAGCGGCCTCGCTCTCGGCATGCTTCTCGTCGTGGGAAGCTGGCACGTGCAGCGGTTGCGCTGGGCGACGGCCTGGGCCATGCGGTTGACGATCCCGCTTATCGGCTTGGCCATCCTGCTTGCGTTCGCTCAATCCGGTGGCCATGAGGCCAAGGTCGCCGGGCTCTGGTCCGGGCCCTGGGGCTGGGGGATCCTGCCCCTCGTTTCGGATGCTCCGAGTTACGGCGTGGTGGGGTTGGGGCTGCTGTGGGCACTGACGCTGGCAGGCGTCGTGAGTCTCTACCGTACCGCCGGACACTGCACCATAGAGGGTTTCCGGATGCGAGCCCGGACCCGATCGCAGGTGGTGGCCAGTCTCTACGCCTTCGACTATCGCACCATCGGCCAGGCCGCCCGCGGCGACAAGGCGCAGACGTGGCAGGGCCGACTGCGCCTGCGCGCCCCAGCCAGGCCCATGCTCAGCATCCCCTGGCACGGCGCCCTTGCGTTGCTTCGCTCTCCGATCCGCCTCGGTTGGGGGATCGTGCTGGCCGGCGCCGGAGTGTTCCTTCTCACGTTGCAGCCCTACCGGATGGGCGCCCTGTGGGCCGGCGGGGCGGCCCTCTACCTTGCCGCTTCGTCCCTGCTCGAGCCGCTCCGCCAGGAGGTCGACACCCCGGGCGCGGCCAAGGTGCTCCTTCCCTGGCGCTTCGAAAGGATCCTGTGGCTTCACTGCCTCCTGCCTGCGGCCATTATGGTGCTCGCCGGAGCGCTGACGCTGGCCGCGGGCTTGGCCTCGGGTTATCTCCGTGGCCAGCCCGTAGTCACTCTGGCGATACTACTCGTGCCGCTCACGTCCGTGGCGGTCTTCTCCGCGGGACTCTCCGGGCGCCGAGGCGGCCGGGTGTCGACCAACATGGTGCAACTGGCCGCCATGGACACCACCGGCTTCTCCTGGATCTTCGTGATCATCCAGCTCGCCATCTGGGCCATCCTGTCCCTGGTGGCCACCGTCGTGTCCGTCTGGCTGCTCGGTACGGCGGACTTCGCGCTCCGCCCGCTGCTCGCCGGGGAGTTCGGAATCCTCGCCCTTCTGGCCTTTGCCATGCAACGGGGCGTTTCGGCCAAGATGGGGCCCGGCTTCATGGAGCGAATGCTCGAGGCCCAGAGGGGGAGCGCGCAAACATAGACCGGGCGGGGTTCCGAGCGGTACGCGAGGCGGGTCTGGGAAGTGAGGAAGTGAGGGAGCGGCGGCCGGTCCCGCCGCCGCTGTACACCGTGTCGGTGACCGTCCCCGACGACGAGCCGCCCAGGTAGACCCTGCATATGGAGCCCTGTTGGATGGCCGCCGAGGTCACCACTATGGACTGGAACTGCTTGCTGGGAGCGATGGTGACGACCTCCTCCCCGGGAACCGATATCGCCTCGAATTCGTACCGGAACGCGCTGGCCCCCAGGCGTCCACTCTCTTGAGAGCATCGGCCGCGTGGAGCTACCGGGCGGACCCGCGCTCCGGGCCCCGTGCAGCCGCTCCCGGCGAAACTGTGCGGCTCCCTTTCCCGACGACGGACGGCCGCTCCTCGGGCCTGGCTTGAGCATTCTCGGTCAAGGGCCGGTTAAACCGTAGACCCGCTCTCGCCGATACCTACACTGTGACCACGATGGGCGACAACTTTCCCCGACCTGCGGCAACCTTGACATTGCACTGCCGCTCCTGTTCGTCACCGCTGATCCAGGCCTCTGACTGGACCAAGCAGGCCGATACGCGCTGGTCTGTCAGGTTGTGGTGCCCGGAGTGTTGGCACGAGCAGACCGCGGTGCTGGACCGCGCCCAGGCAGCCTATCTCTCCATTGCTGTGGAAGAAGGTTTCGCATCGATCCTCGAGACACTAGAGGGTCTGGACGGGATCCCGATCGCGGAGCCCGGCGACCGCAAGCGACGCCACCCCCGCTGACGCCCACCGGATGCCCGGAGGCACGCTCCTCCAGGGCACGATCTCCAACCAGGCCGGCGCTTCTGAAGACCGAAGCCCTACCAGTTGATAAGGTCCGGCGCCCTCTCACTCCTGCGCGACATGTGGAGCAGCGCGTCCTTGTACTTCGAGTGACGCAGACCGACCAACTCGGCGATCAGTTGCAGGAACCGCCAGAGATCGGCAGGCAGACCGTCGACGGTGGAGTCGAGAAAGAGCTGGCCTGAGCCCACCCGAGCCCCTTCCACCTCTTTTAGCGCGTGGAACACGGTCTTGCTCAGGATCATGTCAACCGATAGGTCCAGCCCTTGCTCGTCGAGACTCTTGATGAGCCCCCCGCCGTCGCTGATAAGGATGCGCCTCGGTCCCGGCGCGTCCGGCGCCACGGGGATGAGATGGAGCACCAGCGGGCCCCGCCTGCCGGGGTACCGGAAAGGCGTGACCGCACGGATCCGTTCCCCACCGGCCAGCCTCTCCAGCAACCGCCGGTCACCCGCGGCAAGGCTTGCGAACTCCGCCGTCCCAATCTCGGTTATACCTTCGGTCACGCCAGTCTCCAGTGTTCTTCTTCAGTCCTGCCTACGCGGTAGGCGGTGACTGCTCGTCCCACCCAGCCGGCCGGTCGTCCGAATGGGCGCCTGCACTTTGGCCGCCTGCACTTTGGCTGTCGGGCTGTTGCACAGGCTGTCCGGCTGACTGCCCGGAACCGTACTGGCCCCCGGCGGGCTGCTGTCGGGCCGCCCGGGCCTGCCCTTCAGCCTCGGCCTTGGCAGCGGCCTCCGCCCGAGTCTTGAACAGCTGATCCTCCAAGCGCGACAGTTCGTCGAGCACCCTCTGCCGCTCCGCCTGGTCGACGTTACGCCCACGATAGAAATCGAAGACCAGATAACCGAGCTTCCTGGCCAAACGGTCCATCTGCATTTCGATCTGCATCTCGCCGGCCTTGGTCTTGCCCTTGTCCAACGCCTTCTCGAACTCGTGGGCGGCCTGCTCGGTGCCGGCTCGGACCTTGTCCATGAATCCCATGTCGGGCTCTTCCTTTCCGCTGCCTCAAAAGGCTGGGCACTGGGTTGTCAGTAACCATCCTTTCCCCAATCTAACGATTGAACACGCAGGAGGCAACGGTCGCGGGCCTCAGGCACCGCGCTGTTATCATTCGCTCTATGGACACTGCCCTTCCTTTCCGCGCATGGCGTTACTCTTCGGCAGCCGGTGACCCCGGTCGGCTGATCGCTCCGCCGTACGACGTCATAGGCCCGGAACTCCAAACCCGGCTTTACGCCCGCAGTCCCCACAACGTGGTCAGGGTGGACCTGGGTATGAGCCTGCCCAGCGACGGCGACTGCGACAATCGTTACACGCGGGCCGCTGCCCAACTGGATGAGTGGAAGAAGGAAGGGGTACTCGTCCGAGACCAGACACCCACGCTGACATTTGTCGAGGAGGAGTTCACGGGGCCGGACGGGCGGGTGCGCAGGCGCCACGGCTTCCTGGCCGCGGTGGGGCTCGACGAGTTCTCCCAAGGCATCGTATTCCCTCACGAACAGACCTTCTCCGGCCCGAAAGCCGACCGTTTCGAGCTCATGGACCACACGGCCATGAGCCTCAGCCCGGTGTTCCTTCTGTACGACCTGCCGGGCGACCCCATCACGGCGGCATGGTTCGCGGGACCGGGTTCGAGAGAGCCAGCGGCCGTAGTCGCCGGTGACGACGGCAACGTCACGAAGCTCTGGCCCACGTCTGATCCCGGGCTTCTGGCTTTTGTCGGGCGCCATCTGGAGAACGCACGGTTCATCATCGCCGACGGCCACCATCGCTACGAAACCGCCCTGCGCTATCGACAGCATCGAAGACGGACAGCGGAGGCGGTCCGAGCCGCCGGGCGCGAGGCGGCCGGCGGCGGCGCTACGGATACCGCCGACACCGCCGCTACAACCGGGGATAAGGATTCCGCGGACATGGTCCCCGCCTATGAGTACGTCCTCGCCTACCTCAGCAACATGGCCGATCCCGGGTTGGCCATCTATGCCACCCATCGGCTCGTTTCCGACGTGGACCCCGATAGGTTGGCGGCGCTGCCGGACTTTCTGGCCGGCACCTTTGCAGTCGAGCCGCTGGCGGTCGGCCCAACCGGCACTGAAGGAGCCCGACCAAGGGTGGAGAGCTACCTGCAGCAACACCCGCGAGGTGCCTTTGCGGTCTGGGCGCCCGAGGCCGGCGGAGCCTACGGTCTGCGCCTGCTCGACCCGTCCGCAGCTGCTTCGGCCGCTCCAGGACATACTACGGCGTATCAACAACTCGACGTGACGGTCCTTCAGCAACTCGTTCTCGAGCCGGGGCTCGGCATTCCCGGAGAGGGTTCAGCAGCCGAGGGGCGCGTCGCCTATTTCAAGGATGCGACGGATGCGTTCGAGCGGCTGGAAGCGGGTGAGTTCCAGGCGGGCTTCTTCATGAATCCCACGGGCCTGGAACAGGTCCGGGAGGTCGCATTCGCAGGTGAGCGGATGCCGCAGAAGGCGACGTTCTTCTATCCTAAACTGCCTACGGGGCTGGTATTCCAGGACCTGTCGGGGAGTCTATAGACGGCGGGGGCCGGGCCCCTGCTACCGACCAAGAAGGGGGCACGATGAAAATAGCGCTGATCGGCGCGACCGGGTATGTCGGGTCGCGGCTTCTCGACGAAGCTCTGAATCGCGGGCACGAAGTCACGGCCATCGTGCGCCGGGTGGAGCGCCTGCCGCAGCGCGACCATCTGACCCGCATGGCCGTGGATGTCGCCGACGTGAAAGCCCTGAGTGCCGCCGTCGCCGGGCACGATGCGGTAATCGCTGCCTTCAACCCCGACCGTACTGAGCCGGGAGACGTGTTTGAACGGATGGTCGCGGGAGCCAAGGCCATCATCGCCGCCACAAAGGAGGCTGGGGTTAAGCGGCTACTGGCGGTCGGGGGTGCTGGCAGCCTGGAGACGGCGCCCGGGCGGCAACTCCTCGATCAGCCCGACTTCCCGCCCGATTGGAAGGCGGGAGCCAGCGGCACCCGGGAGTTCCTGTATCTGCTCAAGAACGAGCCGGATCTCGACTGGACCTTCCTCAGTCCCGCGGCCATGCTCGAACCGGGGGAGCGCACCGGGAAGTTCCGCCTGGGCGGGGACCAAATGCTCGTGGACGAGAAGGGTGAGTGCCGCATCTCCACCGCCGACTACGCAGTCGCGATGATCGACGAGTTGGAGAGGCCGCAACATACAGGTCGGCGGTTCTGCGTCGCATACTAAGAGAGAGCGCATGCAACTCCGGGCGTCGGCTGTGGGTCGCGTGATGACTCCGGCCGCGCGACAGGCACACGGCGGGCCTCAGGCGGGTTCTTCGAACGGCTCTATCCTTAGCGCGCCGCCGTCGGCCCCCGACTCTATCACCACGCCTTCGAGCCACACGTTACCGTCGGCCACCTCGAAACGCACCGGCAGCTGAGTGAGGAAGCGCTCCAGCACCAACTCCTTCTTGACCCCCATGACCGAGTCACGAGGGCCGCACATCCCCACATCGGTGATGTAGGCGGTGCCTTTCGGCAGGATATGGGCATCGCCGGTCCGAACGTGGGTATGAGTCCCCACCACAGCACTCACCTCGCCATCCAGATACCATCCCATCGCCACCTTCTCGCTGGTTGCCTCGGCATGTAGGTCCACGAGCACGTTGCGCACACCGTGCAGTTGTTCCAGCGCTTCGCCTACAACCTCGAAGGGCGAGCGCGCCGGATAGAGGTAGAGGTGGCCGCTCAGGTTGATGACTCCCAGCCGGCCGGCCGCGGTGTCGACTACGGTGACCCCCCGTCCGGGGTTGGATTCCAGGAAGTTGTAGGGACGGACCAGCCGAGGCTGCTCGTCCAGATAGCGGAGCGTCTCCCGTTGCTTCCAGACGTGGTTGCCGGTGGTGATGACGTCCACCCCGGCATTCAGCAGCGCCTCGGCGTGAGCCGGCTTGATGCCCTTGCCATCGGTGACGTTCTCGCCGTTGGCGACGATGGCGTCGGCGGCATAGCGATCCTTGAGAAGAGGCAGTTTGCTGATGAGGGCTTCACGCCCCGGCTTACCGACGATGTCTGCGAAGAACAGGATGATCATGCTGCCAGTGTACCCCAGGGCACAGAGCGCCGACTCCAGCAGATCCGATGGCACTCACCCACGCGCGTCAACGCCCGTGGGTGAGTGCGGGCGGCACGGAATCAGAGAAGCGACGGTATCACTCCAGCCCCGCCGAGTCCGCCAGGACCGTTCTTAGGTCGCATAGAACCGCCTTGGCCGACCCTCCTAGCCTATCCGTATCACTCATCGTTGCGGCTAGGAGGAAGCCATGCTCTGGAAACGACCTTCCGAACGAGACAGAGAAAGCGTGCCCGGGGCGCCCGCTCGCGGAAGTGGGACTCGGGCGATCGCCCGAGTGGGAGCACCGTCCTTGATCGCCCTCGCGTCGGCTCTTGCGCTACTCGCCCTTCTTGTCTCCGCTCTTTTCGTGCCGGGATTCGTTCGCCAGGCGGACGCGGACACGACGAGCACCACAGAAACGGCCCCGGCCGAGGGTTCGCTGGAGGATTCGCTGCCGGCCGAGGAGGCGCCCGGTGACGCAGTACCTGCCGACGGTGAGCCGGCGGTCCCGATCCCAGACGAGCCGGGGCCCGCCCTACCGGACCTGCCGGATCAGACTCCGGGTCGCAAGCTGGTAGCCCTACCTTGGGGTAACGGCGCCGGTCAGGTCGGTCTGGTACAGCCGGCCGAGGGACTCACCCGCGGCCCCGAAGCACTCGCAGTGGCGCCCGACGGTAGGATAGCCATCCTCGACTCGGTCAACTCCCGCCTCGTCCTTCTTGCCGAGGACGGCTCCTACATGGCCGCCGTGCCCGTCTCGCTCAAAGAGCCCCGCTTCCTGGCCGTGGATGAGAACAGCATCCTCGTCCTCGACGCCGACACCGACAGGCAGTTGGTCTGTCTCGATTGGCAGGGCGTCCTGCTTCGCTCCACCGTTCTCCCGGAGATGGGAGACGTCGTGACGGGGCTGTTTGCGACTACCGACGGACCGTGTATCGAGGTGGCCCACGACTCCGTCTTCCTGATCGAGTTCACCGACAGCGCGAGCCGTACCAACACCCCAGAGGCGGACACGTTCGCCGCCGGGAGCGGAGCAGTCGACATCGGTAAGCCGGCCAAGTCGGGGAGATCGGAAAAGTCGGCCGCAGCTTCCGTTCGGGCCACCGGCGGCCGTCCAGTCGATCACGACATCAGCAAAACGGTGAAGATCACGTTCAAGGCCGACGAGGGCATCCGGCTCAAACGCTTTGAGGTGGACAAGAAGACTCAGAAGCAGGCCCAGACGCAATCGGCTAAGCCGAGATTTCCGGCGAGTCCAGCGATCGAGCATCTGATCTCTGTGGACGGAGACGGTAGCGGGGGCTTGATCATCGGGGCCCGGCTGCTACAGGAGCACGACGAACGCATCGAGAAACCCTCCCTCATCATCGGCCGTGTGAGCGCCGGTCGGAGCGGTGATCCCGCCCCGGTCATCAGCGACACTCTAATCCTTTGCGACTCGCCCTACGCATACTTGGGACAGCCGTACGTGGTGGCACCCGACGGACGGGTGTTCCGGCCGTCCGGTAGCGACGAAGGCTATACGATAACCATCTACACCCTTCCCTTGTCCACGGGAGTGGAGGAGACGCAGCCATGACCTCCCCGGCCCTGTTTCCAGTCCGGCTGGTGATTCTCGCGCGGACGCGCCGCAGACGTCCACTGCGTTTCGGCACGGTCGTCCTTGCCGCTGGTATGGTCCTGTCGGCAGTCGTCGCTCTCTGGGTCACCCCAGCCGATGCTCAGGCCACCATACCCTCAATCGCCCGGTACGAGATCATCTCCCGTGCCGAGTCGGCCATAGGGACCAACTACCTCTGGGGCGGGGAAAGCTGGGTGCCGGACAGTGCCAGCGGTGACGGCCCGGACTGCTCCGGTCTGGGTCAAAAATGCTGGGAAGTGCCCAAAACCCTCTACTACCAGGAGGAGAGGGGCGAGAACGCCACGTTCACCCGCTACACCAGCTACGACTTCTACAATCTCAAAGGAGCCTGGTACGAATTGGACAGTCGCTCCAGCCTGCAGATGGGCGACATCCTTGTCAAGAACGACGGTACGTCCGGCCACGTCACCATCTACTACAGCGGCGATGCTTGGAACTCTCCCGTCATCTACGAGGCGCCTGGTACCGGGTTGAAGATCCGACGCGTGAGTAGGTATCTAGGCAGCGAATACAAGCCCATCCGCCGGCAATCGCTGAGCAGCTACGGGATCGTGCTCGACAACCCGACAGCGAAGAGCGTGGGCGGCTCAGACGTGGAGGGCAACTGGACGCGCTCGACAAACGTGGCAGGCTTCTTCGGCGACGACTATCAGGTCCACGCCGCCACGACCGGTACCGCGTGGGCCCGATGGACACCGCGGCTGCCGTCCTCCGGGTACTACAAAGTGTATATGCGCTGGACCGCAGCCAGCGACCGGAGCTCGGGTAGCACCGTCACCATCAGAACCCCCTCCGGCGCTTACAACCGCTACATCAACCAGCGCATCAATGGGTCGGCATGGGTATCGCTCGGCCAGTATTACTTCGCGTCGGGCTACTCTCCCGCCTCGGGCAGCATTACCCTCTCTGCGACCGGGGCCAATGGCTACGTGGTCGCCGATGCGGTGATGTTCACACCGGCATGACCCGAGAGCAACCCTCGGAGCATCACCAGGGGGCCCGCGACTTCGCGGGCCCCCTGGACCTCCTCCCCATGGTCAGCTGCTAATGCTGCCCCAAACGTCCACGGCATCGAGGGTCAGGAACTCGCCGGCATCGCTCCCCCCGCTCAGGCGCAGTT
>CAZWAR010000056.1:14300-20466 GCA_964631965.1 uncultured Gaiellales bacterium
ATACCAGTCACCGGTATAGGCGATGTGGGAGTCGGTCTGCTCGTAGCGGGTGGCGCCCGGGGAAGGTGGGGTGCCGACTGCGTGCGCGGTCGAATCCACGTATCCCCCGAAGTCGGTCGTCCAATAGTACGTGTACGGAGAGCCCACGAGTCGATAGAAACTGACTCCTATCACCTTGTAGGTCGAGCTCAGCATGTTGGCATTGTGTCCAGCCGAAGCCTTCCACGCAGCAAACACCTCCGCCGCCGTACCGTAGCCGGCAGCGATATTCTCGCCCTTGTCGGTGTAGAAGTCGTAGCCGCTGAGAGCCATGCGATCCCACGGCAGAGCGTTAGGAGCAAACCAGTCGGACTGTTCGCTCTCGTGACTGAAGAACCGGTACTTGGCCATATCATGGTTGTGGCGATAGCAGGCCTCGCTGATCAGGTCGGAGATCAGCAGCGGAGACAAGCCGTGATCCTGGCGATAGTCGTTCAGGAGATCGACGAACGTTGTCTCCTCGCCGGTATAGGTGTAGGCCTTGGCGTTGGAGGTCAGGACGATACCGAAGACCACGGCGACAAATAACACCGCGGCGAGAAAGATCGTGAGAAGCCGTCGCGAATGCGGGTGCGCAATCCTCGGGCGTTGGATGCAGATGTCCATATCCTCTCCCCTGTCGTTTGGCATCCAGCCAGGACAGATTGCGGACTACAAGTTCTAACGGTTTCTTCGGCAGCTAGGCCCGTCGGCCTTAGCGCCTGAGACTACCTTTGTCGCACTTGTAGAAGAGGAGCCGTGCCTGACATCCCCGCTTCCGTCACGGGCTAGAGAGGAGGGGGAAGGGCAGGCAACGGGCAAGACCGAACGGCTGCGAACATCAGCAGGAACGAGCAGGGCATGCGGCCACTGCGAACCACGAAAATCCAAACTTCCCTCTCCTCTCGTTGGGCGCTGCGCTCTCGGGGAAGCGGCGACTCCTTGGGGTCACTACGCGCTCAACAGGCGCCATACTAGCAAACGACCCGGCAGCGTTTCCAGACGGATTGCAGCAAGGCCTGCAGGGGGGCGGCCCCTACTGGGCTGGCAAGGATTCCGCCGCTCTGTGCCTCGCGTACGCCCCGTCCAAGAATGAGGGGCACGGAGCCGGCCTTCTCCTGGAGGGTCGGACAGTTCGCTCAGCGGCGGCGGACGATAGCGGCAAGCATGTCCTTGACTTCCGCGAGCTCCGGGGACCCCACGAGCCGGGCGACCGAGAGGTACGTGCCGCTACCGACGAGGACCCCGGCCACGACCCGGACGGCAAAACCGGCAGTCGACTCGGCCACCAGATGCGAGAGCCCCACATCAATCAACCAGATCGCCGCCCCGGTGACGGCCGACGCCCCGGCCACGCGGAGCAGGGAACCGGTCATCTTCGCCAGTCCCATGCGCCCGATCTTGCGCCGGAGCAGATAGAGGAGCACGAAAAAGTTGATGGTCAGGGATACCGTAGTCCCAAGAGCCAGCCCGCCTACCCCCATGAACTGCATGAAGAGATAGGACAACCCGATGTTGATCACGACGGTAGCCACACTGATCTTTACCGGCGTGCGCGTGTCGTGGTAGGCATAGAAGACGCGGGTGAGAGTGTCTCTGCCGGCGTACACGTAGAGGCCGAGCAGCAGGAAGAGGAGCACCCATGCGGTGGGGCCGGTGTCAGCGGCGGTGAACTCGCCGTGCTGGAAGATGAGGCCGATAATCGCGAACCGCAGCAGGATGAACCCCACCATGACGGGAAGCAGGAGGAAAGCCATCAGCCGCAGAGCGAAGGACAGAGTGGTCTTGACCCGTTCGGGAGCCCTGGCCGCGACCTGCTCGGAGAGAAGTGGGAAGAGCGGCACGGTGATGCCCGCGACGAACAGGCCCAGGGGGAGCTGGAACAGCTTGTCCGCGTAGCTGAGGCTCGAGACAGAACCCACGTCGAGCATGGAGCCCATGATCTGATCGGAGAAGATGGCCGTCGCACCTACCGCAGAGCCAATTAGCACCGGCCAAACCATGCCTGCGGCCTCCCGAAGCGCCGGATCACGCCACTGGATACGAGCCCGATACGGCACCTCCTGGTCGCGGATGCCGAACATTACCACCGCGAACCCAACGAGGTAGCTCACCGCAGTGCTGACCGCAAGGGAGGTGATCCCCAGGGGGCCGGCGAGCGCCACCATGACTACCAGAGCCACCGCCCCCCCTACCACGGAAGAGAACGCAGCCAGTGCGAAGCGTCGCAGGGAATTGAGCATGCCGGTCACGAGACCGGTGAGGCCGGCGAACACGAAGCCGGTCATCACGAGGCGGAACAAATAGACGGCCAGGTCTTTGGTCCCCGAGCTGAAACCGAAGCCGATCAAGGGGACCAACCACGGCGCGACGACCACGAGGATCACCGTGACCGCGACGAGCGCCAGACCGGCCACCTTGCCCATGTTCGCAAAAAGGCCGAGGGCATCCTCCTTCCGCCCTGTGGAGATCCGATGGCTGAAGAGAGGCACAAACGCCGCAACCAGGCCGCTGCTTACAACGAGGGCCAGCAAGTAGGGAAGCCGGTAGGCGAGGAAGAATGCGTCGGTCTCGGCCTGCCGACCGAACAGATCGGCCATCACCACGTCGCGAACCAACCCCAGCAATCTACCGGTGAGCGTGGCGGCCAAGATGATCAGCGCGGCTCTGCCGACCACACCCCGCACCGAGCCCTCGCGAAACGTGCCAGCCTGGCCATCCCCGGACAGAGCCGTTCCTGACACGGACTCCACGGCGATAGCCGCCTGCTCGCCCGCAGCCAACTCTGACTCCGCTCCGGCAGACACAAAGGCGCCGGCGTCCGATTCCTCCCCGGGAGCCATCGCTACGCCATCGGCGATCTCAATAGGAAGGGCGGCGTCGGAGGGTGTGGCCTCGGACCACCCTCCCACGTTGTCATCTCCGCGGCGCTTCACGCGAGCGTCTCCCGGCCGTCTGGACCCGGCGGGGCAGAGCTGTGAACGACTCTGCCGCCGGTCGTCATGACCCGATAGGCGTATCGCGGAAGCACCAACTGGCGGCGCAATCGCTTCGGGTCGCGAAGCAGGCGGTACAGCCACTCGACCCCGGCCCTCCGGACGGCCTCGGGGGCTCGAGCGGTGTTGCCTGCCCACACATCGAAGCTGCCGCCGATGCCGAGGGCCGCTCGGGCCCCCCATTCCTCCCGATAGCGGTAGAGCAGTATCTCCTGCCGGGGTGCACCCATGGCTACGAGGAGGACGTCTGCTCCTGACGCCCTCACCGCGGCGACCACTGATCGGTCCTCGTCGGGGAGGAAGTAGCCATCCCGGCAGCCGGCGATGCGCAGTCCGGGATGCTTCGCCTTCTGCCGACGGGCCGCCTCTTCGGCGACCCCGGGTCTTGCCCCCAGAAAGAAGACACTGAGACCGAGCCCGGCCGCTATTTCGAGGATCCGCTGCGCGAGGTCTATGCCGGCCACCCGCTCGACAGCCGGCTCGAACACTCCAACGGGACCCAGGCTACGCCGCGCTGCCCATACGGCCCCAACGCCATCCGGATAGCAGAGGTCGGCGGCGTGCAGGGCTTGGGCGGTCTCCGCATTCTCAAGGGCCCGCATGACCAGTTCCGGGTTGAAGGAGACCGCGATGGTCGTGCGGCCCCCTGGGGCGGGAGCGATTGGCTCTCTCCCGCCCGCCGGCTGTTCCACAGCAGCCGCTGCGGACGACGAGCTGGGCGCGGCAGGCAAGGTACTCATCAGCCACTGAGCCCCTTCCTCCAGTCCGACGAGGTCCAAACGGAATCCGAGGATTGATACGGCAGGGAAGGCCGACCGGGCGCGGCCATCACCGGGAACGGCTCGGGCGATCGTCGCCTCCACCAGGCTGGACATCTCCTCCACCCGCGCCTCCCAGGTCTCGCCGGCAACCGCCGCCGAGCGTCCCGCCCGAGCACCCGGGGAGTCGGCGGCCAGGGCAGCTCTTACGAGTGCCGGGTACTCTTCCGGCCGGCATGCCAAGGAGACCTTGTCCGCATGCGGGGCCAACTCCGGAAGAGCGGCGGCTACGACCGGGAGTCCGCCTGCCAGATACTCATAGAGCTTGAGAGGGAAGATGTTTCGAGTCAGCTCGTTCAGCTTGTAGGGGATGAGCGCCACATCCAGCGCTTTGAGGTAGGCGGGGAGTTCCGCCAGGGGCTTTCCGCCGAGCAAGTGGACGTTCGGGGGCCGGCGCAGCCGCTCCACGTCTACATCTCCGCGCACCACCGGCCCCACCAGCACGATCTGCCATGAGCGGTCGGCCGCGGAGAGGGCCTCGATGGCCGCGAGGTCGAGGCGCTCATCGTGCACGCCCACGACCCCGAGCCGTGGCGCCGGGATGGATGCTATATCGGCGGGAAGCGGAAGGCCGGGGTCGAGAGCCGTGGCGAAGTGTTCCACATCTGCCGCGTGAGGAACCCGGTGGACGTTCGGGTTGAGATCCTTCCGGGTCAGCCTTAGGTTTTCAGCCGACGTGAGCACAAGGTCGGCCCGGCGGGTGAGGTCGTCGTCGTACGCTTTCACCACCTCGGGCTTGATGAAGCCTGGGAACGCCGAGTGCTCGTCGACGCAGTGATAGACGACCGCTGCCGGCTTCACGTGATCTATCAGGTCGCAGGAGCCCGGCAGATAGGTCCACAGAACCGGGTCCCGCATCCCAATCTCGTGGAGTGCCCAGTTCACATAGCCGCCCAGAACCCGCTGGTTGGCCCTATTTATCCACGGATACATGTTGGCGAACGGCGAGAGCGGTGGAGGGGTGAGGACCCAGAGTCCCGGCCGTGCCTTGCGCAATTCAGGCACCACAGCCGTCCACCGCTTCCACCTGGTGGGGACCTTGAACGGAGCGAGAGCGGTGACGGGCTCCTCCACGTAGAGCACCCGGTTGGTCTCGGCCAGCCTATACATAATCTGCTGCTTGCTCGTCCAGTGCGCCCCCCAGTCGAGGGAGGACATACAGACGATGTCGACGCCCCGCATCACGCCCGCCTCCGCTGTCGCCAGCCTTCGCTGATCGATTGCGCGGCCAGGGCCCGCTCGTAAATGGCAATCGTGGTGCTCGCCGCCGCATCCGGCGAGAACCGTTCGGCGACAAGCGCGCGCCCGGCCGCTCCCTGGCGCGCGCGAAGCCCTGGGTCGAGCAGTAGTTCGACGAGCCGAGCCGCAATCCCAGATGCGGCTGCAATCCGTTCGTCCTTTCGCTTCACCAGGAACCCCGTCACTCCTTCTTCGACCGTCTCCCGCAAACCGCCGACGGCCGTGGCGACGACCGGCAGCCCAGCAGCCATGGCCTCGAGGACCGAGATCGGGATGCCCTCCGATTCGGAAGTAGTCGCGTAGACATCCAACTCCTCGAGCAGCGGTCGGGCTGGAACTACCCGGCCGAGGAACTGTACTCTCCCGGCGAGATCGGCCTCCGCGGCGCGGCGCTCCAACGCCGCGCGCTCCGGCCCCTCTCCCACGATGACCGCCCTCACCTCCGGTACCGAAAGGGCGGTCAGAGCGACCGCCTCGAGCAGCAACCCCAGGTCTTTCACCAGCACCAACCGGGCGACGGTCCCGATGGTGGGGCGGCGATCGGGGGGTGCCGTGGGACACGCACCCTCGGACGCCCTTCGCCTCGCCCGTGCATCATGGGCAGACGTAATCGCGCCCCCCTCTGCCGGTTCAAGCCCAGGATGTACCACGTGCACCCGAGGTGCCGGTACGCCCTCGGCCACAAGCTTCCTAGCCAAGTCGGCGGAAACGCAACAGAAGGCATCGACGTTTCGCCGGGTCAGCCGGTCCATCTCGCCATAGGCCCAGGCCTGAAAACCGTTCGCATAGTCGAGGACCAGTTCGGAGTGTACCGTCGTGACGAGAATCGGCCTCGGCCGCATTCCCGGCACAAGCAGGCGCACCGGGATGTTGGCCCTCATGCCGTGGGTGTGCACCACATGCGGGTCCTCGCGGGAAAGGAAGCGGCGCAGCGGAGCCAGGACCCTCGGGTCCCAGGAATGGCTCATGGGGATGACCGTGTGGGGGAGGTGGCGGCCGCCGGCAGCCTCGGCCAGCCCGCCGCCGCCCAAACAGAGGAGATGAGCTTTACATCCCTGCCGACCAAGAGCAACCAGCAGCGGCAGCAGGTAGCTC
>CAZWAR010000057.1:0-19976 GCA_964631965.1 uncultured Gaiellales bacterium
GGACATGGGTTCATCGCGGCCACCAGAGTGCACGAAGCCGGAAAGACGCACGTGCCCGTGCGTCGGGAGATGACAACCCGTCCCTCCTCGAGCGGTTGTCGCAGGGACTCAAGAGCATCACGGGCAAACTCGGGGAACTCGTCGAGGAACAGTACCCCGCGATGGGCCAGGCTGACCTCTCCCGGCCGCAGAACGAGCCCGCCCCCGACGAGGGCCGCCCGCGACGCCGTGTGGTGCGGGGCCCGAAAAGGCCTTTCCCTCACCAGGCCTCCTAGCGGCCTGGAAAGAAGGCCCGCGGCGCTCCAGACTCGAGTGACCTCCACCGATTCCTCCCGAGCGAGACCCGGAAGAATCCCCGGAAGCCGGCTGGCAAGCATGGTCTTGCCGGCGCCGGGAGCGCCCACCATGAGAAGATGATGGCCTCCGGCCGCGACTATCTCCAGAGCCCGCTTGGCCTGGTGGTGTCCCAGTACCTGCGCGAGATCGGGCCCGTCTCCAGGCTCGGTCGGAACACCGGCGCGGCGGGCGTTCAACCAACGCCGGCCCCTTTCCAGGATGCGCTCCCGTCCCTGTGAATCCTTTACTGCCAGCACAGCTTCGGCGAGCGAGCGAACACCTGCCACCGGCACCGTCGCGACCTCCGCGGCGGCAGGCAGCCCTTCGACGGGCGTCACCAGAAGGCGGGCACCTATCTCCCCGGCAGCCTCAGCTATCGACACCATGCCTCGGCCTGGACGCACGAGCCCATCCAGCGATATCTCCCCCACCGCCCCCACGTCCCGCACGGCCTCGGCCGGGAGGTAACCGCATGCGGCGAGCGTGGCGAGCGCTACCGGCAAATCGAACCCGGAGCCCTCCTTCGGCACGTCGCCCGGGCTGAGGTTGATGGTGATCCGGCGAGTCGGCAGAGGAAGGCCGCACGAGGCCGCCCCCGAACGGACCCGTTCCCGGGCCTCACGCACCGCCGCCCCCGGCAGACCGACGATGGTCACGCCTGGTAGTCCATTGCGGGAATGGGCCTCGACGCGAACCGGAACCGCGTCGATACCGACCATGGCGAAACCCCACACCGACGCGACCGACATCACCGCCACCTTGGCCGTTCCCAGAAACGCCCTCGGCCGCACCGGCTCATCAGGAGACGCTTTCGCCCAAAATGTCCTTGACGTGCTCCAGGAAGCACGGCAGTCCGAAAGTGTCGAGAGCTACCAGAACGGCGTCGAAGCGCACCGAGCAGGGCAGCAGCCCGCGTTCCGAGAGCCACCACATTGCAGCCGCCCGTAACCTGCGCGCCTTTCGAGGACCGATGGCCTCAAGAGCCGACCCATACTCCCCGCCCGATCGGGCCTTCACCTCCACGACGATCACCTGAGACGGCGTCCGGCAGACGAGGTCGATCTCTCCGACAGGCGTACGTTGATTCTTGGCGAGCACGCGGTACCCTCTCTCGGCAAGGAAGGAGGCGGCCACCTGCTCGCCCGTGCGCCCGCGCACGACCCGCTCTAGGCCGATATCACTCATGGATCCTCCCTCCTGAACATATCCAACGTTGCGACTGGGAGGCTAGACCACACATGACGGGAGCGGCCTCAGACCTTGGTTCGAGAAAGGCCACGCGGCCACTGGAGGCGGCGGATCTGGACGCGTTCGTCGCCACGGTCTGGGACCATCATCGGAACAACCGTCGCGACCTGCCGTGGCGTCGCACTCACGATCCCTACGAAATCCTCGTCTCCGAGATCATGCTCCAACAGACCCAGGTGGGCAGGGTCCTGCAGAGATACCCACTGTTCATCGCTGCGTTCCCGACCGTCCATGCGCTCGCAGACGCGGAGGTCGAGTCTGTGCTTGCCGCGTGGCTCGGTCTCGGCTACAACCGGCGGGCCCTCGCCCTGCATCGGGCTGCCAGGGCCATCGTCGAGCGCCACGACGGACGGGTGCCCGACACGCAGGAAGATCTGTGCCGTCTCCCCGGCGTAGGTCCGGCCACTGCGGCGGCCGTCTCGGCGTTCGCGTTCGGGCGCGGAGAGGCGTTCATCGAGACGAACATCCGAGCAGCGTTCATCTACCACTTCTTCGCCGACGAGGACGAAGTGCCCGATACGGCCATCCTCCCGCTGGTAGCCGCCACCATAGATGTGCGGGATCCTCGGGAATGGTTCTACGCGCTCATGGACTACGGCGTCTGGATCAAGAAGACCCACGGGAATCCCGGCCGCCGCAGCTCCCATCACGCGGTGCAGAAGCCCTTCTCCGGCTCCCGGCGCGAACTGCGCGCCCGCATAGTCCGCTTGCTCGTTGAGACTGCACCTCAGCCGCTCGACTTCGAAGAGATACTGACAAAGGCGGCCTCACTTGGTAGGGAGGCCGTTGAACTGTCTTCCGTGCTGGACGATCTTGCCCGAGAAGGATTCGTCGAGCGCGACGGGGCCGGCTACCGGATCGCGGGTGCCACGGACCCGGACCGCAAGATGGACTGAGCGTCCGCCCGAGACCGCCTAGGCTTCCCCAAGCTCCTCGAAGTCGGGCTCTGCGCCGAAGGTCAGCTCCAGTTGCGGACAGGCCACTCCCTGGAAGCTCAGCCTATGTATCGCCGACGGTCCATGAGCGCGAAGAGCCGCGCGATGCCGCTCCGTGGCGTAGCCCACGTGCTCCTCGAGGCCGTAGTCCGGATACTCGGCGGCCAAGCTGTGCATGAGCCGGTCCCTCGTCACCTTTGCTACCACGGATGCCGCGGCCACAGCCGCACTCTTGTAGTCGGCTCCTACCACGGGGCGAACGCCGAGGTCCGGTCGTTTGAGGTCGAAGCCGTCTACGATCGCCAAGGCGTACTCGCCACCAAGTGACTCCAGAACCGCGGCCAGAGCGGACAGATTGCAGCGGTGCAGCCCCATCCGGTCGATCGTCGCCGGCGCGCACGCGACGCACGACACCCGGACGGCGTGCCGAAGTACCAGCGTGTAGGCGGCCTCCCGGCCCTCGCGGGTCATGAGCTTGGAATCTGTGAGATGCTCCAGCCCCCGGAACGGGCCGCGAGCATAGTCGAGGACGACGGCGGCGGTCACAAGGGGACCGGCCAAACAGCCCCTTCCGGCTTCGTCCGCCCCGGCGATCCTCAGGTCGCGCCGGGCCGCGGCTTCGCGCGCGGCCTCCTCCAGGAGATTGCGGTCGAAACGGAAAGGATCCGAGGCCCTGCGGCCGCGTTTAGTCTTCCCGGCGGCCATGGGAACCGGCTACAGACCGCGGATGCGGTTGAGGGGCCAGTAGATGGCGAACGCCTCGCCCATGATGGAATCGAGCGGTACCGGACCGAACACCCGGCTGTCGCCGCTGTTGTTGCGATTGTCACCCATGGCCCACACGTACCCATCCTGTATCTCCGTCTCCGGATAGTCCCCCTGGATAGGGTAATCCTTCACGTAGGGCTCGTCCTGGGCTACTCCGTTGAGGTAGAGCTGGCCGTCGTGTACTGCGACGGTGTCACCCGCCACGGCGACCACCCTCTTGATGAAGGGATCCGAACCGGGATTTCCGGGCGGGTGGAAGACGATGACGTCCCCCCGTCTCGGCGGATGGAAGTGATAGACGAGGCGGTTCACCAGTACTCGGTCACCTTCGAGAAGGGTGTTCTCCATCGACGGAGACGGGATGGCGAAAGGCTTGACGATGAACTGTTGCACGAGGAGTGCAAGAACGAATGCCGCCACGACGATGATGACGATCTCGACGGTCCATCGTAGGGCTTTGCTGCGGCTCTTGGCCGGAGCCGCCTGGGGCGGCCCCTCTTCCCCGGTCTTATCGCGGGCGGTCAGAGAGCCGGAGTCCGGTTCACTCATCCGGCCCTCGGTTCACTCATCCGGCCCTCACTCCTATCAGATACGCTTCTCCTTGACGCGAGCCTTCTTGCCCAGCTTCTCGCGCAGGTAGTAGAGCTTGGCCCGAGCCACGTCGCCCACGGCCATGACCTCTATCTTCTCGATCTTAGGCGAATGCACGGGGAACGTGCGCTCCACCCCCACCCCGAACGACTGCTTGCGCACCGTGAACGTCTCCCGAGAGCCCTGCCCGGACCTGCTGATGCAGAAGCCCTGGAATACCTGGATACGTTCCCGGCTGCCTTCTTTGACTTTGAAATGCACCCGGACGGTATCGCCGGATTTGAAAACGGGGACATCCTCCCGGAGTTGCGCCCGCTCGAGTTCTTCGATCACGCCCATGTCTTTCTGTCCCGATCCTTCGTCTTCTGGTCTCGACAGCTCTGTGGCAAAAAAGCCAACAGACTTTAGAGCATCGCGATTCGGTTTGCAACCCGGGCGACAAGGGTGGCCCCTGGGAGAGTCCGGCGGAACCGGCCGGTCAGAGTCCCTTCCAGTGGCTGATGGGCCAATAGACGCAGAAAGCGCTACCAATGATGCTGTCCCGGGAGATAGGGCCGAATAGACGGCTGTCTCCGCTGTTGTTCCGGTTGTCTCCCATCACGAACACGTCGCCGTCCGGCACTACGATCTCCGGCATCTCGCCGCTGAATTGCTGTTCCAGCAAATACGGTTCGTTCTGGGGGTCTCCGTTGACGTACAGCTTGCCGCTGGAAACCGAGACCCGGTCGCCCGCTACGCCGACGACGCGTTTGACCAAGTCTTCGTCGGTGTTGATAGGCGAGTGGAACACGATGACATCTCCGCGTTCCGGTTCGCGCAAACGGTATGTCAGTCGGCTGAGCAGGATCCTGTCGCCCTCTTCGAGGGTGGGTCTCATCGATATCTGGTGGATGGTGAACGGCTTCACGAGGAAGGCCTGAACCAGGAGCGCAATGATGAATGCCGCCGTCACGATCATCGCTATCTCGACGATCGTCCGCGTGATGTTCGACCTCTTGCCTTCGTCGACCGGCTCGTCCTCCGCCGCCGGCGAACCCTGGGGCTCCTCGTACGCTAAAAGGGGATCGTCCGGAGTCACTCGCCAATCCCCTTCTGGCCCCATGGCGACGGGCGGACGCTTTCCTTCCGCCAGTGAGCGATAGCCGCGTGATCTCCGCTCAGGAGGATCGGGGGCACAGCCGCGCCGAGATACTCGCGAGGCCTGGTGTAGTGCGGGTACTCGACCATTCCGTCCAATTCCCGGCTGAAGGACTCCTCCAGCACGCTGTCCTCGTTCCCCAAGGCCCCGGGCAGACGGCGGATCACAGCTTCCATCACCACTTGAGCCGGCACCTCGCCCCCGGCAAGCACATACGGCCCGACGGACAGCGAGCCGGTGCAGAAAAGTTGTTCCACCCTGGCGTCGAAGCCTTCGAAGCGGCCACAGAGCAGGACGAGGTCTCGCTCACTGTTCGCAAGCGAGATGCCCGTCTCATGATCGAAAGGCCTGCCTCCGGCCGCCATCATGAAGACGTCCCGGGAAGAGCGCACTTGCGTGGGTGGACAGCCGAAGACGGCCTCGAGGGCCAGTCCGACTATGTCCACACGAGTCACCATGCCCGGTCCTCCGCCGTAGGGCGTGTCGTCCACTTCATGGTGCGGCAGGGGACTGTATTCCCGAATATTGCGCACCGCTACCGCAACCGACCCGGAGGCGACCGCCGTCGACACAGGGTGCTGCCCCAAGAACCACTCGAAAGCCTCGGGCACGAGGGTGAAGACATCGATACGTTTCATTCGCGGCCTGGCTCCTTGTCCGCCGGACCGGAGACCCCGGTCTCGCGGTTCGTGGCGCCCGCTACGCTCAAGAAAGCAGGATCTACGCTGACGTAGCCCTCCGAGATCTCGATTGCCGGCACAGCCGCCCGCACGAACGGCACCAGCGCCTCTCCGCCGCCGTGCAGCGATATCACCAGGATGGCGTGCGCCGGGGAATCCAGGGCGTCCGTCACCCGCCCGAGTACGGACCCAGCAGGGTCGCGCGCCTCCAACCCGGTGAGATCGAAGAGATAGAACTCGTCTTCTTCGAGTTCGGGAAGGTCTTGCGCGCCGATTTCGAGGACGTACCCACTGAGAGCCTCCGCCGTGTCGCGGTCGGGAATCTCCTCGAAGGCCACGATCGGGAAATCCTCGTCCCCGCGAACGGATTCAACCGTCAGGCTCACTCGGTCAGGCAGCCGGCGCCCTGCGACCCCTCGGCGCCCAGGCCGTGCGAACAGGCCGGCTCCGGGTACGAAGCGCTCAGGGTTGTCCGAGTCGAGTGTCACGCGCACCTCTCCGCGCACGCCATGGGGCCGCGATATGCGTCCCACTTCGATCCATTCCGGCCGAGGCATGCCGCCGCCTCAGAATCGAGCGGAGGCGAGAGTACGCCGACGGGCTGCGGAGAATGTGCAGAGAGCCGGGCCGCAGAAAGCGTTCGTAGCGGAACTACAGGCGCATGCGACGGCCAGGCGTCGTTGCGGGCGGTGACAGGGCGGCCGGAGCTTCACGTCGACCCGGCGCCTAGTCCACAATCTCGACCGTGGCCTGCCTGCCGTCGCGGACGGCGCTCGCTTTGACCACGGTCCTTATGGCCCGGGCGATACGGCCCTGCTTGCCGATCACCTTGCCCACGTCCTCCTTGGCCACGGTGAGCCGCAAGAGGACGCCGTCCGCGGTGTCGATCTGTTCCACCCGCACCTGATCCGGATGGTCGACGAGCGACCGGGCCAGAAATTCGAGCAGCTCTTTCACCTAGAGGATGCCTTTCACCGTAAAGAGTTTGCGCACCGTATCGGAGGGTTGAGCCCCGGTCTTGAGCCACTCCTTGGCCTTGGTCTCGTCCACCTCGATGATCGACGGTTCGCTCTGTGGGTTGTAGAACCCGATGCTGTCGATGAAGCGGCCGTCACGAGCCCTGCGGGAATCGGCCACCACGATTCGGTACGTGGGGTGCTTCTTGCTGCCCCTGCGGGCGAGTCGGATAGCTGTCGCCATTGGTCACCTCCTCCCCATCAACTCGGAGTGCCGAACATCTGGAAAGGGTTCTTGGGCATCCTGCCCGAACCCAGTTGCTTCATCATCTTCTGCACCTGCTTGAACTGGTTCAGAAGCTGATTCACCTGATGAATGTCGGAGCCTGACCCAGCCGCGATGCGCCTGCGGCGGCTTCCATTGATGATCTCGGGACGGCGGCGCTCCTCCGGCGTCATCGACTGGATGACCGCCTGAATCTTGTCGAACGCCTTGTCGTCCACCTGCAACCCCTTCAGCTTGGCCGAGGGAATGCCTGGGATCATCCCGAGCAGGCTGGAGAGCGAGCCCATCTTGCGGACCTGCTGGATCTGGTCCAGAAAGTCATCGAAGGTGAAGCTACTCTTGCGTAGCCGCTGCTCGAGTTCGCGGGCCTTCTTCTCGTCGATGGTCTTCTCGGCCTTCTCGATGAGCGACAATACGTCACCCATGCCGAGAATGCGGGACGCGACCCTGTCGGGATGGAAGTACTCGAAGTTGTCGAGCTTCTCCCCGCTGGAGGCGAATTTGATGGGTTTGCCGGTGACCGCCCGCACCGAGAGCGCGGCGCCGCCGCGGGCGTCACCATCCATCTTGGTGAGGATCACGCCGTCGAACTGCACTCGCTCCTGGAACTGCAGGGCCACATTGACAGCATCCTGGCCCGTCATGGCGTCGAGCACCAGCAGGATGTTGTGCGGCTTCACGGTGTTGCGCATACGGGCGACCTCGTCCATCAACTTCTCGTCGATGTGCAGACGGCCCGCGGTATCGACGATGACCACGTCGCGGCCCTTGGCTCGAGCCCACTCCACACCGTGCTTGGCTATGTCGACGGGGTCGGCCTTGTCACCCTCGTCGTACACGGGTACGTTGAGCTGGTCGCCCAGGGTTTTCAGTTGGTCGATGGCCGCAGGCCGGTACACGTCGCCGGCCACCATCGCCGGGCTCTTGCCCTCGGACACCAGGAACCGGGCGAGTTTGCCGCATGCGGTGGTCTTACCAGAGCCCTGGAGACCCACCATCATGATGATCGTCGGCGGCCGCGGCGAGAAGGTCAGTTTTGTGGATGCCGACCCCATGATCGCGGTCAGCTCCTCGTTGACGATCTTGACGAACTGCTGCACCGGGGTGAGGCTCTCCAGCACCTCGGCTCCCAGCGCCCGCTCCTTCACCTTGTCCACGAACTGCTTGACGACTCTGTAATTGACGTCGGCTTCGAGAAGCGCCAGCCTGATCTCACGGGCCGCCCGCTCTACGTCCTTGTCCGTGAGCTTCCCCTGGCCCTTGAGGCCGTCTAGAGCGCCTTGCAGCTTATCTGAGAGGGATTCGAACACCTATCACCTTGTCGTACGTGCGCCTATCGGAGCACCGTTCAGCGGCGGACCTTCACAGGCCGCGAATGATGGAGTTTACCCGGCCGGTTATCTCCCGTCAAACAGTGGCGCCGGGCGGACGCCGGCGCTTCGGCCTTGGCGGGCGGCGCGACGCCGGCGTGACCCGCGACCCCGGGGGCACGGGGCCCTCCGCTGCGCCGCCGCTTCTCACCTCACATCACCCCGACAGGCCGCCGACCGACGCGGTTCCGAGGTCACCGAACAGCTCGGTGGCGAACTCGAGGGGCTCGAAGGGCTGCAGACTCTCCAGCTTCTCCCCCGTGCCAATCAGCTTGATGGGCACGCCCAACTCGTGGGATACGGCCAGGGCGATCCCGCCTTTGGCCGTACCGTCCATCTTGGTGAGCACCACACCGGTGATGTCCACCGCCTCCTTGAACATTCGGGCCTGGATGAGGCCGTTCTGGCCGGTGGTCGCGTCGATGGTCAGCAGGCACTCGTGCGGCGCGTCGGGGATACGCTTCTTGATGACCCGCGAGACCTTCTCCAGCTCCTTCATGAGGTTCACCTGAGTGTGCAGGCGGCCGGCCGTGTCGATGATCACCACGTCCGCCTTCCGAGCTTCCGCGGCGACGATGCCATCGTAGACCACGGCGCCCGGATCGCCGCCTCGCTCGTGCCTGATCACCTCGCAGCCCACCCGGCTCCCCCATTCGACGAGCTGCTCGACGGCGGCGGCCCGAAAGGTGTCGCCGGCGACCAGGAGCGGCTCCTTGCCGAGTTGTTTCAGATGCCAGGCGATCTTGCCGATAGTCGTAGTCTTGCCTGTACCGTTCACGCCGACCATGAGGAGCACGGCTGGGGCGTGCGCCACGTCGATGCGCCGGTCGTCCTGGTAGAAGTGCTCCGCTGTGACCTCGCGAAGCCGCTTCAACAGGCTGGACGAATCGTCGATCTCCCCCTTATCGGCCTCGGCCTCGAGCTTTTCGACGATGGAGACGGTGGTGTCCACGCCTACGTCGGCATAGATGAGCGCCTCCTCTATCTTCTCCCACAGATCCTCGTCGAAGCGATCGAACATCACTGAGCCGAACTGCTGCTGGAGGGCCTTCCGACTCTTCGAGAGCCCGTCCCGCAATTGCGCCAGCCAGCCGCCCCGCTTCTGCTGCTCCACATCCACAGGGTCCGGGATCGTGCCCCCCTCGATCCCTATGAAGACCTCAGACCAGTTGTGGCTCACCTCTTCAAGCTCCCTTCTCGCTGCGTACGGCCGGGTACCCTGGACCGGCGCCGGCCATTCCTCAGCCCTTTGTGCGGGCCGGTGCCGTGCAGGCCGGCGACGTTCAGGCGGTCTTCTCTGCGGCCAGTCTTCGGGACAGGATACGCGATGTCCCGTCGCTCTCGAGGGTGACCCCGTAGAGAGTGTCGGCTACTTCCATGGTCTGCCGCTGATGGGTGATGATGATGAACTGGGTGCGGTCGCGGTATCGCCGGACCAGGGAAAGGAAGCGGCGGATATTGATGTCATCGAGGGACGCTTCCACCTCGTCGAGGATGTAGAAGGGGCACGGCCGGGCCAAGAACACCGAGAACAGGAAGGCGATGGCTGTCATGGCCTTTTCCCCACCCGACAGGAGGCTGAGGCTTCGCGGCGACTTGTTCGCGAACTTGACCTCCAGTCCGATTCCCTTGACCACCGGCTTCGGCTCCTCCAGGAGGGTCTCCTCCTGCGCGTCGGCCGCCGCATCCTCGGCCAGCGCGGCCGGGCCCTCCACCAGCCTGAGCGTGCCCTTGGCCCCAGGGAACACCGTGGCCACGACCGCGGAGAAGTTCTCTCTGACGGTCTGGAAGATGTCGGCGAACGAGGTCTCGATATGGTCGTCGAGGTCCGTGACCACCTGCTCGAGTTCGGCCAGCGACGCCTCAAGATCGCGACGCTGGTCGGCCAGAAAAGCGGCCCGCTCTTCCAGCTCCGCGCACTCCTGTTCGGCCAGGGGGTTGATGGGGCCAATCTTCTCCACTCGTCGCTCCGCCCGCTCGGCCGCCGCGGCAAGGAGTTCCAGGTTTTCCCCGCTGACGTCGGCGAGGGTGAGAGCACGTGGCGCCATGTGACGCCGCCGCAGCTCGGCCAACTCGTCCTCGACCACAGCCCGGCGGTCCTCGCTTCGAGCGCGTTCCACCTGAAGCTCGGTCAGCCGGCTGCCCATCGCCTCGTACTCCTGCTGTAGTCCGGTCTCGGAGCCGGCCGTATCGCGCATGAGGCGCGCGGCGCCCTCGGCCGCCGCGCGCGCTTCCTCCAACCGGGTTTCGTAGACCGTCTTGACCACCCGCCAATGGTCGGCCAAACCCTCCGCGGAGATGAGCAGCTTCTCCAGCACGGGGAGATAGGTCTCCAGATACGTGAGGCGCCGTTCCCAGCGTTCCCCCCCGATCGTAGCTTCCTGAAGCTGGCTCCTCATTCGCTCGCGCTCTCCCTCACGCGCCCGGCACCGCTCGCGCAGCCGTACTTCCACGAGCCCTGCCTGCGCCTTCTTCTGCTCCAGTAGAGTCACCCTCTCGCGCAGCTTTTCCAGGCGACCCTGCATGCCTCGCACGTCCGCCCGAGCCGCCTCCAGCTCGGCTTCCTGCCCCGCGATCCTTTCCTCGGCCTCCGCGAGTTGGTCGGCCATCTGAGCGGCGAGACCACCCTCTCGCTCCTCGCGTACGTGAAGTTCGGCCGCCTGCCGTCGCGCCTCTTCCAGACGGCGGGCGCACAACTCGCCCTCGTTCTTCTGCCCGGCCAATGCCCTCTCGGCCTGCTGCAGCCGCTCCTGGGCCTTCCGGGTCTCCTCCTCAGCCCCACCAAGAGCCTCAACCGCCCGCGCGGCCGCCGCGCGAGCCTCGTCCCGCTCCTCGAGCGCAGCCGTCAGTTCAACAGCCACTGCCTCCAACTCGTTCCGGGCACGCAGCATGGTCTCCACGCCGACCTCCCGGCGCCGGGCCACATACACCCCTCTCTGCAGGATCTCACCGCGCCTGTTGACCAGACGGTAGGCACCGCGGCTCGCCCCGACGTGTGCCGGGCTCAGGCGGACGTCGTCCACCACAACCGCCGTCTGCGGCAGGAGCCCGCGCAGCGTGGCAACCACCCCCCGCGGACCAGACACCAGTTCCCACAGGTCCCGAGTCCCGGTCGGCACGTCGGGTGCGTGGGGCTCGACGGCTCCATCCCCATCGAGCGCAACTGCCTCCAGCACATCCTCGCCCTCCAGGACGAGCCGCACGTCGTCCGGCGAACCCAGCACCACTGCCTGGGCCAGGGGGCCGAGGGCCGCGGCCACCGCGCGCTCGTAGCCTGTCTCCACCGTTATGACCTCGGCAAGCGGACGCACGCCCTCGACACGCTCCATGAGTTCCCGAGCACCGGCCGGCGTTCCTTCACGGCGGGCCACCAGGTCTTCCAGCACCGCCTGCCGCGCCTGAAGACCGGTGAGGGCCTGGGCAGAGGACGCCTCGTGGCGCCCGGCCTCTGTAGCCTCCGCCCGTGCGCGCTCCCGGGTGGCGATCGCGCTTTGCATCTGCGCTGCAGCCGCCGTCACCGCGTCTTCGGCCTCCCGTATGGACTGCTCGTGTTCCTCGGACTCCGCCTGGAGGGAGGCTACGCGCCCGGTGATCTCCTGCACCATGACCCGCAGTTCTCTGTCTATCCGCTTCCGGGCTTCGATCTCCCGGCGCAGGAACTCACGATCCTGTAGAGCCCTGGTCCGCGTGCTCTCCAGCGCGAAAACCGCGTCCTTCAATTCTTCCTCAGCCGCAGCTGCGGTTCCGAAGTCGGCCACCGCCGTCTCCAGAGCGCCCCTCAGCGCCTGACCCCAGGTGCCGACCCGCTCGAGACGACTCTCATCGGCCGTGCGCGTCTCGACTTCGGCCAGCCGCGTACTGAGGGACTCCACATCGGTTCGGGCCGCCTCTCGGCGGCGGCGGGCCCGGTCCAGGTCGGCTTCGATGCGCGCCACCCGCTGCCGCAAAGACGTGGCTCTCCCCTGTAGCTGCTCAGCCTCAAGGGCCAGCCGGTGATAGATCGCGCCGACCTGTTCCCGCTCCTGCAGCGCCGCAGCGAAATGATCCTCCTCGGCAGCCCTCTCGCGGCGTAGCCCGGCCAACCTCTCCTCGAGGAGCACCCGCCGCTCCTCCAGAGCCTTCAGGCCGGTATGGGTTCCGCCGGCCGTCTCTCGGATGGCCAGGACCTGCGCCAACAGGTGCCGTCCCTTCGCGAGCGCCCACTGCTCCTTGGCCTCGGCGAACCGCTCGGCTGCGGCCGCCTGCTGACGTAGGGGCCGCAGCGCGCTCTTCACCTCCCGCTCGATGTCGGCCATGCGCATCAGGTTCTGCCGTGTCTTCTCCAGCTTTGCCTGAGCCCTCTCCCGCCTCTTCTTGAACCGCCCGAGCCCGGCCGCCTCCTCCACCATGGCTCTGCGGGCCTCCGGCGTGGAATTGAGCAGCGCCTCCACCTTCCCCTGCCCGATCACGCTGTGCATCTCCCGTCCTATGCCCAGAGAGCCCACCAGATCCTGGACGTCGAGCAGGCGGCACGATCCGCCGTTCACCCGGTAGTCCGAGCCGCTTTCGCGCTCCAACCGCCTGGTTATCTCCACCTCAGTGGTGTCGACCGGCATCAGCCCGTGCTCGTTGTCGAACACCAGGCTGACCTCCGCTACGGCGCTGGAGCGGCGGCCGTCGGGTCCTGAGAAGATGACGTCCTGCATGCTACGGCCCCGGAGGTTGCCCGGGCTCTGCTCCCCCAGCACCCATTGGACCGCATCGGCGATGTTGCTCTTCCCACTGCCATTCGGCCCGATGATGACGGTCACGCCCGGTTCGAACACCAGTTCGGTCGGCTTGGCGAACGTCTTGAACCCGCGGAGACGCACCGAGCGAAGACGAGCCATCTCAGTCATGGGGCTCTCCCCTCCGACTATCGGGAGAGGAATTCGGCGCGGCCCCCCGCCCGGACGGCTGCCTGCTCTCGGACGTCTCGTCGCCGGCGAACTCCTGTGTGAGAGCGGCGAGCGCTTCCTCTGCCGCTGCCTGTTCGCTCATCTTGATGGTCGTACCGACACCCCTCCCTCGTACCGCCCCGTCTACGACTACTTCAGACGTGAACACCCGAGCATGGGCCGGGCCTGTCTCGTCGATCAGACGGTAGGCAGGCTGGCGTCCTCGCGGGGCCAATAGTTCCTGAAGAGACGTCTTGTGATCCACGTGAGCCGTGACCGCGTATTCCATCTGCTCCTCGAACAGGGCGACGATGGCCGTGCGTGCGCGCTCGAAACCGAACTGCAGGTACACGGCGCCGATGACCGCCTCGAGCATGTCGCCGAGCATACTCGGGCTGCGCATGACCTCGCGGCGCTTGCGCTCGGAACCGGGAGCCTGCTCCATTACCAGGGCGGCCAATCCCATGCGCTCCGCCACTTGGACGCAGCTCGCGCGACTGACCACGAATGCTTTGAGGCGCGCGAGACCACCCTCCTCCCGCTCCGGGAAACGCTCGTAGAGCGCAGATGCGATAGCCAAGCCCAAAACGCTGTCGCCCAGGAATTCGAGCCGCTCGTACGAACCCGTGCGCACGCCGACCCACGAAGAATGGGTCAGGGCCCGCTGGAGGAGTTCGGGGTGAAGAGATCCGGCCAAAGCGAGCAGGGTCTCGCTCCGGCGGTCTCCGCTCACAGGACGGCTCGCCCAGTTGGCCGATATCGTCTCTCCCAAGCCGGTCGCCCGCCTCAATAGAGCGGGGACTGCCTGCAGCAAAGCCGGCAGTCCCCGCATCTTCGGTCCTCTCCTGGAGACGGCGCTAGCTACGGGCGGCGATGAAGTCGACCGCCTCACCGACTGTGGTGAGGGCCTGAGCTTCTTCGTCCGAGATCTTGATGCCGAACTGGTCTTCCAGTTCCATGATCAGCTCGACGAGGTCGAGGCTGTCCAGCTGGAGATCATCCTGGAAGGTGGCGTCCGGTGTCACTTTGGCGGGATCCGCGTCCACCTGGTCGACCAGGATGTCGCGCAATTTGGCGAGGATCTCGTCTTTGGTCATATGTTGCTCCTTAAAGAAAGGGGTCGATCGCCGCGCCAATCTCCGCGACGCGGCCATTGTATCAGCGAGGTCCGCTTCGCCATAGAGGGAGCACGAGACACTAGGCCGGCGTTTCGCCCGGCACCACACCGGCACGTTCCAACTCCGCCACCACCCCGGGAAGGATCCCCTTGCGCAGCGCCTCGGAGCCGAACAGCAGCGCGTTCGCGATCGCCTTGCGAGACGAGTTCCCGTGGCATATGACAACCAGGCCGCGGACCCCGAGCAGGCAGGCGCCCCCCACCTCCTCGGGGTCCAGCGCTGAGCGGAGGCCTCGCAGCGCCGGCCTGAGCAGCAGCCCGCCTACTTTCGCTCTCGTGGTACTGCCGGCGGCAGCTTTCACCCTGGTGAAGAAGGAGGACGCGCATCCCTCCAGGAGTTTCAACGCCACGTTGCCGGTGAAGCCGTCGGTCACCACCACGTCCGCGCCGTTCTTCAGGATGTCGCGCCCTTCGACGTTGCCGATGAAGTTCAGGCCCGAAGCGGAGAGCATCTCGTGCGCCGCCCGGGCGAGCTCGCTCCCCTTGCTCTCCTCCTCGCCGATATTGAGCAGGCCGACTCGGGGCGCGTCCATCCCGAGAACCGTGCGCGCGTACGCTGATCCCAGCGCTCCGAATTCCAGCAGATGCTCCGGGCGGCAGTCGGCGTTGGCCCCTGAATCGAGCAGCAGGACCGGGCCCTCGAGTCCCGGAAGTGTGGTGACGATGGCGGGACGGCGGATCCCATTCAACCTTTTCACGATGAGCAGCGCCGAAGCCAACATAGCTCCAGTGTTTCCCGCAGAAATGAAACCTTGAGAACGGCCATCGGCCACAGTGCGGGCTCCGACGACCATCGAAGAACCGGGCTTGGACTTCACGGCGCCCGCCGGTTCATCGTGAAACGTGATAACCGACGTACTGGGAACCAGTTCGACGTACCGGCTGTCTGACCCTCGAAGGAGCGGTTCGACTATCTCGGCCCGCCCGACGAGCAGGACGTGTAAATCAGGGGAGGCGGCCTGAAGCGCCCCGGCGACTATCTCCCCAGGAGCTTGGTCCCCTCCCTCGGCATCGAGTGTCAGCGTCACAGGGCCCTGTTGAGCCACAGACGTTGCGTTGTTCAACCTGGGTCTCCTTTGTCAGAGGCATGGAGGCGGACACGCAGAATGTCTCATATGTGGCTCCGTTATGTGGCTCCGTTGGGGAAGCCGGTAATGGCGACCAACGTGCTAGCTTTACGCGGCTTTTATGCCCGCGGTGATATGCTTAGAGGCTGGAGAGAGGTATTGACGGAGGAAACCGAAATGTGTATTATGTTGAGGTTTGCGCCGCAACATGGTATAGAGAAAGAAAGAAATAGTCTTTCGTAAGGATAGCAGGGAACCGTGCACAAAGATAGCGACATTTCCACCTTCGAGGCCCGCCGGATCGTCGACGTCCAGGACTTGCTGGTCGTCGGCCAGGATCGAGGTTACGTGACCAGCGACGAGATCATGGCGCTCGTCGAAGACTACGACATGACCATGGAGGAGATCGAGGATCTGTATTCGCAGCTCTTCGACCAGTCCATCGAGATCTACGAACAGAGTCCGGTCGCCCAAGGCGCCCTCGAGACCACCGAACCGACACTCGACCTGTCCATCGAGACAGTCACCCACGACCCGCTTCGCCTCTACCTCAAGGAAGCCGGGGAGATCCCCCTGCTCACCAAGGACGAGGAGATCGAGCTGGCTAAGCGCATCGAGGCCGGCGACAAGCGGGCCAAGGACCGGATGATCCAGTCGAACCTCCGCCTGGTCATCTCCATCGCCAAGAACTACTACACCCAGGACATGGACCTACTCGACCTCATCCAGGAGGGCAACACCGGTCTCATCCGCGCGGTCGAGAAGTTCGACTACCGCAAAGGCTACAAGTTCTCCACGTACGCCACGTGGTGGATACGCCAGGCCATCACTCGGGCTATCGCCAACCAGGACCGCAACATCCGCATCCCGGTGCACATGATCGAGAAGATCAACAAGATGGTGCGCACGGAGCGGAAGCTGCTCCAGGAGACGGGCAAAGAGCCGAACGACGATGAGCTTGCCTTCGAGCTGGGTATCGAGCCGTCTGAGGTCCAGGAGATGCGCAAGATCGCGCAGCGTACCACCTCCCTTGAGACTCCTATCGGCGACGAGGAAGACGCGGAGCTCGGGGACTTCATCGAGAACTCGAGCACACCCGATCCGGCCGATGTAGTCTCCGGCATCATCGCGAAGGAGAGCCTCGACCGGGTACTGAAGGCCATGGACGAGCGCGAACGCAAGGTCGTCGAGCTGCGCTTCGGCCTGAAGGGAGAGCATCCGCGCACGCTGGCCGAGGTCAGCAGTCGCTTCAACGTGAGCCGCGAGCGTATCCGTCAGATCGAGGCCAAAGCCCTCGAGCAGATCAAGGCCTCGGAAGAGATCCAGGCGATGAGGGAGACGGCATAGCCTTCTTCTTCAGGCTCCGGCCTCGTGTCACAATCAAGGGCGCACCGAGGTGCGCCCTTTGTGTGTGCGCCTCCCGGGTATGCAGCGCGTCGAGCCGGCCCGCTACTGGTACCTCTTCCCCAGGTAGTCGATCCATCCGGCGACGTGGTCACCACTGGGATCGTGGTGAGTCCAGTGCACCACGCCACCCTGGTCGTTCCATTCATATTCGCCTCTGAACGAGACGACCTTCCCAACCTGCAGCCCCTCCACCCGCGGCGCCACGTCGATATTGTGGGCGAGGAGGAGAGTCTGACCGGAAGCCAACTCCACGATGAAGCGCTGGTGATGATCGCCGTCGACATCGTCGGGGAGGAGGCGTTGCACGGTCCCCTGCCCCTCGACCTCCAGCCCGCTGGCATGGCGTGCGAAGGCTTCGGCGAAGACCGAGTCTGTGGTAGGTCCCGAACCGACCACGGTAGCCGAAGAACCGGTATCGCCGGGTGCAATGCTGGAAACCGCACTTCCTGCTCCGTTCGAACCGCACCCCCAGAGGCCCACGGCGAGAAGAAGTGCGGCCAGGAACGTGGCGAGAATGGAGGGGCAGCGTCTCACGGCCACGTGCAACTAGGCCGGGAGCGGGGTCTCCCCCCTGCGTGCCCGTACGGCTTGGGCCACGTTGTCAAGTATGAGCTCCGCGATGGTCTCCTTGGGCGCCTTGGGCAACAGGACCTCCGAGTCCTTGGAGAGGATACGCACCTCGTTGTAGTCCGAGTCGAAGCCGATATCGGTGCGCGATATGTCATTGAAGACGATCATGTCGAGTTTCTTGCGCTCGAGCTTGCTCCGAGCCCGTAGCACTCCTTCCTCGCCGTACTCGGCGGCGAAGCCCACCAGGAACTGGCCTCTGTGATGTTCTGCCACCTCGCAGAGGATGTCGGTGGTGGCCGCCAGGTCGATGCTCCATTCGTCCCGACCTTTGCCTACCTTGCCCCCGGCGGGTCCCTCGGCCACCCGGTAGTCGGCCACGGCAGCCGCCATGATGAGGATGTCGACGTCGGGCAGGCGCTTCATGACCTCAGCGTACATCTCGGCCGCGGTGTCCGCCTCTATCTGACGCACACCGGGCACGTCCGGCATATCCACGTTGGCCTGAATAAGGTCCACCTGCGCACCGCGGTCGAAGGCGGCCCGGGCCAAGGCGAAGCCCATCTTGCCGGAGCTGCGGTTGCCGATGAAGCGCACGGCGTCGATGGGCTCGCGCGTGCCACCGGCGGTTATCATCACCCTGGTGCCGCGCAGATCGCGCTTGCGCTGCACCTGGAGCCGCAATTTCACCTCTGCCACGATGCTGTCCGGGTTCGCCATGCGTCCCGACCCGTAGTCTCCGCAGGCCAACTCGCCGGCTCCGGGCTCCACCACGAATACGCCGCGCTCCCGGAGCAGCAGGACGTTGCGTTGCGTGGCCGGGTGCTCCCACATATTGGTGTTCATCGCCGGCGCTACGACCACGGTCTTCGCGAAGGCCAGATACATGGAGCTGAGCAGGTTGTCGGCGATGCCGTTGGCCATCTTGGCCAATGTATTGGCGGTCGCGGGAGCGATCACCATTATGTCGGATTCCTGGCTGTCATCGATATGCGTGATACGAGACTCGGGCGTCAGCTCACTGATCTCGTCCAGGCGCACCGGGTGAGCGGACAGCGTCTCGAACGTCATCGGACCCACGAACCGGGTAGCGGCCCGGGTCATGACCACGCGCACGTCCATACCGGCTTTCTGCAGCCCGCGAAGAAGCTCGGCAGCTTTGTAGGCGGCGATGCCTCCCGTTACCCCAAGGAGAACGACGGGCTGATCGGCCATGACGCGCTCCTTGCGGCGACGACTACCGGTTGGTGCGCAGCTTGTACGCGATCTCGCCTCTGGCCGCCTCGGCCATCGCGATACTCAGGTAATTCTTGGAGAAGTTGGCGGCCGGCGGAGGAGTGAACGAGTCGAGACCGGCTCCCTCGCCCAAGCTGTGATAGTACGAGTTGATCTGCCGCGCCCGCTTGGCGGTGACCATGACGGCAGTATATCGGTTCGGTTCCTCGGTCTCGGGCTCTCGAGCCTCGCTGAGACCCTCGAGGACCTCGTCAACAGTCGGTTTGTCCATCTTCGTCCTTGGTGTTCCGAATGATGTCGGCGAGTTCTTCGCTCGCCTGCTCAATACTTCCGTTAACTATAACATAGTCGAATTGCCGGGGCGCTTCCCACACCCCATTCAAGACGACCTCCATCTCTTCCTTTCCCCTGGCCAAACGTTCCTCGATCGTGGCTTGGTCTTCCCTCCCCCTGGCCTCGAGCCGACGCCGCAGTTCCTCGAAGCTGGGCGGGGCGATGAATATCATCAAAGCCCGCGGGCACTGCTCCAAGACCTGCCGGGCGCCTTCCAGTTCGATCTCGAGCACCACGTCCTTGCCGGCGGCCAGTTGCTCCTTGACGAAGTCTCGGGGCGTCCCATAGGAGTGCCGGGCAAACCGAGCGTGCTCCAGGAAGTCGCCGCGTTCGACCGCTTCGTCGAACCTCCGCTCCGAAAGGAAGAAGTAGTCACGGCCGTCCACCTCTTCCGCTCCCGGTTCGCGAGTGGTGGCCGAGATAGAGCACACCATCTCGGGAAAAAGGGGCACGACCCGGCGGATGAGGGTGCCTTTACCCGAGCCGGACGGACCGGAGATGACGATAAGTCGGGAGATGACCGCTCCTCAGGGAGAAGGAGCCGGTCAGCTGCTCAGCATGTCGAGAAGCTCTTTGCGCTGGCGCGGCGTGAGGCCGTTGACCGTTTTCGACGAGCTCACCCGGCACCTCTCCAGAAGCTTGTTGGCCTTCACCCTCCCGTATTTGGGCACGGCCAGTACGAGGTCGAGAACCTTGGCCGTAGCCACACAGGGCGGTGGATCGGAGAGAACAGCGGCAATGTGGACATCACCGTTGCGTAGCGCTTCTTTGAGCCGGGCCCGCTCCGATCGGATGTCGTTCGCCCTACGGAGAGCTTCCATGCGCTGCTGCTGTGAGCGCTCCGGTGTCTGCGGGACTATGCTCATGGGCTGGTTCACAGCCGCCATTATACACACGGGGTTTTACAGCGCAACTCTGTTTTTCGACCCCGCGGAACATCTTCCTGGAAGGCGTTCGGCCGACCT
>CAZWAR010000058.1:0-8414 GCA_964631965.1 uncultured Gaiellales bacterium
ACCGAGCGCAAGCAGGCCGAGGAGGCGCTCAAAGAGAGCGAGAGCCGGTTGCGCCAATTGGCCGCCGAGAACGAGCGCCTCTACCGCCAACAGCTCAATATAGCCGAGAACCTCCAGTTCGCGCTTCTCAACATCCCATCCGAGATCGGACCGCTCCGTATCGGCCATCTCTATCGCTCGGCGACCGAAGCTGCCCGCATCGGCGGGGACTTCTACGACGTCTTCGAGGTCAAAGACGGCCAGATCGCCGTGCTTATCGGTGACGTCTCCGGTCACGGCATCGAGGCGGCTCGCACAGCGACCCTGGTCAAAGATGTGGTTCATGCCTTCACCCACCAGTCGCTTCGTACCCACGAGGTCCTGCGGAACACGAACAAGCTCCTCCTTGAGAAGAATCTGCCCGGATTCGTCACGGCGTTTCTGGGCATCCTCGATCAACACAGCGGACGGCTCCGCTACTCGTTAGCCGGGCACCCGGAGGCTTTGCTCAGAAGGGTCTCGGGAGAGGTCGAGCGCCTGGGCTTCGGCACCTCGCCTCTCGGGGTCTATCCCGACCCGGGGTGGAAGACGCACGACGTGGAACTGGAGGCGGACGACATCCTCCTGCTTTACACCGATGGGGTGATAGAAGCGCGGGTTGACGGCCAGCTCTTCGGGGCGAAACGTCTGGAGAACGTTCTCAAGCGCAAACGCGTTTCGCCGGAGAAGCTTCCCCAACTCATTCTCGACCAGGTACTGGTGTTCTCCCAGGGCACCCTTCAGGACGACGTGGCCGTACTTGCCTTGTCGCTGCGCGAGGTCATTCTCGGTCCGTCTCAGCCTGCGTTCAAACAGGAGAGGTTGCTCAAGTAGTAGCTCGCACGATTTACTGCCCTTCGAGACCTGCTTCCTGGGGCCGGGCATGTGCGTTCTTGAGGCGGGCTCGGGGGGCAAGTTGGGGGGCAAACCCGACAACTGCTGATGAACCGGGGCGGACATCAACACGACGGGACGATGAAGCGTTCACGTCCGGTGATCTGACAGAATCGCTGCGCCACCCGGCGCCGACTTGGCCAACCGTTGGGTTCCCAAACCTCGTACGTGGGTTCGAGTCCTACCGGGGGAATCTGGAATGGTCCTGACTCGCTCGCGCAGCACTATCGCCGAACTCCATCTCCACGTAGTGATCGCGGCGGTCATCTACCAGCGGAATGGTCCCCTGAGAATCTCCGGACCGCTCGAGTTCCACGCCATCCATGACGATACGGCGCACCGGCTCGCTTCCGGTCACGGACTCGCTCCCGGTCACCGGCTCGGGCTGACCCCCCGGCCCCATGTCTGCGACCCCGGCGGCCGCCGGTTCGGCCGACGACTTCCCACCCACCCTATCGACCTTGTTGGCGGCCCTCGTCACGGTGATGTGATAGAAGGTCTCCCGGTACCGGTAGTGGATCTTGTAGGACTCCCAATCGACTGGGACCCGCGGCGCGATGCGAAGCCTGTCTACCTCCAGATGAAGACCCACCAGCGTCTCCACCGCCAGCCTATACATCCAACCGGCGGCACCCGTGTACCACGTCCATCCTCCCCGCCCGAGGTGCGGTGGGGCGCCGTAGATATCGGCGCAGACGACATAAGGCTCGACCTTGTAGATCTCGGCGTTCTCGGGCCGGTCGGCATGGCTGATGGGGTTGAGCATCGAGAACAGTTCCCAGGCCCGTGCCACGTCGCCCCCTAGGGCGAAGGCCATCGCCGCCCATATCGCCGCATGGGTATATTGGCCGCCATTCTCCCGGACACCCGGCACGTAGCCTTTGACATACCCGGGCTCCAGGGCCGAGGTATCGAAGGGCGGGTCGAGCAGTTTGATGATGCCAGCCTCGCGGTCGACCAGGTGCTCGTCGAGCGCCGCCATGGCCTGAGCGGCGCGGGCCGGGTCTCCAGCCCCTGATATCACAGCCCAGCTCTGGCTGATCGAGTCGATCCGGCATTCGTCGTTGGTGGAGGATCCCAGGGGCGTGCCATCATCGAAATACGCCCGGCGGTACCAGCGGCCGTCCCATGCATGCGCCTCGATGTTGGCTCGGAGTTCCTCTGCGTAGCTGGTGCACCTGGACGCGAAGCCGTCGTCTCCCCGGAGGACGGCCAGATTCCCGAACAGGCGCAGGTTCTCATGGAGGAACCAGGCCATCCACACGCTCTCACCGCTGCCCCCGCGGCCGACGAGGTTCATGCCGTCGTTCCAATCTCCGGAACCCATCAGCGGCAGTCCATGCCGGCCAAAACGCAGCCCGTGTCTGATCGAGCGGACGCAGTGCTCGTAAAGAGTCGCGGTATCGGTCGAGCGAAGAGGCTGATCGTAATAGGCCTCTTCATCCGGGCTCAATTCCCGGCCTTCCACAAAGGGCACCTGTTCGTCGAGTATCCCCGTGTCGCCGGTGGCCCGGACATACAGGCAGGTCGCGTAGGGCAACCACAGATAGTCGTCGGACGAGTGCGACCTGACTCCTTGCCCGGCGGGCGGGTGCCACCAGTGCTGGACGTCTCCCTTGTGGAACTGGCGCCGGGCGCTTCTAAGGAGATGCTCGCGCGTGAGCCATGGGACGGAGTAGAGCAGAGCCACGCTGTCCTGCAGCTGATCGCGGAAGCCGTAAGCGCCGCCCGACTGGTAATAGCCGCTTCGACCCCAGTAGCGGGAGGAAAGGGTTTGGTAGATGAGCCAGCCGTTGACGATGACGTCGAGAGCGCGATCGGGAGTCTCGAGATACACGGTCCCGAGAACGCGGTTCCAGTGAGCCCAGACCTCCTCCAGGGCGCTGCGCGCCCCAGCGGGACCACCAAATCGCAGGATCAGGCGACGGGCCTCGTCGGCGCTGTCAGCGGCCCCGACCACGAAGACGATCTCGCGCTCCTCTCCATCGGACAGGACAAAGCCAGTATGGACGGCGGCGCAGGGGTCGAGCCCGGCACCGGTTCTGCCAGACAATCGCGTGCGGTGCAAGGCAGCCGGGTCGGCGAGCGAGCCGTTGCGTCCGATGAACTCACCACGGTTGCCGCTGACGGTGTGTCTTGGCTCGCTCACCTGGGCGAAGAAGACTCGACCGGGCTGGGAGCGGGAGTAGGGGTTCCGGGCGAAAAGGGCACCGCTGTCCGGATCCTTCTCCGTGACGACGTGCATGAGATTCGCGTGTCTCCACTCACCGAGCACCAACTCCCAGTAGCCGATGAGCGAAAGCCGCCTGGGCCGTCCGGACTCATTGTGCACCCTCACCTTCACCAACTTCACAGGCGCATCCATCGCCACGTAGGTCGAAAGCTCTGAGGTGATGCCCGACTCCGTGTGCTCGAACACGCTGTAGCCGAAGCCGTGCCGGCATACGTAGCCGGAGCGCCCCGGCGAGGGCAAAGGTGTCGGCGACCAGAAGGCGCCGGTCTCGTCGTCGCGGAGGTAGAAGGCCTCCCCGCTGCCATCGCTCACGGGATCGTTATGAAAGGTCGTCAGGCGGAATTCGTGGGCGTTCTCCACCCACGTGTACGCGCCGCCCTTCTCGCTGACGACGGTCCCGATGTGCGGACCGGCGATGACGTTTGCCCAGGGCGCCGGCGTGCTCTCACCGGGCTCGAGGGTGATGACGTACTCGCGTCCGTCCGCAGTGAACCCGCCCAAGCCGTTGTGGAAACTGCTTTCCCGCGCGGGTAAGGGGTCGGCGGCCTCAGATGAAGGGGCACGAGAAGGCTCGAGAGGAGCGGGAAGGTGCGCGGTTGTCACCCGCCGTTGCACCTGCTCGGCCAGAGATTCGACCGAGCCGGAGAGGACGACGCGGGCCACGGTCTGGAACAGTATCCGGTCCTCCTCGGAAAGCTCCTCCGCCCGGCGAACGAAGACGCCACCCGACCTGTCGACGGCCAGTGCTTCCGGACCGGCGTTGATGAGGCCCATGATCCGATCCTGAAGGACCGCTCTGTACCCCGACAGGTCCTCGTTCAGGATCACCAAATCGGCCGCCAAGCCCTTGTTGCGCCAGTAGCCGTGTGCCTGGAGCGCATGCTTCACGAGGTCGATGCGGTTGACGTCACCGATGCGCACCAGCACGATGGGCAGATCGCCCGATATGCCAAAACGCCAGAGTGCGGACTGGCCGAGCTTGTTTCGAGCGATGATGCCGGCGGAAGCACGCCGGGAAGCACTGGCGTAGATGACCGAGCCGGCCAGACGGCCGTAGATCTGCGCATCGGCCTCGGTTATGTTGAGAAGGCGAAGCACTTCTTGGCTCTCGAACCACGCCATCTCGAAGGCCCGTTCGACAAAATGCCGGTTTCGGTACTTGTCAAGGAGAGCCACCGCGGCTTCGCGCGTCTCCGCCACGCCGGAAATCACCTGCACTGCCCGTGATTCGTCCGGAGACAGCTTCAGGGTACTGCGGATCGCGACAATAGGATCGAGGACGGAACCTTGGGTGTTGGACAGTTCGGCGTTGTCGCCGGTGTGTTCGAGGGCGGCGGGATTGGCGGCAGTCCGTCCCCGGCCGATGAACTGGGCGCGATCGGTCTCGTAGGAGACTTTCTCGTCATGGGAGCCCGGCGCCGCCAGCATGTGAAACATCCAGGGCGGATCCTCGCCGGGCGCACGGGGACGTCGCCGGCAGAGGATGCCCCTGTGAGTGGGAAGGATCTCGGTCTGCACGAAAAGGTTGCTGAAAGCGCGGTGCGCCAGGTCGGCGTTCTCCGGCGCCATGACGACCTCCGCGTAGGTCGTCATCTCGACGTCGCGAGCATCATCGGACAAGTTGGTGAGCGTGACGCGGCGGATCTCGACGTCGTCCTCGGGCGCGACACTGACCTCGGTGTGCGCTTCGATGCCAAAATCCAGCCGTCGATATTCCGCGCGAGCCTGCACAAAGACCGCTTCGTGGCGATCGGGTTTCTGCCGGGTCGGCTGGTATGTGGTCGACCAATAACGGCCTGTGTCGCGATCGCGCAGGTAGATGAAGGTGCCATGTGCGTCGCAGGTGGCATCTTCCCGCCACCGGGTGACGGCCAAGTCGCGCCAGCGGCTGTAGCCTCCGCCGGCATTCGTCGCCATGACGTGGTATCTCCCGTTGGACAGGAGGTGCACCTCGGGTGACGGCGTGTTGGGGTCGGGGAGCACCCGGTGGACGGCAGCGGCCTCCGCGGCGGGCAGACGGGCCACGTCGGCCGACTCGTCTGCCCGCGGATGCACGGTGAGGGTTTGCTTGGGGATGCGCTCCTGGAGCAGCAGTTCGGCCGTCCGCACCAACGGATCCGAGCAGAACCGGCGCTGGACGGGCCGGTCGAGCAACGTGTGCGCGATCGCCAACAGGCTCATGCCCTGGTGGTGCCCCATGAAGGAGCGCACGACAGCGTGGTTCGTACCCGGGAGGACGCGTGACGGGGTGTAGTCGATCGCCTCGTAGAGCCCGTAGTCACCCAGGAAGCCGCTGTTACCGAGCGCCTGCAGATTGCGGCAGGCCTCCCGAGGAGCGACAGTCAGGGCGAGCGCGGTTGCGTAGGGGGCGATCACGAGGTCGTCCGCGAGCCCGGTCTTGAAGCCCAGCCCCGGGACACCGAAGGCCCGGTACTGATAGACCTGGTTCATGTCGACCGAGTTGTAGCACGACTCGGAGATGCCCCAGGGCACATGCCTTCGCCGGCCGTACTCGATCTGACGCGAAACCGCGGCGTGGCAGGCCTGCTCCAAGAGCGTGTTCTTGTACCCGGGCAGGAAGAGGCGCGGCATGAGGTACTCGAACATCGAACCGGCCCACGACATCAGGCTGAGATCGCCGCCGTGGCTCGTCAGCAGTCGGCCGAGCGCAAACCAGTGTTTCTGGGGTACCTGACCCTGCGCGATTAGCAGGTAGCTCGTGAGGCGGGCTTCGGAGGCGAGCAGGTCGTACCAGGATGGATCGCGGCGGCGCTCCCCCAGGTCGTAGCCGATGCTGAGAAGTTGGCGTGAGGGGTCGAAGACCAACTCGAAATCCATATTGGCTAGGTCGTCGCACCAGGCGGTCAGTCTATCGATGTCCTGAAGGCGTTTCTTGGCCTCTGCGTGTGCTCGGTCGAGTCCCACAGCCCCGCCGATACCCGGGCTCGTTTCCGCCAAGGCCCGCAAAGTGGGCATGGCGCCAAGGGTGCCCGGCTCAGGAAACAGGGATTTCAGGTCGTCACGGAATCTGCGGCACTGCCGGCTGAGCGTCCGCGCCCAGTACATGAGCTCAGTGGTGGTGTTCGAGGGCAACATGGTGACCAGTTGCTTGGAACCCAGGCAGAGGTCCTCCAGCCGTCCTGCAAACCTGGCAGGATCGGTGGCTTCCCCCTTCGCCGACCGTAGAACGGCGTGCAAGGACTCGATCTGGCGGTGAACCGCAGGCGCCAGTGAACGATGCGTCTGCGAAGTCACTGCCAGCAATGTGTCCTCTATACCCTCAAGAGCCTGGGGATCGAGCACCGGCCGGTTCTTGAGCTCAGAAAGTCCCGCCCGCAGGGTGAGCAAGCTGGCGGCGAGGTTGCCGCTGTCCACGGACGAAACGTACTGGGGGTTGAGCGGCAGCAAGGTCCGCGTGTCGTACCAGTTGAAGAAATGGCCCCGGAAACGCTCGAGCTTCCGCATCGCCCGGAGAGTACGATCAGTCCGGCGCAGCATCTCGCGGGTTGAGATATAGCCCAAGTCATGAGCGACCAAGTTCGCCAGCAACGCCATGCCCATGTTCGTGGGGGAGGTGCGCGAGGCGACCATGGCAGACGGGTACTCCTGATAGTTGTCCGGCGGCAGCCAGTTGTCGTCCGGACCGACGAAATCGGCAAAGAAGCGCCAGGTGCGCCGGGCGAGGGCACGCAGAAACGCCTGTTGTTGGTCGCTCAGCTCTGCTGAGGGTGGCCTGACGGGCTTGCTTATCCACCAGCCTGCCAAGGGGGCAGCCAGCCACAGAACCAGGAGGGGAATAGCGAACCACCAGTCAGCCAGCCGGGTTTGTGGCACGGCGACGAGCACTACGCCGAGTCCCACAGCCAGAAAAGGAGCGATCCACATCTCTCGGAGAAAGGCGGCCGGACTGCGCCGGGAACTCCGTCGGCCGTAGGAGGGCAGATACCAGGTGAGTAGCCCGCGTCGAGTGAGCTGCATGCTCGCCACCGAGCGGCAAATAGCGCCGAGGAACACGAGCGCGTCGTAGGGGAGCAGCATCAACCCGAGCAGAGCGCGTTCAAGCGGCTGCCCCAAAGACTTGCCCGTGAGCACCAGATGCAGCAAGAGGTCCCGCTCGGCCGGCCTTCGTGCGAAGTCGATCGCGGCGGTCAGCAGAGGGGGCAGGAACAGCGCGCCGGCGGTCAACAGCGGCCACAGCCACGCGGGCCCGACGCCCCAGAGCCATCCTCCCAGACAGATGGCGATGAGCGCCGCCGGAAGAAGGCTCCGGCGCAGGTTGTCGAGAAGCTTCCACACCGAGAGGAGCGCGAGCGGATTCGGCTGTCGCTTGCCACCGGGGCCGGGCACGCGTGGCAGCAGCCAGCCCGCCAGTTGCCAGTCGCCTCGAGTCCAGCGGTCCCTCCGGCTGGCTTCCATGAGATACGTAGCGGGGAACTCCTCGATGAGGTCGACGTCGGCCACTAGGGCCGAACGGGCGTAGCCGCTCTCCAGAAGATCGTGGCTGAGAATGAGGTTCTCCGGGAAACGCCCGCTCACCGCCTGAGCGAAGGCGGCCACGTCGTATATGCCCTTCCCGACGAACGAGCCCTCACCGAACAGATCCTGGTAGACGTCGGATATCTCCCGGGTGTAGGGGTCGATGCCTGTTTCGCCGGCAAACAGGCGCGCGAATCTAGAGCTGGTGCTGCTCTCAAGGCTGATAGAGGCCCGCGGCTGCAAGATCCCGTACCCATCCACGACGCGGCCCTTCTTGGCGTCGTACACGGGTCGATTGAGGGGATGAGCGATGTTCCCGACGAGTGTGTGCGCCGTGTCTCGAGGTAATTGTGTGTCCGTATCGAGAGTGATGACGTACTTGATCGACCCAAGGATGGACCGATCGCCGACTATGTCGGAAAAGGCATCGGCACAGGTGCCGGCAGTCGTGCCGAGGGGTGCCGACTCGGCGCCGGCCGGCGAAGCTCCGGCCGTGCGCGACTCCAGCAGAAGCGCGTTGAACTGCTCCAACTTGCCCCGCTTGCGCTCCCAGCCCATCCACACGCGATCACGGGGGTTCCACAACCTCGGGCGGTGGAACAGGTAGAAGATGTCCGAGCGGTTCTCCGAGTACCGATCGTTGAGTGCGTCGATCCCGGCTCGGGCAAGGCCCATCAGTTCGTCGTCGCCCGGCTGGGTCTTTTCGGGCGCATCGCGGAAATCGGTCAGCAGGGCGAAGAAGAGATTGGGATCGCGATTGCCGAGATAGCGGACTTCCAGGGCTTCCAAGAGA
>CAZWAR010000058.1:8424-12615 GCA_964631965.1 uncultured Gaiellales bacterium
GGACGGCCCAGCAATGTAGGTACCACTACCATCGTCCGGTGGGCCGTCGGTATACCGTGAGAGAAGTCCAGGCGCGGCAGCACCCTCGGAGGCACCGAAATGGTAACCAGCAGGTTGACGATGGGAACGACCAGGGCCGAGGCTGCAAGAAGGCCCACGATGGCAAAGAAGATGTACCATCCCCACCCCTGCTCAGGTTCCGCGAAGACTACGAGCGGGAAGGCGACCGCAAGCGCCGTCAGGGCCACCATCGGCAGGAGGTAGACGAAGAGGCGGAGAGGACGTACGGCGCGCGTGAACCGCACCATGAGAGGTGCCTTGCTGTCCGTTGCGCGTTCGAGGGCCGGCCTGCCTTTGCCGACCAGGTAGTGACCGACGTGCGCCGCACGATCGTCCAGCCCCACTTCGCTCGCGGCCTCCCGCGCCAGAAGAACGGCGGCCTCAGCCACCTCCAACTCGCTATGGGCACCACCACGGGTAACTGCTTCGACGGCGTGTCGATAGCGGTCGCGGGTAAGGAAGTCCTGACCGGCGTAGACCCGTGCCGGGTCGAGGCGCAGCCTCTGCTCCACGAGGCTCAGATCCTCGACGAATTGGCCCCAATCGAGCGCCGAGATGAAGCGTAGGCTGCCCACGCTGTTTGCTATGGATATCTGGTCGGCGGCCGCGCTCCGGCTGGCCGCATCCAGGAGCTGGACCGCGCTCAGACCCTGGTCGGAGAGTTGATGCTCCAGCCAGGCCTGAACCAAGGCGAGCGCCGGCCCCTGTGACTGGAGGCGAGCATAGAAGTCTTCGACGAACGGAGCGGTCAGCGGAACCGTCGCTTTGGCGAACTCCGCAAGCACGTGAATGAGGCGGTCAGGCTCTTCCACCGCTGCGGCGAGGATGCGATCCGCCCAGGCGATCGCCGAGTCCCGCTCTTCCCGGCGACGCGCGACGCGCGAAGCAACCCGGCGGACATTCTCCAGCAATCCGAGGCGAAGCATGATTGGGAAAGCCCACAGCTCGCCCAGGTTGAGGGGGTCGACGGTCTGGTACGCGGCCAGGAACTCCGCGGCGTTGTCCCGGTCTACCCGGCCATCCTGATGAGCGATCAGGTCGAGGGCCAGTTCGTAGATCCGGGGGAGGCCAGCGGACGGGCCGTTGATCAGTCGCGGCAGCTGCCGGCTGTAACCCCGTGGCAGGTGCCGGCGGGCCAAGGCGATCTGCTGCTCGATGAGGTAGTAATTGTCGAGCAGCCAGGCTTCCGCCGGCATGATCCGCCGGCCCGTGGCCGCCGCCGATCTGACCGCCCCATAGGCCTCGAGCAGGACCCGCTCGTTGCGATCCAAGGCGGGGAGCAGCCGGTCTCTTCCGGCGCGCCGGTCAACGCGGTGCGTGCCCGCCAGGGCGACGGCGCGGTGTTTCAGTTGGTCGCTGCTCAGAAGTTCTGAGCGCGCCACGCCCTCATCCGGCGCGGTGCCGAAAAGGTCTGGCTCTGGTCCGGAGGGTCCCGATCGTCGGAGGATTATGGCCCCGCCCCTTTGTTAGAGCGCCAAGGTGCGCTTTTTCACAGCGTGAGGTTGAGAGGCACATCACCTTGTGGAGGTGATATGGAGCTTAGCACGCGCAGGCCGGGGCGATTCTCAGAGCAAGCCCGCTTCGGCAGCGGCCAAACGTGGCCAGGGTGGGCCTTTCCTCCACGGGCATCACGCAAGCGAACCGCGAAGACGAGTCCCGGCACACTCATGACCGGTAAGAGGCTTTCGGGGGCCTTTCAGCGGTGATCGTTTCGCTTGTGGTCTTTGGCTGTCCCGTGGACGATCCCCGGCTTGTTGTCTTTCTCCGCTCGGAGACGCTCGTCGGCTTTCACTGCCATCGACTGCGCCTCACCCATCAGTTTGTGATAGCTCGCCAAGCGCTCGGGCGGCAGGGCCCCTGAACCGACAGCGTCCCGAACTGCGCAGCCCGGCTCGCCGCTGTGCGTGCAGTCGCGGAAACGGCAGGACCGCCCGAACCGCTCGATCTCCGGAAAGACCGACGCGATGCCTTCCTCCGACCCGGTGAGACCAAACGCACGGAGCCCCGGGGTGTCGATGAGCACGCCGCCTCCCGGCATCTGGACCAACTCCCTCGCCACGGTCGTGTGCATTCCACGTCCGTCGCTCACCCGCACGGCGCGTGTCGCCTGCCGTTGCTCGCCGAGGAGCGAGTTGATGATGGTGGATTTTCCCGCGCCCGAGGGGCCGACCAGGACCGCCGTACGATGATCCGATATGTATCCAAGGATCGGTAGAATCCCGTCACCGGCGAGCGCGTTCATGACGATCACGTCCGCTCCCAGGGCGACCGACTCGACGGCGGCGCGGGCCGCGTCAGGGTCGGCGGAGAGGTCCGCCTTGGTGAGCACCACCACAGGGACGGCCCCCGATCCCCATGCGCCTGAGAGCTCGCGTTCGATGCGGCGGAGGTTGGGCGGGTCGACGATCGGGTGGACGACGAACACAGTGTCGATATTGGCGGCCAGCACCTGGGCGTCGGAGGTACCCCCCGGGTCGCTGCGCATGATGGCGCTCTTGCGCTCAAGCACCGCTTCGATGAGCGGCGCCTCGAGATGGCCGGCTACGAGCACAACCACCCAGTCGCCGACAGCAGGTAGTTCGGCGGCACTGCTGACGGACTTCGAAAGACGGGAGGACGGTTTGGCGTGGACGACGTCATCCGGCGTGGCTATCAGGAAGCTGCCTCGGTCGCCGCGGATCACCCGGGCAGGGGTAAGACCCTCCCCAGCGTGGGGCTCGAAGAGGGTCTCCCAGCGGGTGGAGTATCCGAGTTCCGTGAGTGCGGAAAGGTCGGGCAATGTGCGATTCCAATCGACGGGCATGCGCTTGCCGCATGGACTCCGGTTCGGTGATCAGCTCTGTTTGAGTGCCTCTTCCAGGTCCTGCAGGGTATCGGCCGTCTCGGGCGACACAAAGGCCACGTCCTTGCCCGCCTCGAAACTTGCGGGCGTAGGAAGGAAGGAGCGGGCACGCTTCTTCCGGCCACCACCCCCGGATAGCTCGTATCCCAAGATCCGGCCGGTCTTTTCGTCCAAATAGAAGGCTTCGAACTTGCCCAGATCCAGCCCCTCGGTGGTGCGCACGTGGACTCCCGCGAGCACGTTGCCGCGGTCGAACACGTCCTTCATCTCCGGGACCTCGGAGGCCTTCACCACGCTGGTCTTCGAATCGATGACGAGGGTGTCCGCGCCCACGCTGAGGATGGCCGGCCAGCGCACGACGCGGGCGCCGCTGAACCAGCCCTCTTCGACCAGCACTCCCAAGACTTGGCTGCCTTTTTGATCGACGACCAGGTCATGCACTTTCCCCACCTGCTCCCCCGAGTCGCGGGTTATGAGCTGCCGATGGATGAGTTCGCTCCCCTTCAACATGGCACGTTGCCTCCCGCGGCTAGATGATTCCTCGGAGGAACAGGACTACGACGACGATCACGACCACCACGATGACCGCAGCGAGCGTCCACCATATCGCCCTCCCACGGTGGTTCTTCATCCTGGGCACGTTTCTCTCACCTTGCTTTCAGGCTCCTGAGCATGTTCCACGGTCGTCCATCTGGTGACAGCGGCTGATCAGTCCAGAGGGCAGCACGATTCCTACGAGCGACTGTCGCTCGATATGATACTAGCGACTAGTAGGAAGACACGGGCCCCTCTCAGCACGACTTCCCCCTCTGTTCGTCGAGTGCTCAGCCTCATGAGTCCCCGGCGCTCGCCGCTCGAAGACTCGAGTCCTTCGGCGATCGCCCGAAGTTTCCGGGAAATTGTGTTCTTGTCGAAGCTGGATGCGTTTTTCAAGCGGTCGCCTGTTACGTCCAACATGAAGCGCCTTCGAGCGTTGTCTGCTCCTCTCCGTCGGCTGCTGTTGGTCCCTGTCTACCCTAACCTTGACGCGCCGACATGGCAAGGAGCCGTGCCTGGAGGGGCATGATTACCTAAGGTGCCCCGCATATGGATCTCGTCCGCCTGGATAGGCCGACATGTTGCTTCCCCTTGATGCCGACCCACCCGGCATAGGGACATACCCGGCTCAGGCGGATACATAGCCGTCGCCATGCGGCCCTGCTTTCTCATGCTGACGATGCAAACCCCTACCCCCAAGCAGATGATACTGGGTGGCACGCTATGGATAAGGTGAACTCACACAGCTCCGG
>CAZWAR010000058.1:12715-19887 GCA_964631965.1 uncultured Gaiellales bacterium
AAGCAGATGATACTGGGTGGCACGCTATGGATAAGGTGAACTCACACAGCTCCGGGTCCTGGTGATCGGGTCACCGCTCGCACCGAGCAGATTATTGGCCGGCGCTCTCGAGCGCGCGGGCGCGCGACTAGGGCGAGCCCCCTTTCCTCGCAGCCACCTGTCGACCCTATGTCGCCCCCACGGCCTGTTGGTATGGCACATGCTGTTCGGCGTGGACATATCGCGCGCTTCGTGGCACTCTGCTCATGTGGGCGTTCCAGAAGAAGTGCGCGCGAACAAGCGGATCGGTCGGAAGGCGGGGTGACCTTATGTCCAGTGGAGCGATTGCTGGTATCGTTGTGGCTGTCGTGGTGGTCGTGGTGCTTCTGGGGGCGGGGATACGAGTCGTCCGGCCCACCCAGCGAGGATTGACAGAACGGCTGGGCAAGTACAATCGCTACGCGAACCCTGGTTTCCATCTCATCATCCCCCTGGTCGAACGCATGTTCAAAGTCGACATCCGCGAGACCCTGGTCGAAGCGCAGCCCCAGACGATCATCACCAACGACAATCTGAATGCCCGGGTGGATGCCCAGGTGTATCTCAAGGTCAAAGCCGACGAGGAGAACGTGAAGGCTTCTCAATACAACGTCGCTAACTACGAGTACCAGATTGTCAACCTGGCCCGGACCACCCTCCGTAACATCATCGGGACGCTCACGCTGAAATCGGCCAATAGTGAACGCGGCAAGATAAACACGGAATTGCGAACCACCCTTCTTTCGGAGACGGCTAGCTGGGGAATCGAGATCCTCCGCACCGAGCTCAAGGAGATCGATCCGCCCGACGACGTCCAGGAGACCATGAACAAAGTGGTCAAAGCAGAGAACGAAAAGGTGGCGGCCGTCGACTTCGCCACTGCCACCGAGACCCAGGCCGACGGCCAGCGCCGGGCCGAGATCAAGAAGGCCGAGGGCTTCCGGCAGGCCGCCATCCTTCAGGCGGAGGGCGAGGCCCAGGCCATCCGGCTGGTCAACGAGGCAGCGGACAAGTACTTCGTCGGCAACGCCCAGGTCTTGAGGAAGCTGGAGGCGGTGGAGAAGTCTCTGGCCAGGAACGCCAAGGTCGTCGTTCCCGGCGATGCCCAGCTGATCAACGTGATCGGTGAGCTGGCGGGCGTGGAACCGGTGGCGCCCAAGGCTGCGGTGAATACCACTCCGGTGAGGAAGTAGGGGACGTCGAATTCTGGGGTCGGCTCTGTCGACGAAAGTCGTTTCGTCGCCTCAGCCGCGATCGGTCTACGCGCGGAGACGGTTGTTCGCGATCCCAAGACGCTGCGGAAGAGCTCTTCCCCGATGTGGCCAGCCGCGCCGTGTTCGCGTGACGGACCTTACCTTCGCCTCTACGCAAGTCGCGAAGGCCCATCCCTCGTGGGGTCTTCTGCGGGCCGCGGACGAGGTTCCCCAAGTCGCCACACTGACGGGCTGAAAGCGGCCATCACGGCCACAGCGACGATCAGGCATCCGGCTGCGACCATGGTCCAGAACACGCTGAGCTCTACCAACACCCCGGCGATCACATTCGATACCGGCGCCATGCCGACCGAGACGAACAACAGGATGCTCATCATGCGGCCCAGCTCCTCTCTCGAGGTGCGGAGTTGGAGCCAGGTGATGAACACCACGATCATATACCCCTCCCCCAGCCCAATGAGGAAGGTCGCTGCCGTCGCGGACGCCGCCGACGCAAGAACTCCGAGAAGAGACAAGCCTATACCGAGCAGCACGCACGAGCCAAGCAAGGACGCCGCGAATGTGCGATTGGGCGGGCGACGCAGAGCCGCACCTACGAAGATGCCGACAAAGGCTCCCGCTCCCAGACCCGAGAGGACCACACCATAGGCCAGCGCGCCTCCGGTGAATCGGGTATGCGCCAAGACTGGAATACCGACCGAAAGCGGGCCGAGAAGCGCGAGGTTGACCACGCCGATCATCACGAAGTAGTAGCGGAGAGTCTTGTCCCGCCAGACGCCGGTGATACCCTCCCCCAGCGACCGGACAACGCCGCCAATGCCGGTATGCGCTCCGGCATCGCGAGGAACCGGGCGAATCGCGATCATGGCGAGAGTGACCGCTGAGCAGAGGAAGCCCGCAGCATCGAGAGCGAATACTATGGCGATGCCCGCTACCTGCGGGACGGCAGCCGACCCGATCCCTTCCTGGCCGAAGGACGCGATCAGGACGCCAGCCAGGACCGGTCCCACGAAGAGCGTCAGCTGCGACGTACCCTGGATGACGGCGTTGCCGACCTGCAGACGGTCGTGGGGCACCAGCCGGGGGATGATCGCCGATTGTGCCGGCAAGAAGAACGCGTATCCGAGACCGAGCAGGAAGCCGAAGGGATACAGCATCCACAAATGGACCTGACCGGTCGCAGTGAGGGCCGCCAGGATGGCGACCACCACCATCCGGCCGATGTTGGAGTACAGCATCATGATGCGCGGGGAGAATCTGTCGACGAGGACGCCGCCGAGCAGTATGAAGACCGCGCGCGGGGCGGCGGTCACCGCGACGACGGTCCCTATGGCGAAGGCGTCTCCGGTGAGTTGCAGCACCAGCCAGGGCAGCGCGACCAGGAAGAACTGGTCGCCCAAGAGCGACACGAACTGTCCGCCCCATAGGAGGCGGAAGTCACGTCCTTTGAAGACCTCAATGGCGCGGTTGTCTCGGCGCATGGAATGCAGGTACCCGGTTTGGGGCACCTTGAGTGGCGGTGCCGGACCTGGCGGGCAGGAAGTCGAGAAGGGTCTGGGTGTGGGTGAAGAAACGGGCATGGGCAGTCAGGGGCAACAAGGTGACACGGGACCGAACACTTTTCGATCCGCTTGTTTCCCCACGAGAGGCGTCCATCTCGTCCATCGTGTCACACCCTATCGCATTGCGTACTGCGGAGTCACTTGGCGGATACGCTGCATTCTCCACTACGCCCGACCTCCTGCGTGAGGAATTCATGCCCGATTATGGCCTGACAGTCAGTGGTCTCGCTGACTTGCTCGGCGTCCCCAGAGATGGGGTTTCGCCTGTCGGCGCTTTTCGACAATTCCGCGGAGTTCTGGCTTAATCTACAACGCGCTGTCGACCTGTGGGACGCTCGAGCCGTCGCAAGGGACGATCTGCGGCGGATCAAGCCATTGCGTGTTGCCTGAAGGACAGTCCTACCGCGTACCCCTTCGCGTACCCCCAGCACAATGATACGGGGTAGTACGCAATGGACAAGGTGAACGCCAAACAACCGGGTCTCTGGACACTCCACATGGAGACGGTCCTGATAGGGAGTGGACGTGAGCCAACGTCAATTGGCCGACTCAGGAGCACGACGCCCAAGCCAGCCCCAGCCCGTGACATTTGTCATGCGAAAACCACGATTCGTCTCACTTCTGGCTGGGAACCCGCCCAGCTACGCTTGTCTTGTCAAGAGGACAATGGCAAGAAAGGAACCGGTCATGTCGTACTATCGAGTGTGGTTGCAGGGAAGGCGGGCTGTTGTGGTGGAGGGCGATGAGATTGTCATCGCCGAGGCCTCAGGTGACGGCCAGAGCAGAACCGCCGGGACCTTCGGTCCCGGATGCGAACCAGGGGAGGTGACCATCCGCAAAGGTGGGCAGGTCGTTGCCCATTTCGACGGGAAGATCGTCGAAGGATACGACGAGCGCGACCAGCCGTTTCCGGTCCCGCCCAGCCCCCCGAAGGGTGTCGGTCGCTTCCTGTGGCCGGTGTGGGTGGCGAAGCTGCTCAAAACCCTCATCTGGCGGTTGCAGAATCCCTCGCTCCAGGCGTAAGGTCACGACGTGGACGCTCCCCCGTCGAGCAATAAGGTCTTGTACGGCGACCTCTTCCAAGGACACCGCCGTTACGCCTGGCCGGCGGTGATCCTTTCGCTCATCTGGGTGGCGTTCCCGACTTTGACGTTCGCCTATTCTCATCCGTCACCGGTCCGGGCGGCCGTGGTGGGGGTGGCGGTTGCCGTCTTCTGTGCCTTCCACCTCTGGGTGATGCTGCATGCTGGTGCCCGGTCGCTGTGGGCTATCCTGGCGATGGTCGCTATCGCCTGCGCCCTCACCGTGCTCGATCGTGCGGATTGGGCGGCCCTTTTCGTCTTCTGCGCGGTGGCCGCCGGCTTTCGTCTGCCTCGCCCCTATTGCTGGTATGTGATAGCCGCCTGCGCTCCGCTGGCTGCCGGCACGACGCTGGTCGCGGGAGGAAATGCCGCCACGGCGGTAACCATGGGGGTGACCGCTCCGGCTGTGGGTTTCATGATCCTGGTGGTTGCCCGGCTCTTCCGAGCCAACGCTGAATTGCGGGAGGCCCGGGAGCAATTGGCCGTCGTGGCCGTTGCCGGGGAACGTCTGCGTTTTGCCCGCGACCTCCACGACCTGCTCGGTCACAGTCTGTCGGTGATTGCGCTCAAGGCGGAGCTCGCAGAGCGCCTGCTTGCGACGAAACCCGAGGAGGCCGGGCGGGCTCTCGGCGATGTCAAAGAGGTTGCCCGCTCGGCTTTGGCCGAGGTCCGCCAGGCCGTAAGCGGCTATCGGGAGCCGACCCTGGAGACCGAACTGGCCGGGGCGCGCTTCGCGCTCGCGGCCGCCGGTATCAAACTAGTGGTGGTGGAAAAGGGGTCCAGCCTTTCTCCGAACCTCGACTCTCTCTTTGCCTGGACTGTGCGCGAGGGAATCACCAATGTCGTTCGCCACAGCGGAGCGCGCAACTGCCGAGTCGTCATCGAGAGACTCTCCGGCTCGGCACGCATCGAGATAGCCGATGACGGGCCCGGGGGAGACCCCAACGGCGAAGGTCACGGTCTCGCTGGGTTGCGAGAGCGGGCCGAGTGGTTGCAGGGTCGAATAGAAGCAGGGCCCCTGGAGAACGGTGGTTTTCGTCTGGTGGTTACCGTCCCGGTTCCGGAGGCCCACACATGATCCGCGTACTGCTTGCCGAAGATCAAGCCATGGTCCGCCAGGCGATAGCCGGGCTCCTCGATCTGGAACCGGACATCGAAGTGGTGGCCCAGGTGGCACGCGGGGATGAGGTTCTAGACGTGGCTGTCGCAGTGCGGCCCGACGTGGCGCTACTCGACATCGAGATGCCAGGCATGAGTGGGCTGGATGTGCTCGGTCAACTGGTCAAAGAGTTGCCCAGCTGCCGGGTGCTCATGGTGACCACGTTCGGCCGGGTAGGCTATCTGCGGCGAGCCATGGAGGCGGGGGCGACCGGATTCCTCCTGAAAGACGCCCCTATCGCCCAGTTGACCGACGCTATCCGCCGCTCCCTGACCGGCATGCGCACCGTTGATCCCGGTCTGGCGGCCACGGCGTTGAGCGAGGGCGCGAACCCGCTCTCTGCTCGAGAGCGGCAGGTGCTCCTCAAAGCCAGGACCGGTGCCACCGTCGATGAGATAGCCAAGGCCTTGTATCTCTCCCCGGGGACCACCCGGAATCACCTCTCCGCCATCATGCAGAAGCTCGGGGCGCGTAACCGGACAGAGGCGGTACGCGTCGCCGAGGAGAAGGGATGGCTGTGAGGGCAACGGGCACCGCCGGTCGAGCGCGCCGGCGCGCCATCGCTGGCGAGCTACCCCCTCCCCGACCCTGCTGCCGTTGACCCAAACGTTGCCAGAACCGATCATCGGCCCGTTTTCAGCACTCAGCGTTACCCCAAGCGAGCAATGAGGGGTAACGGTAACGAGGCATCACGTAGGCTCGCTTTACAGGGGACGCCGCCCGCAGTTACTGTTGCAGCCGGTCCGGGGCGGAAGCGTCCTACCGGGGGCAACCGGCCTCATGAGCTACGCGTGGGTGTTCCCCCGACTCGAAGCCGCGGGCAGGATCTCCTTTCTGGGTTTGGACGGACAGGGGTCCAAGTAGTCGAGGTCACCCTCGTGGCTGTCGTCGCGGATGGTTCTCAGGTATGCCTCCCCAGACATGTCAACTACGGCCATTACGGTGACTGGGCGCCCCTCGGGCGAAGTTGCGTGAAAGTCCCACTTGGTCCCCAGGCCATCAATCGCCGTCTGCCGGCGAAGGTACCATCTCGTGCGACCGTCTTCATTCATCCCGCCAATACCGGCAATTGCGCCTCGCGCGTCTTTGGCGATGCATGTTATGTGGACGGTCTCGATGGAAGCCTCTGAAGGTATTTGGGTGAGGTGAGCGACCACACCCAAGGAGTACTGCTTGACGACATGATCGTCGCGCCACACGATAACGTCACCAGGCGCGGAGCGTCCGTATTTGGCGTCGCGATGCTGGCCCCTATCGGGAACCCGCTCGGTCTTGTCTGAGAAGATGCGTTTGCTTCCGTCCTTGAGAGTGATGACCGAACGAGCCATGGCAACCTCCTCCGCGTAACTGCCTGAACCCACTCTTGAGTCTAGTTCCTATGATAGTGAAAGCGCCGGATTGTGCACGATTGCCCGGGGGCCGCTTCCGTCGGTGCAGGTTCGAGCCCTAGAGGAGCAGTCCGGGCTTGACCCCTGCGATTATCCTTACCGAGATAACAAGAGGGGTAGCACCGTGGACAATATGGACATCGCCGACCTGGTTTTGCCTGCATGAGAGCACCTGGTGATGCCATGGACGGTCCACCGAAACCCTGCCACTGCCACCATCGGTTACGAAATCCTGGACGGAGGGATTACGTGGCCCTAGCGTGGTTTTCCAATGCCCAAGAATCGAGACGCTCGGCGGACTTGGTCGCCTCTACGCGTGCCTTCAGGTTCAGAAGCTGCTTGCGCATCATGATCGGATCGGCCAGCTCCATCAAAAGCATGAAGAGCCATCCGGGCATGCCTGCCATGGGCCGGCGCAGGGAGAACCGACAGCGTACCCGGGTAATGATGCGCGTGTCTTCTCCGTTGCCTCGGTTCAGCACCCAGATCCAGGTGAAACGGTGTGGTTCGTCCGGATCTCCCCAGAGCATCAGGTGTGCCGGCTCCAAAGCTAGGACGGTAGGCCCTTGTGGCTGTCCCCTCGTTTCGCTCATGGCGATTACGTCCCCGATCTCCATGTGCTGGTGTTGCGGAAGTATCTCGCGGGCGCTAGGTACGCCCTCGTTGTCCAGCCGGTCGTAGCTGTACCAACCAGCGTGTCCTCTCCCTATTTGCACGAGCCAAGGCCACACAGCCTCCGGAGGCGCCTC
>CAZWAR010000059.1:0-19508 GCA_964631965.1 uncultured Gaiellales bacterium
GCGGGGGCGTGGGAAGATCGGCCGCAAGGTTGTACCACGCCGTTGGGATCCGATCCTCCGAAAGAAGATACTTGGTCGCCATGCCGTTTGTGCCTTTCCATCCTCGTTTCGGCGTACAAAGCAGGAAAGTAGCACAAAATCCGGGACATCATGTATCAATCCCGGCCGACAGGGTATGCTACGGTCATTGCATGATCGCCCGGCACCGGCACCACCCGGCACGGGCCCACGACGTCCCGACCTGCACCAGGGAGGCGCCATGCCCGATCTTCTTCGCTTGACGCCCGAGACACTCGAGTTCGTCCTGCTTTCATTCGAAGGTCCCGATCAGTACTCCCTGGCAGGTGGCCTCGGTGTTCGCATGAAGGAACTGGCTCTGGAGTTGGCCCGCCAGGGGTTCCCGACACATCTGGTGTTCATTGGTGACCCCGATCTCCCTGCCAGAGAGTCCCCGGTGGACAACCTCACGCTCCACCGCTGGGGGCAGTGGCTGTCCGCCCACTATCGCGGCGGCGTATACCAGGGCGAGGAGTTCAAACTCATCGATTGGAACGAGCAGTTGCCGGCATACGTGCTCGCAGAGATGGTCAAACCGGCGGTCGGATCCGGCAGACTCACCGCCATCCTCGCTGAGGAATGGCACACCGCCTACTCCGCGTGCCAGCTGTCCGACCGTCTCTGGGCTGAGGGCGTGCGCGACCAGGCCATGGTGCTATGGAACGCGAACAACACTATTGGGTTCGACCGCATCGACTGGCGACGTCTGGACTTCTGCTCGCAGATCACCACGGTCTCCCGCTATATGAAGCATGTGATGTGGGACCGAGCGGTGAATCCTCTTGTCATACCGAACGGGATACCCGAGGATCGGGTCAAGCGGGCAAGCAGCGACATGGTGACCGCGCTCCGATCGGCATTCGCAGGGCGCGAACTCGTCTTCAAGATCGGGCGCTTCAGCCCGGACAAACGCTGGATCATGGCGATCGACGCTCTAGCCGCGGAGAAGCGATCCGGACACGATGTGGCCACTGTCATCCGTGGAGGGGTGGAACCCCATGGTGCGGAGGTGCTGGCCAGGGCCTTGTCCCAAGGGCTCACCGTCGTCGACGTCAAGCCACCCCGGAACACGGAGGAGGCGGTCAAAGCCCTGGCCGACGCCCCTCGTGCAGACGTCTACAACATCACCAGCTTCATGAGTGATGAACTCATCAACGTCTTTTACACCGGTGCGGACGCCGTGCTGGCCAACTCCGGCCACGAGCCGTTCGGACTGGTCGGCCTCGAGGTGATGGGGGCCGGCGGGGTGGCGTTTGTCGGCACCACGGGCGAAGACTACGCCGTGCCGTTTCTCAACTGCATAGCCCTCGACACCGACGACCCGGCCGAGATCAGCATCGGCCTCGACTTCGTCCGCCAGCATCCCCGGATCGTGGAGCGACTACGTCGCGACGCGATGGAGACGGCCAACAGCTTCAGCTGGAAGAACGTCGTGGGGGACAACCTCCTCGGCAAATTGCGCTACGTCGCCATGCGCCAACTGGTGACGCCGCCCGGCAAGAGCCATGTGACGCCGGAGCCGGCCCTTGCAGTCAAGGCGCCCACGACCGCCGACGTGCAGGCGACTATGTCAGCCGCAGCCGCACGGTCGGACCCCGCCGACGCGATCCAGACCGGGGCAGGCTTGGATGTGCTGGTCACCGAGTTGTCGGGGGGAGAGCACAAGCCCGATCAACACGGCGAAAGTCACGTGAAGAAGGGGAAGGGCAAGAAGCCCAAGCCGGAGCAGTCCGGGTACCAGCCGGCCCGGTCAGCGCCCCCAGCCGACACCGCGGCCGATGCGAGAGTCATCGAGATGACCCCCGCAGCATCGGAGCCCGATACGGGCGCGGCAGGAGACGGCGCCCTGATCGGGAGCGACTCCTCCGCCGGCGATACCGCTGGGGGAGCGACCGACAACCCTCAAGGTGACGACACGCCGGCCCAGCGCGGTGGCAGAGAAACGCCGGGCGGTTCCCGCATGCCGACCGGCGCGACCGGCGCCGGCAACCTCGGCCTTCCCTACGGCGGCGAGTCCGTGAACACTCGCCATTCCATCAAGCCTCGCACCTTCGACAGTTAGGGCGGATGCCGTGGCCGAGAACCTCGTCACCTACTGCGTAGTCCACCAACCCCGCCGCCTCATGTTGCCGGCGGAGGTCGTCCCCCGAGGGACGAAGCCCGAGGATATGGCCGCCTATCTCATGGACGACGTCATGAACAGGCGCTACTTCGAGAAGGTGGCACGGTGGTGTTACTACCCTGCCTGCAGCATGTTCCTGGACATGCTGGGCCAGGGATACAAACTGGGCATAGGTTTCTCCGTCAGCTTTCTCTGGCAGTTGCAGCGCTGGGACACCGAACTTACCAGCCTCTTCAAGAGGTTGGTGGCTCATCCCAACTGTGAATTGATCGGCGTCGACCCCTATCACAGCTTCGCCTTCGCCCTGGACATCAGACTGTTCCAGACGGAGATGAAACGGGGCAAGGAGTACGCGGAGACATTCTTCGGCAAGGAGATCCGCGTGACGGACACCACAGAGATGGTCATGAACAACGAGATCTACTATGCGCTTCTTCAAGCCGGATACCGAGCCGGCATGCTCGACGGGCGCAAGTGGGTGCTCGACTGGCGGGAGCCCACGCATCTCTATGGTTACGACGACCGGGAGATGGGCCTGTTCTGCCGGCATCACGAACTCTCCGACGACGTGGGATACCGCTTCAGCAATACGAAGTGGGAAGGTTATCCTCTGAAAGCCGAGACGTACGCCGAGCACTTGAGGAGCACGTGGGGCGATTTCGTATTCATCGGCTGGGACTTCGAGACCTTTGGCGAGCACCACAACATCGACACGGGTATCTTCGATTTCATGCGGGCGCTGCCTACCCAGTTCACCAGACGTGGCATACGCTGTCTCACCCCCAGTGAAGCAGTCGACGAGTTCGGGAAAGAGTTCAAACCGAACTTGCCGCTACCCGAGTTCGGCACAACCTGGGCGGGTTCTGGTGGCATGGAGTTCTTCCTCGGCAACGCTTCGCAGCAGGCGATCTTTCGCATCATGCACTCGGTGCTGCACAAAGCCCAATTGACCGGAAGAGCGGACTTGCTCGACCTTGCCCTGTGGCTTCTTCAATCCGACAACCTCCACCTCATCCAGTGGGCCGGACGGTCGGGCTCCGAAGCCGAGGTTTCGGCCTATTTCACGCCGAAGGAATGGTGGAATCTCGGTCCCGACCGAATCCTCACCGAGCAGCAGCGCGTATATACCAACTTCATCCGGGCGATGGATGAGTACGTCTGAGAGCGGCGCAGAGACCGCCGGGCGGCGGAAGCCCGGGGCCTGGTCGGATGCGGCCCGGTCGAGAACGATTCAGGCACGAATGAACCACCCGAAGCCCCAGACAAGTGGACCCCGAGCCGGGGAGACCCGATCCGAGGTGCTCAGATGAGCGGGGGACAAGCCAGAGCGTCCCACGAGGGCGACGCGCTAGCGAGCAGCATTCAGCCGATCCATGTGGCCTTCGTCTGGCACATGCATCAGCCGTACTACCGGTCGGCGAAGACCGGCTCGTTCCAGATGCCGTGGGCCCGCCTGCACGCGGTGAAGGACTACCTGGACATGGTGGAGATCCTGGCCGACTACCCTTCAGTCCATCAGACTTTCAACCTGGTGCCGTCGCTCATCGAACAACTGGAGGACTACGCAACCGGCGGACTCCCCGAGACCCTGGGCGAGATGAGGGAGGCAGCTGCCCGCGCCGCGGGCCGGAACGGCCCGCTTGCCGGCGCCGTGGCCGGCAACACGGGCAGGCTCTCGAGAGCCGGCAGCTTTGCAGCCGGCCACCCGTCATCTCCCGCAGCCCGCCCTATGCCGGTCTCCGATGTCTACTGGGAACACACCCTGAAGCCGGCGGTTGACCTTGATCCTGGCGAGCGCGCTTTTGTAACGGAACGCATGTGCGAGCATCCCGACCATCCGCGGGCAAGGTCACACCGCCGCTATCTGGAGCTGGCGCTCAAGCGCGAAGCACAGTCCTGCCGCGGCTCGGAGGCGTGCGCTGCCGCCTTCACCGCCGATGAACTCCGAGACATCCAGGTCTGGTTCAATCTGGCCTGGTACGACCCGACCCTCCTCGAGTCCGAACCTCTTCAGAGTCTCGTGCGCCGCGGCCGCAACTTCACCGAAGAGGACAAGCGGTTGCTCGCGCACGTGCAGAACGATGTTCTTCGCAGGGTCATCCCGGCCTACCGGGAGGCCGCGGACGCCGGCCGCCTGGAACTGACCACGAGCCCGTACTTCCACCCGATCCTGCCTCTGCTCGCGAACACGGATTCCGCTCGGGTGGGAGCGGGTGACACCATTCTCCCGTCCCGCCGCTTCGCGCATCCCGAGGACGCGTGGGAGCAGGTGGAGAGGGGAGTGGCCAAACACAAGCAGGTCTTCGGGCTCGAGCCTCGGGGCATGTGGTGCTCGGAACAATCGGTGGGAGAGGATGTCTTGCCGCTGCTGATGAGGGCGGGCATCCGGTGGACGATCAGTGACCAGGTGGTGCTCTCTCGTTCGTTGGCGGGATCGGCGCCTGCGCCGGCCGGGCCGGGAGCGGGAGACGGCCAGATGGTACCCGCCGGCTCGCCGTACCAGCCCTATCTACTCACTCGCGAAGAGGGAGAGTTGGCCATCGTCTTCCGGGACCACACCCTCTCGGACCTCATCGGTTTCGGTTACCAGAGTTGGAACTCGAAGGATGCCGCCGCCGATCTCCTCAACCGCATCCGGGCCATCGGAACCTCAATGGCAAGGGAGGCGGGCCTCTCGGGCGATCCCTTGACCCGGCCGCCTCTGGTGACCATAGCCTTGGATGGTGAGAACGCTTGGGAGTACTACCCGAACGACGGCCGGGATTTCCTGCACTTCCTCTATGAAGGGTTGGCGGCGGACCCGGCCCTTCAGTGCGTGACGATCTCCGAGCATTTGGAGGAATTCCCCGCCACCGCGCCCCTCGGGTGGCTGCACACCGGCTCCTGGATCGGAGGCGACCTGCGCACCTGGAGCGGCGACCCCGGTCACAACGCCGCCTGGGACCTTTTGCACGATGCTCGCGATGTAGCGGCGTTCCACCGGAGACGGCCGGTGACGAGCGTCAGCCCTGTGGAAGCTGGTGAGACTGCCGCCCAGGGGATGCCCGGCGAAGCCACGAGTGCGGACGCGTCGGAGGAAGCCTGGCGACACATCATGGTGGCCGAGGGCAGCGACTGGTTCTGGTGGTTCGGGGAACACCACCACACGGAACTCGACTACGTGTGGGACCTCGAATTCCGCCAGCACCTACAAGAAGTGTATCGATGTCTGGCAGAGACCACTCCTATCCGCCTCTATCTGCCGGTCTTCGCGGCCGCCGCGGATACGGGACCGGTACTGCCGGGGGAAGTCATCCGTCCGGTCATCGACGGGCGCCTGTCGCCCGAAGATGGGTGGGGGAAGGCCGGTATCCTCCCCCCAGACAAACAGTCGACCATGCAGCGTACCGAAGGGGCCCGGTTGGTGGAGGCGCGTTTTGGATGGGGAGAAGAAAATCTGTATCTCCTGCTCGTGCCGCGGGATCGGTCTGATTTGGAGGGGTTGGAGATATACCTGACTCTGGCCCCTGCCTCGTTCGAGGATGAGACGATATTCCACATGACAGTGGGGGAAGACGGGCGCGTGGACACCAGTTGTCTCCGTCCCGGCCGATTGCCAGGCACTGCCAGTGCAGCGTGGGGCGACGTGCTGGAGATCGAGGTCCCTCTGTCGCAACCCATCCTTAGTGGGAAGGAACCCTTGGCACTGATGCTGCGGGCGGGGCGGGGCGGCATGGTAGACCGGGTCTTTCGCTCCGCGGGTTTGACGCCGCCGATCACATGAAGACGCTATGAAATGCCTGCAAAATATCACTTTTCTCAGCGACTTCGGTTGGGGAGGAGGCTACGTCGCGGCCTGCGAGGCCACTCTGGCCCGCCTGTCTCCCCACGCGCGGGTCTTCCACATCTCCCATGAGGTCCCTGTCGGTGATGTCGCCGCCGGGGCGCTCGTTCTTGCTCGCGTCGCTGCACTCTACCCACACGCGGCCCACCTGGCCGTCGTCGACCCTGGAGTCGGTACCGCGCGCCGTGCCCTCGCGCTCGCCACTGCCCGAGGCGATCTGCTCGTAGGGCCTGACAACGGGCTGCTTGTCGATGCGGGAAAGGTGCTGGGGGGTATGGACGAGGGATGGGCTCTCGAAGCCGATGCAGTGAGAGGTCTGGCGGGACTCCCCTCGGAAGATGTGTCCATGACGTTCCATGGCAGGGATCTCTTCGCTCCCGCGTCGGCGTTGCTCGCCTCCGGCGTCGAGCCGGCAGCGCTCGGCAGCCCTCTCGACTTGACCAGCCTGGTTCGCCTCAGCCCGCCGACCGTCGATAGGTCGCAGGACGGGCTTTCTGCGCCGGTGGTAGAAGTCGACCGGTTCGGCAATGTGGCGCTGGATCTTGGTTTTGAGGACATCGCCGCGCTGGCCGAGCAGCAAGGCCATCAAGACAGTCGAGACAGCGTTCCGGGCGGGCGAGGGACCTTCCTTGTCGGGGTCGAGGGAGAAGGCGCCCCCGACTGGACGGCGCGTATCGTGCATACCTATGGTGACCTTGCCGCAGGCGAACTCGGCCTCTTCAAGGACTCCTGGGGCCAGGCGGCTCTTGCGCTCAATGGAGCAAGCGCAGCCGAGTTCCTTGGAGTGCGCAGGAACGAGCGAGTGACCCTGACACTGGTGTCGAGATCGCCCCAAGGGGCGAGCGAATGACCGACCCGGCCCGGAGACGAGCCCGGGGAAAGCATCCCGGTGTTTCCTCCGACCGGCCGAGTCGGGCTCCCAAGGGAGCAGCAAGGCGCGGCGACCCGGGCGGATCCGGGGTGCCCTCCAGGGCAGAGCGGGAAGCGGGTGCCGGCAAGCCGGCGCAACCGCATGTCCCGGAAGGACCGGGCCAGCAGGGGACCGGCCCGGCGCCGGGCCGGGCGACGGCAGACAAAGTGGGTAGCGCGGCGAGATGGCACCGGGACGCCGGCCGGAAGGCCCAGGAATCGCCTGAACGAGATCGGTCTCCCCAGGCGATACTCGCCCTCTACCGGCCGGATCTCGCTGGGATACTCGCATCTGCGGACGCTCCGGCCTTTAGACACATGCAGGTCCTTGAACATCTGTCCCGACATCCCGAGGCCCCCTTCGCGGAGGCGACCAACCTGCCGGCGGGCCTTCGGGACGGTTTGGAGGGAGCCGGCACGTGCGTCCTTTCTCTCGCGGCCCGGCGCGAAGCTGCTGACGGCACAGTGAAGTTTCTGCTGGAGACTCGCGATGAACTCCATGTCGAGGCCGTGGTGATGCCTTACGGACGAAGGACGACCGTTTGTGTATCCAGTCAGGCCGGCTGTCCGGTCGGATGCGAGTTCTGCGCCACCGGGGCGCTCGGCTTCCAACGCAACCTCTCGGCCGCGGAGATCGTCGACCAGGTCCGGGTGGCGATGAGTGAGGTCTCAAGCCGGATCTCCAATGTCGTCTACATGGGGATGGGCGAGCCTCTCCTTAATCTGCAGCCCGTGCTCGATTCGGTGCGGGTGCTCACAGCGCCCTCCGGTCTCGGTCTGGGACACCGCTCGATCTCCATCTCCACGGTGGGCATACCAAGGGGGATACTGCGCCTAGCCAGGACGGAGCCTCAAGTCAATCTCGCCATCTCGCTGCACGCCGCCGACGATGCGACCAGGGCATTGCTCATTCCAGATCAGTACCGGCACCCACTCTCCGAAATACTCGAGGCCGCGTGGCAGCATTTCGCCATCACCCGGCGCAAGCTTCTCATCGAGTACGTCCTTCTCGCCGGCGTCAACGATTCTCCCGACGACGCTCGTCGCCTCGCCGGCCTTCTCCGCGGACACGTTGTCACCGTCAACCTCTTGACGTGGAACCCGGTGGGCCCTCTTGAACCTTCGACCAGCGGAAGCAGGAAGGACAATCGGCGCCCGAAGGTGGGGTTATCCCCTCCGAACCCGGCGGCTGTGGCAGCCTTCCGAGCTACGCTTCAAGCAGCCCATGTGGACGCGGTGGTGCGGCAGAGCAAAGGCGGTGGAATAGAGGCAGCCTGCGGCCAACTGGCGGGTAGAGTCCGTTCATACGGCATGGAATGAGTGATGCGGACCGCCGTTGATTGCTATGGAATGACGGTAAGACCATAATAATCCGCGCGCCTACGGGCCCGCTCACCCCGTACTCATCCACTGAGCGACAACCATTCCACGACGACTGTTGACCGACGCGGAGGGAGCGGGCGAAAGCAGATCGGAGTCAGTACTCGATCCCCTTTTTCGCCACTAGTCCGTCACTGAAACCATGCTTTATGCAGCGCATCTCCGTGACGGTATCGGCCATTTCGATCAGCGCGGGCGCCGCATTGCGACCGGTAATGATGACCGAGAGATGATCCGACACGGCCCGTAACAGAGTGGTGACCTCCTCTTCCGTCACATAGCCTTCGTGGACGACGTAGTTGAGCTCATCGAGTACGAGGAGGTCATAGTCGCCCGACTGGGCGAACCGACGGGCCACGTCCCACGCTTCGCGGGCCAGGGCACGCGGGACGGAAGGGTCTTCAGCCTCCCAGGTAAATCCTGATCCGATCCGCCTCAGCTCGACGTTCGGAAACCGCTCGAGGGCCTTCGCTTCGCCGTAGTTCCATGTCCCCTTGAGAAACTGCACGATGGCGACCCGTTGCCCATGGCCGGCAGCCCGAAGGACAGTCCCGAGGGCGGCTGTGGTCTTCCCCTTGCCATCGCCGGTGTTGATGATGATACGGCCCTTGCCCGAGCCCCTGCTCACGCGTTAGGACACCACCTTGTTGGTCGAGAGCTTGCCCAGCAAGATCCCCACCGACCCGGGTTCGGCAAGCAAAGCCAGCATCACATCCGGGGTGAAAGGTGCGAGCACCACAGTGAGCCCCTCGAACTCAATGCTCATCGTATCGAGTTTGCCGGCTCTAACCTGATCGCCGAATCTCTGGGCACTCCGTACGGTGTCGATCGCCAGCGCGGCTATGCTGGCTGTCTCCACTCCGTCTTCAGCCATACTGCTGATGACGAGGCCCTGGTCGGAGACAAGGAGCGCCGCCTTTATCCCGGGGATCGCCAGGTAGCCGCCAAGAGCCTGTTTGAGCGGGTCCAGCCCGTTCTCCGCTGCCTGACTCTGTTGGTCCTCGTCAGCCATTCAGGTCTCCTCCTCCTCGATGCCCGCCCTAAGAAGCTGCAGACGTATGAGTTGCGCGGCGCGGTCGGCGTCTGCCGGTTGACGATAACGTATTTTGAACCCCTGCGCGAAACGAGCGAGTTCCGATACGAACATCCCTGTGCGCATTGGGGGGCTCATCGGTGAGTCTGTTCGAGACCATCCTTCATAACAGACTTCGCCCAGGAGCCCGGCTTCGGGCCAGCTGATGATCGAATCACCCGACAGGAAGAGAGCGTTCGTCTCGGCCTGCGACAGTCCGATATGCACAGTCACCAGTGAACTGCCGGCGTCCGGTTCGCCCGTTCGAGTGACTCTGAAGGCCATCTGTCTCCTCAGTGCTGCAAACTGTAGGTGATGGTGACGGTCGCCGTCACATCCAGACTTCCGCTACTCACCGCTGGTTCAGATACTTTCGCGGAGTCCATCGCCGCACCTTCTGCGTAGCCAATGACCGGCACCGGCGTCTGAACGGATCCTTCGGAGATACTGATGACCGCCCCGACAGAGTCTCCTTCAGCTGAAGCAAGCGTTTCCGCCTTGGCACGGGCGTTGGCGGCGGCCTGCTTCAAAGCCTCGTTGATGGCCTGACTATCGTCACGCAGCCGCCAGTCCGGCCCCGAGACCAGCGTCGCGCCCACCTCAACCCCAGTCGCCAGGACTCTGGCCACCATCGGAGCGTCCTTCAGTGTGACTTTGACACTGTTCTGCGCGCGGTACCCGGTAAGACTCTCCTTCCCGGTGTTCGGATCGTAGCTCCGAACGGGGTAGAGTGTCACATTGGATGTCTGGATCGCCGAATCCTGGACTCCGAGAGACTTCAAGGCCGCCAAGAGACGGTCGCTCTGGTCGGAAGTGGCGTCCATAGCAGATTGCGCGCTAATCGCGTCATTCTCGACGGTGAGCACCACAACCGCTTCGTCAGGGGGACTCGTGACAGTTGCTCTCCCGTTGACCGTGACTGCGTTCGTAACCGGTACCCCTGACGCGACAGGATAGGGTCCGCTCGCCCCTGACGCTTCGCCAGAGCATCCCACGAGAATCAGCATGAGGGCAACAGCCGCGCCAGCAATGGCACAGATAATGCCGATTTGCAGGCACTTTTTACATTCGACGATAGTTCTCATAAGGACCCCTCCGTTACAAGCTTGCGAGGCCCATACGACGCCAGCTGGAATGGCGGTGGTTCCGAAAGACGGCCGCGATGCTCGGAGGGCGCCAAGATGCAGGCAGACTCATAATTAGTCCGCCGTAGTATGCGCCGTGGACGAGGTTTCGGGCTTCGGGGCAGTACCGCCCGGCTAGGACGCAGTACCACCCGCCTAGGGGAGCCGGTCGAGTAGGCGTGCCAGCTCATCGGAGTCTTTGAACGGCAACTCGATGACGCCCCCTGTTCCCTTGTCCCGCACTCTGGGCACAACCCCAAGAAGGCCGAAAAAGGAATCCCGTATCTGATCCACCAGTTCGCCGGGAAGCATTGAGGTAGAGCTCTGCTTGCGCCTGGTCGTATCCGTTTCGGCGCGGCGCCTGACTTCTTCCTCGACCTGACGCACCGATAGCCCCTTCGCCGCGATACGCCGTGCCAGCCTGATCTGCTCGCCCCGGCCCTCGAGGCTCAGCAGCGCCCTTGCGTGGCCTTCCGACAACTCGCCCGTTGCCAATGAGTCCTGGATCGGTGCGGGAAGGTCCAGTAAGCGGATCTTGTTCGCAATGGCCGAACGACTCTTGCCAACCCGAGCAGCCAGCGTTTCCTGGGTGACCCCAAGGTCCTCGAGGAGAACCTTCAACGCGAACGCCTCGTCCACAGGATTGAGTTGCTGACGGACAACATTCTCGACAAGAGCCAGTTCGAGGCTCTCTACATCCGAGGCATTCCGTATGATCGCCGGGACCACCGTGAACCCCGCCTGCTGGGCCGCCCGCCATCGACGTTCACCGGCAATCAGTTCGTAGCCGTCGTCGACCCTGCGGACTATGACTGGCTGCACCACACCCACCGCGGCGATCGAGGTCGCCAGCTCTTCTAGGGCGGCTAGATCGAATGCGCGGCGGGGCTGGCGAGGATTCCGCCTGATTGAGGCCACCGGCAACTCTATGACACCCGACTGGCCGGCGCGGCTTTCGTCTTGGTCGGCGGCCGCAGAGTCCGAATGCGACGTCGACGGCATCGTGGGGGATTTACCGGGAGCACCGTCGGAATGAAGTGCGCCGGGATCGACCCCCTCCACATAACCCTCCGGGTTGTCCTCCCGTAGTAGAGCGGCTAGCCCTCTGCCGAGCGCAGGCTTCCTAGCCATTGCTGATCACCTCCAAAGCTAGATCGAAATAGGCGTCAGAACCCGCGCAGCGGGGATCAAGCATCGATACCGGCAGACCGTGGCTCGGCGCTTCCGCGAGGCGCACATTCCGGGGCACGACTGTATTGAACGTCAAGGACGGAAAATGGGTCCTGATCTCGGCTTCTACCTGCTTGGCAAGAGCCGTCCTTTGGTCGACCATCGTGAGCACCAACCCGGCAATGCGGAGACTGGGATTCAGCCTTTCCTTCACCGCCGTTATAGTGGACAGCAACTGACTGAGCCCCTCGAGAGCGTAGTACTCTGCCTGAACTGGGATGAGCACGGCCTCAGCGGCAACGAGACCGTTGACTGTAAGGAGACCAAGCGAGGGCGGGCAGTCGATGAAGACGAACGAGTAGCGCCGTGAATCGAGTGATGCGAGGGCCCTCTTGAGTCTGAACTCTCGGTGGTCGAGGTCCGACAGCAGCATGCTCGCGCCCACCATGTCTGAAGAAGATGGGGCGATGTCCAGACCAGGTACGGACGAGGGACAAATCACTGAATCGAGTGGTTGCTCACCAAGAAGAACATCGAGCACTGCGGGCGAACCTTGGGGGATTCGTACCCCCAGCCCATGCGAGGCGTTTGCTTGGGCGTCCAGGTCGACCAACAGTACCGGCTCGTTTGCTTGGGCAATACTCGCCGCAAGATTGATCGCGGTTGTCGTCTTCCCAACCCCACCCTTCTGGTTTGCAATGGCGTAGATCAGCGCGTCCGTCCTCTCTTCGTCCGCGGATCTTTCTCACCTTCCAAGGGGCCGTTGCGAGGCGAGGCCAGGTCGTCTCGGAAACGACGAGGGAGTGCCGCTCACCTTTTCGGCCATGTAGATCCAGCGGTTTTCAGCTTCTGGAAAGGGCTCGAGTCTTACCGACTCCAACTCACCTCCACCAAGTATATCGAGCGCCTTCTGGCTTTGGATACGCTCTTGGGTTGATATCTCGCCCTTCATGGCGACCATGACCCCGCCAAGTGCGAGGAGTGGTAACGAGTACTCCGCGACTACCGGCAAGGAAGCCAGGGCCCTCGAAACCGCCACGTCGTGGACAGATCGACCCGCTTGGCGGGCGTATTCTTCAACCCGCGCGCATCGAACAGTTACGTTCCCCAGTTCCATCAGCATGGCTGCTTCTTCAATGAACCGACACTTTTTGCCCACCGATTCAACCGCTACCACCTGCGTGCCAGGGAGGGCGAGCGCGACAACGAGTGCAGGCAGGCCCGCCCCTGACCCCACGTCGACTACCGAACGGGCGAGGCGCACCGGCGGCAGGTCGAGGAGTGAGAGGCAGTCGAGGAAGTGGAGGCGTTCTATACCATCCGAGTCGTGTATGCCTGTCACGTTGGGCCCGGGCCTGAGTAGAAGGTCGCCGTAGAGGCTCAACCTCTCAAGGGATCGCCGGTTTAGACCTTTCTGCACGTAGGCCTTTTTATGCGTCAGTAGCACAACCCCGACTCCAGAGTACCCGGCCGCTAGGTCTCCGCCGACTCCACGCACATATCCTCTGTGACGGACGGGTCCTGTACGTTCGAATCAGCGTTGGCCCTCCTGTGAAGGTGAACGAGTAGCACAGAGATATCCGCCGGGGAGACGCCTGGGACCCGTGAGGCTTGACCCAATGTGGCCGGCCGCAAATGACTCAGCTTGTCCTTCGCCTCGTACCCCATGCCTTCGAGCGCCCAGTAGTCGAAGGCATGGGGCACAGCAAGCGTCTCTGTTGCGCTGTGTCTACGAATCTCGGCCAATTGCCGACGTATGTAACCATCGTAGCGAGCCTGGACCACGAGCTGTTCCACCACGTCAGTGGAAGCCGTCGCGAGCCGTTCCCGATCAGCCTGCGCAAGCATCGATAGAAGGTCCTCGAAGGAAACCTGCGGTCTGCGCAACAGTCTGCCGGCAGACTGAGATTCCTCAAGCGGAGTCGTGCCCAATGACGCCAGTCGCTCGTCGATCTCGTCATTGGCCCGCACCTGGATGGCGTCGAGCAGTTCAGCATAGTGGGCGAGCTTGCGCTGCTTCTCCTCCACGACGGAGAGTTGGGCACTGGTGAGCAGCCCGAGCTTATGACCCAGCGGCGAGAGACGCTCCGCCGCATTGTCGTGACGCAAAAGAAGACGGTACTCAGCCCTCGACGTGAATATGCGGTACGGTTCATCCACGCCCTTCGTGACCAAGTCGTCGATGAGAACTCCTATGTAAGCCTGATCTCGTCTCAGAACGAACGGCGGCTCATTCCGCACGAGCAGCGCTGCATTGATGCCGGCGATCAACCCTTGTGCCGCGGCCTCCTCATATCCAGAGGTCCCGTTGAGTTGGCCGGCGGAGAAGAGGCCGGAGACGGCTTTGCTCTGGAGTGTGAGGGTCAACTGCTGAGGGGGGAGGTAGTCATATTCCACTGCGTACCCAGGCCGGACGAGGCGGGCGTGCTCGAGCCCGGGCGTCGCTTGGATTATCTTCTCCTGCACGAACACCGGCAAACTCGTCGTCAACCCCTGAAGGTACATCTCCTTTGTGGTAACCCCTTCTGGTTCCACGAAGACCGGGTGCTGCTCCTTCTCTGGGAAGTTGATCAGTTTGCGATCGATCGACGGGCAGTATCGTGGACCCTTTCCGCTGACCGACCCACTCTTCAGAGGACTGAGATGTAGGTGTCCCGACACGACTTCATGCGTAGCGGCAGTAGTGTGAGTGAGAAAACAGGGGACCTGGCGGCGAGCGGCAGGCGTTTCCCAGTGAGAGAAGGAGAGCGGAATCGCATCTCCTTCTTGGAGGATCATCCGATCTCTGTCAATTGTCGTACCGTCGACGCGAGGGGGAGTGGCCGACTGAAAGCGATCCAGTTGTATCCCGTGGGCCAGTAAGCTCTCTGACAAACGCAGAGCGGGCAACTCACCAACCCGACCCGCGGCGAAGCTGCGATCACCGATGACGATCTTTCCACGTAGGAAGGTCCCTGTGGCGAGGACCAGAGCACGGCAGGCAACAGCCCTTCCATCGGCCAACAGGACACCCCGGATTGTTTCACGTGAAACATCAATGCCCACAGCCTCCCCCTGCAAGATGTCCAAACCGGCAGTCCTCGAGAGGGTCACTTTCATCCAGTCCTCATAGAGACGCTTGTCCGCTTGCGCCCTCAACGCCCTCACTGCCGGCCCCTTCGACGTGTTGAGCATCTTGACCTGAATGAAAGCACGGTCGGTATTGCGGCCCTGCTCCCCACCCAGGGCATCGACCTCACGAGTGAGTTGACCTTTGCCGACTCCACCGACTGCCGGGTTGCACGGCATCAGGGCGATGTTGTCCACATGAAGAGTAACCAGAGCCGTCCGGCATCCCATCCGAGCCGCAGCAAGAGCCGCCTCGCAACCGGCATGCCCGGCCCCGATCACCACCACGTCATACGCCAATTCGCCTTTTCCAGACGAGGCGTTTCTCGTTTGAACCAGCGCCTTCTCTGGCACCGACGACGCGTTCTCTCGTTTGCCACTCACGGTACAGCGTCCCCGGACAGGACCTTTGCGATATCAGCCGCGCATCGCAGTCCAGACTCCAGACTGCCCACGTATCCTGAGGCGCCTCCCGCCCGGCCTGTGATCCATATCGGGACGGCGTTCTCACCGGACGCCACACGGCCCCGGGGAGTTAGACCGATCGCGCGCAACGCGCGGATCACCGTTGGCACCCTCGTCCCGACAAATTGCCCTCCCACACTCACCTCATCGAGTCTCTGGAGAATCGACCTTCCCTTCGCAGCTACATAGAACTCCACCGTCTCGCCTCCATCGGGAGACAACAGGGGAGTCGGTCCACCACCAGGCAACCCTTCGCGCTCCTCCGACCCAGTTACGGACAGGACCATCTGTCTTGCCCGCAGGCCGGGATCCATGTGTGGTGCACTCGGATAATCCGCGGGCCATGCGGATCGACCCGGATTTCCGCTGACCAGTACGAGATCCTCAACCAGTCCCTGGATCGGTAGGACCGCCTCGATTAGAGGCCGCGCCGCCGCCTTCTGCCTTTCAGAGCATTCATTGCCGCCATCACCGATCGGCCTACCAGTCTGTCCAGCTTCCGACCCGGCGGCCCTGTCGGCCACCCGCACCGGCTCTCTTGTCGCCGCCACCCGTGGTCCCACCTCGAGCACCGTCTCCTCAAACTTCACGCCAAGTCGCACCAGCCCACCGAGCAATCCGTTGGAGGCCGGCTCTCCGTACCGTCCCCCTTCGACAGACTCCTCCCCACTTTCGCTTCGCGCCCCCAGACTGAGACCGGCAGCAACCACGACTGCATCTGCCTCGAAGACCTCCCCAAAAGCAGTCTCGACGGCCACACGCCTCGGGGGCCTTTCCCCGCTGCGGCCCTCGCGGCTGTGGAGGTCCTGACTGTTGCGCAGGTGCTCCCCGTTGCGCAGTTCGTCCGCACTGTGCACCTTTTGCCCACTGTGCACGTCTTTCCCGTTGCGTAGCTCCTCCCCGCTAGGTCTCACATCGACCACGAATCCCTGCCGGAAACGCAGTCCTGGGGTCTTTTCCAGGAGCCGCTTCGACTCGACACTCACCCGGCGCCTGTCGACGTTCAAAACAGTGCCTCCGTCCACCGGCCGGAGTGCGGCCCCGGACCAGACTTCCCCTAATGGGCTTGGTAGCTCTGCAATCCATCGCTCAAGACGGCCGGACTCCCCGGCATTGTCTATCAGGTCCGGACCGTACGCCGGCAGACACACCCTGTCCATTGCACCGTTCAACAGTAGGACTCTCACCCCGGCATTGGCGAGCGCCGCGGCGCAGGTGCATCCCGACACCCCGGCCCCTACCACGATGACTTCAGGAACGCTCATTCTCACTACGGTTCCTCGATCCTGCCTATTCCGATTGTGGCCATACCACCTGCTTCGATCCTGGCTATTTGCCGATACAGAACCGGTTGAAAATCTCATCAAGGAGATCTTCGGTCAGGTCCTCCCCGGTGATGCGCCCCAGGGCCGCTACAGCCTGCCGTATGTCCTCGCAGACAAGCTCCTCCCCATTCCCCCGGGAGGCCGATTCCACAGCCGCTTCGGTCCGGTCGAAGGCTTCCGCGACCAGACCACGCTGCCGCTCGCTCGCGAGAACGGGCTCTTCCAGATGTAGTCCCTCTCCGCCGGAGACAACGGCCTCAATCGTCAGACGGAGGAAGTCCAAACCTTGGCCCGTGCGCGCGGAGACCCCACACACGCGCCACCCGGTTCCCTCATCCGGATCGTTCCCAAGCACCCCGAGCGTCGCCTGCAGAGATCGGATGGCTTCCGCGGCAATCTCCTCCGAGCTGTGATCGCCATGGTGATTCTCGTCTCGGCCCTCCCCATCGGTCCAGCGGACCTCGGGGTTCTCGCCATCGCGATCCTCGCCGTCACCCTTGCCCTGATGCCTATACCCGACAGGCCTATCGGTATTGGGCTTCCTCTCGGCTGGCTGGAGCAAGTCCAACTTGTTGCAGACCACGACGGTCCTCCTGCAGTCCAAGGACCGGAGGAACTCCACGTCTTCCTCGTCCCAACCACGGGATACGTCGAGTACGGCAAGTACTAGGTCAGCCTGCTCCATGGCCTTCACCGATCGAGCGACTCCCAGTCTCTCCACGTGATCTCCCCCAGCACGGATCCCTGCGGTATCGACCAGGTGTATCGGAATCCCCCCGATCTCCAGCAACTCTTCCACCGTGTCCCGAGTAGTTCCAGGAACGTCGGACACGATTGCCCGCTCCCTCATGAGGAGTGCGTTCAGCAATGAGCTCTTCCCCACGTTTGGGCGACCAACGATAGCCGTTCTGAGACCGTACTCCAGGGCTCTCCCTAGGAACGCCGTCCGCAATAGTCTCTCCAGATTCTCCTGCACTTCACGGAGACCATCCTCAAGGCCTTCCCAGTCGACCGCCTCGATATCCTCGTCGGCAAAATCCAGCGATGCTTCGATCTGCGCGAGCAATCCAATCAACTTCCGCCTGATGTCTCGCAATGTGGCGGAGAGGCCTCCCTCGAGCTGCCTGACGGACGCCCGTAACGCTCCCGAACTCCTCGCCGCCACAATGGCAGCCACGCTCTCCGCCTGGGCCAGATCGATACGCCCATTCAGGAACGCCCTCTTCGTGAACTCCCCGGGGTCCGCAAGCCGGGCTCCCCTCCGTAGCACCAGCCGCAGCACGGCGCGCTGCGCGGCCACCCCTCCGTGGCAATGCACTTCCACCACGTCCTCGCGAGTGTAGGATCGCGGGCCGAGCATGATCGCCACAAGGACCTCGTCTACGTCGTGCCCATTGCTGGGATCAACAACGTGTCCATACAGAAGCCGGTGCGATTCAGCCTCAGCAAGGCTCTCGCCCGCGCCTGCACGAAACACCGACTCGGCTATGGAAACCGCGTCGGGTCCGCTCATCCGCACAATGCCGATCGCACCGAGCCCCGTCCCGGTGGACAAAGCCGCGATTGTATCTCCGCGCTGCGGTATTTCGTCCGGCTCCTGCTCGGGATCGGATGCGTACTGTGCTTCCCTATGTGTACTATTGAGCATCATGTGCGGCCGCGGAGGTTCCAACGCGATAATGAGGTCATTCAGGGTCGCAGATGATGCCAGAAAAATGATCGCCATACCACGAAAGACGATCACCTCACCAAGATGCACCCCTTGCCCTGGGAGGGCGACGCCACTCATCAGGGTCAGAGTCGGGAGGCTCCCAACTCGGTCCGTCTCGGGCACGCTCATCTTCCTCTGAACAACCTGCCTCCAGAGGGCTCTCTTGATGCTGCCCTGTTCGAGCTGGTTCCGACAGGCTCACTGCGCCCTAGAGAAACGCTAGTCATCGCCTGCCCGTGGTTAACTCGTTGTGGTCGCCAGATGGTCGCTACCGATGGCCAATGGTCAAGAACCGTGACCCGGGCCGAAATCAACCATTGCCCTACCCTCCCAGGAGTCGCCGCTCGCCGCCCGGGCCGTCAGTCAAAACCGGGCTGTGGCCGCTCACCAGCTCATACCAGCAACGCTCGTGCGCCGTGCGCCACGCCGTGCGCCACGCCGTGCGCCACGCCATGCGCCTCCCGGCGTTCCGTGCAGTCTTGGGTTTGTTGGTGGCTGGGCCACCGGCGCGCCCGTAGAGCCGAGAACCCCCCTCGTCGTCGAGCTACCGGCGGGCGCCGCGTACCGGACTGATCACCACCGCCCGATTGGGCTCCCGCCCTTGGCTAGCCGTGGCAACGTCGTTGCGATCGCGCAGAGCCAGATGCACGATCTTTCTCTCCGCCGGCGTCATCGGCGTCAGCTGGACGGGCCGCCCGCGCTTGGCAGCCTCATCCGCCTTCCGCACCGCAACCCTCTCGATCTGCCGTCGGCGGCGGTCCTTGTAACCCTCGGCATCCAGTTCCACTCGCCGCCGAGAATGCGCCCCCGAGAACACGGCAATGCTTGCCAGATATTCAATCGCGTCGATAGTCTGGCCGCGGCGGCCGATGAATATCCCCATGTCATCGCCGCTTACTTCGGCGGACAGCTCCTCCGACCCTTCCGTGATGTGGATCTCGGCCGCCAAACCAAGCTCTTCGAGCACACGGCCCAAGAAGGAACGCAGTCTCGCGGCATCAGGGCTGTCGTCCTCGACGTTGTCCGGGACCCAATCGGTGCGCGGTCGCCGGAACTCCCGCTCGTCGTACTCATCCTCGAGCTCCTCATCCTCTCGGCGAAGGAGCTCCTCGGGCATCGAGTCGTCCTCGGGGCCTAGGAAGTCGAAGTCATCGCCGACCAGAGCTACCTCTACCACGGCATCCACCGCACCGACCCCCATGAAACCCTCTTCCGGAGGGATGATGATGGTCACCTCATACT
>CAZWAR010000060.1:0-18326 GCA_964631965.1 uncultured Gaiellales bacterium
GGGCCTTCTGCTCATCCACCCGCGCGTGCAGCCACTCGATGCTCCCGTCCCAGTCCTTGAAATCCTCGGGTCTCGTGAACGGCACGTGCCAGGGGCAGATCTTGGTGCAACGCCCGCAGACGCAGCCTTCCTTGTTCAACACGTCGAAGTCCGAGCAGGTTTTGCTGTCCAGCTTCCAGGTGTAATAGCCGTTGTAGAGGGTCTTCGGACCGCGCGCGATGGAACCTGACGGACACTGCTGGGCGCACACCGTGCACCGGGCGCAGTAGTCCTGCAGGCCGAAGTCGATGTAGCCATCAACCTCGAGTTCCATGTTGGTCATCACACACGCCGACTTGAAGTTGGCGCCCAGGAACGGGTTGAGAATGATGCCCATGCGCGACACCTCTCCCAGACCGGCGTCGAGCACCACCTGGGGCATGAGCGTGGAGTAGCGGTTCATATTGGAGGCCTCGGCCTCGAAGCCCAGCCGGCGCATGTAGTTGGCCATGGTTTCGGTCTGCATGGCGAGACGCTGGTAGGCCTGGAAACTGGCCGGGTCGACGATCTCCTCCCAGCCGTTGGCCGCGTTCCAGGTGGGCTCGTGCTTCTGGCACAAGAGGACGATCGCGTACTTGTACGGAGCCTCGATCTCCCTGCCCTTCATGTTGTGACTGTAGACGGCTGATTGGCTGAGAGGTCCGATGCCCACGAGATCGGCGCCCAGGAAGTGGCCGAGCGATTTGATGTGGCGGCTGAGCACTCGGGGATCGTCGGGGATGGGAGCACGCTCCGAGGCCACCGGGTTCTTCTTCCTGAGAATCGAGTTATTGACGAGATCCTGCATGTCCCAGAACGAGGCGCCCAGGGGATAGCGACGGGTCATGCGCATGAACTCACGCTGGATCTCCTCCCCGTACTCTCCAAACAGGGACTTACCGAACGGGCTCTCCCGCTCGTCACGCCGCTCGATAGGGCCGACGATCTCGTTGGTTGGCTTGTCGACCCGTTTCAGCTTGTCGGTGGGCCAGGGCCCAATCTGCCGGTCGTCGTACAGGATGTTGCGATACTTGAGACGTTCCATCAGTCTATTCTCAGCTCCTCTGCGTTCCGGAAGTAGAGCATTTCCTTCTCCTCCTGGGAGAGCCCGAGACTCTCCAGGAAGGCCATGCAATCCGTCATTTCCTCGTAGGGGTAGTCCGTGCCCAGCAGGATCCTGTCCATGCCGAGCGCCTCCCGACTGCATTTGAAAGCGGCGGGCAGATAGTTCCCGCTGGTGGTCATGAGCATGTTGTCACGCAGGTACTGGCTCGGCACCCTCTTGAGATCGGGGACGACCTCAGGATCGGCTGCCTTGAGATGAGGCCGCACGAACGGGTGATCGATGCGCTGCATGAGGAACGGCAGGCCCTCGCCATAGTGCCCGAGCATGACCTTCAGCTTCGGGAAGGCGTCGAAGGCCCCCGAGAGGATCAAGCGCATCATCGCGGTGGCCGTCTCCACACCGAAGCCGAAAGCCGCGCCGGCAAGGGGAAGGCCATAGGTGCGCAGTTCCTTGATCATCGGGGCCACCGGATGAAGGTATATCACCACTCCGAGTTCTTCGGCTTTGGCAAGGATGGGCCAGTAGCGGCGTTCGTCGATGTAGGAGTCGCCGAAGTTGGAGTGGGTCTTCCAGCCCTTGAAGCCAAGTTGCTTCACGCACCGTTCCAATTCCGCGGCCGCTGCCTCCGGATCCTTGGGCGCGAGCGCGGCAAAGCCCAGGAGCCGGTCGGGATGCCTGTCGATGGCCGCGGCCAGTTCGTCGTTGGCCCGACGGGCGATGCCCGTTCCCACTGCCGGTTCGAAATGGTCGACGCCGGGGGAGGTGAGCGACAGGATGGCCTTGTCGATGCCGCCCTTGTCCATCTCGGCTATGCGGCCTTCACCGATATCGAGCAGGCGGTTGAGGAGGAAGTCGCCATGCGGCTCGAACGCGTCCTCCCGGTAGTACATGCGCCGGCGACCCGTGGCCTTGTCGTCTATGAATCGCGGGTAGCCCGGGTTGGCGTACGTGGCGCCCACCCACTCCTGCGTGACGAAGTGTGTCTCGAAGTCGATGGTCTTCATTCTTCGGGCCTCCGCTACGGAATGACAAAGAGACTGGACCGGAACATCTGCGCGCCGCTCTGGTTGGTAAGCGTTCACTCAGTTCGCACAAAGGATAGCAGTCATGGCGCACCGTGGGTGAAAAGATTGGGGCCCCGGCCATCCTTCCGGGTGGCGGCCGGGGCCCACTTCGGAGCCCGGTATCTGCCGGGCTGAGGGGACTATGCCGGGAGATTAGGCCAAAGGCGTGGTCTGCTGCTCGACGGGGATCAGTTCGTGACCGACGTTGCTCGTGATCTTGAGCTCGACAGGCCACTTCGTACCTTTCACCCATTGGCCCGCCGCGCAAACCGTCCGATACACGTTGGGAACCGGATGGAGGGTGCTCTCCTGGACGGGGAGTGTGAAGTCCACGGGACCGGCGATCGTCTCCAGTTTCATCGTGGAGAGCGCGGTGGCGACGGCATCCTTGTCATCGAGGTTCTCGGTGCGCTTGAGAGCATCGACCGCCATCTCGAACAGGGCATAGTGATAGAGAGGCTGGACCCACTGCTCGCCCTGTCGCTTCTCGTATTCTGCGCCGAATTCCTGGCAGGTCTCGCCGGTGAGCGACGACTTGAACGGGAAGGTAGGGGTCCAGTAGACCACAGTGGTCAGTCCGATACCGATCTCGCCCAATTTATCGACGGTCTGCCAGAACTGGAGGGCCTTACCGATGGTCACGGCCTTCGGGTTGTACCCCTGCTGCTTGGACTGCGTCCAGAAGTTGGTGAAGTCGGGGGCGGAGAGGACGCCGGCGCAAATGTCGGCTCCGTCTTTCTTGAAGGTGGAGATCACCTTCGTGTAGTCCTCGAGACCGTCCTCGAAGGCCCCCGGGTCGGACAGCTTGTACCCGAGCGTGTCGAGCTTGGGCGGCCAGGCCTTCCGATAGGCGTTTCCGTCGGCGTCGTTCGGCCAGAGAGCGCCGTAGACCTTGTTGTTGGGGAACTGGTCCCACATCCCGAAGTACAGGTCCTGGATGTCCTCCTGCCCCCAGAAGCAGTGGTAGGTCCACTTGAAGCCCACCTGGGGATCGCCCTTGCGGCCGTTGAACCAGGCCTGCCATGGCGTGTCGTTGGAGATGCAGGGAACGCCGTAGGCTTCGGCCTGGTCGGACACCGGGATGGTGGTGTCGGGTGTGGAAGCCACCATGAGCATGTCCACGCCGGAGTTGTTGATGAGGTCGCCGGCCACCTGGCTCGCCCTATCCACGCTCGACTGGCTGTCCTGCAGTTCGATCTGGACCGGGTGGTTCTTTTTGTCGCCCAGAACGAGCCCGTCCTTCGCGTACTCGTTCCACCGATCGAGGCAATACTTGTCGGAAGTGCCAAAGGTGGCCAGTTTGCCGGTTATGGGGCTGACGAAGCCCAGTTTGACTGCACGCCCGGTCTCGACCCCCGCACTCACGCTGGTCGTGGTCTCCATTGCGCCCGTGCTGGTCGTCTGCCCCGCTGCGGCGGTCGTGGTGCTGCTGCCCTCTGCGGCGGTCGTGGTGGTCTCTTCGCTGCCACACGCAGCCAGGACTCCACCCAGACCGCCCACAACGCCCATCGTGGCGCCTGCGATACCTGCCCTTTTCAAGAATTCCCGACGACTGACCGTGCTGTCTGACATGCTTCCCCTCACTTCTGTGATATTTAACCCGGCCGTTCGGCTAACGGACCTGGCCGCAACTCAGAATACGGATTCTGATTTATCGAATCAAGAGAAGAGAACAAGAATTTTGGTTTGTTTTTATCGCAATTAGCTCGGAAAGTGTCCTAGTGAGCGCTATAGTGGGCAAATGCACGACGCGTTGACACCGTACAAGTCGCCGCGGCAGAAGCGCAGCCGGGAGTCTCTCGAGCGTTTGCTCGAATCCGCCGAGGACCACATCCGACAGAACGGCTTCGAGTCTTTGACGATCCAAGGCGTGGTCGGCAGCATCGGGTTGTCGGTGGGGGCTTTCTACGCCCGCTTCCCGGAGAAGACCGCCCTCCTCCACGCACTACAGACCCGGTTCCATGACCGTCTCGAGAAATCCATCCGCGAGGAGATGCTCGTGGAGGCCCTGCCACAGACCTCCTTGGCCGGCGCGGTGGACGCCGCCCTGGAGGTCCTCATCTGCAATGTCATGGGGGAACGGGAGCTGTCGCGGGCGTTCATGACGCTTTCCGTGACTGACCGGATCCTGCGCGCTGCAGGCGAGGCCGTGAACCGCCAGAGGCGAGAGGTGTTCGCCGAGGTGATCATGCCCCACAGTGCCGAGATAGGCCACGACGATCCCCGGTTGGCGGTGGACATCGCCTATGGCATGTACGCAGCCGTCATCCGCGGACGCCTTGTGTTCGGGTCCGAGCACGAGCTCTACTACGGCATCGACAGCCCGACGCTCTATCGAGAGCTCAAGGAGGCACTGTTCCTCTATCTCCGCGGCGATCACGCGCGCGGCTAGCCGCCTCGTCGACGGCGGCCGGGAGGTCAGGAAGACCCGATCCTCGGCCGCGGCGGGTGGCTCGGCTGCGCCTGCAGCTCCTTGAAAGACCGAGAGCCCCGCCAGCGCGGGGCTCTCGTCGGTCGTATCGTCGCATCCGGACCGCCTGGGCGGTCTTCGAGACTACGAGCCGTAGTTCATCGGCTGGACCGTCGCGGAGGTCGGCAGTGGCTGGGCCGCCGGCGCGTAGCCCGCGGGCAGAGCGTTGCTGACCATGACGGGCACGAAGGGGTATTTCTCACCCTTCACCCACTGGGCGCCACCAACCGGTGGGGTGTACACATTCAGCACCGGATGCCGCGTGCCCATCTGCACCGGGGCGGTGAAGTCCATTGGTCCAAGGCAGGTCTCCAGCTTCGTGGTGGAGATCATCTTGACGATCTCTTCCTTGTCGTCCAGATTGGTGACTCGTTTGAATACGTCCACGGCCCACTCGAACTTGCCGTACTGGCCGATGGGAGCCGTCCATTCCTCGCCGGTTTTGGCCGTGTAGTCATCGGCCAGTTCCTGGCAGGTCTTACCGGTGATGGAGTCCTTGAAGGGCCAGGTGGGATGCCACACACCCTCGACGGTGGTGTTGTAGGCGATGTCGCCGGTGGCTTCAAGGCTCTGCGGGAAGAGCAGGGCCTTTCCAATGGTTAGCACTTTGGGGTTGTAGCCCTGCTGCACCGACTGCTTCCAGAAGTTGGTGAAGTCGGGGGTGATGATGGTGCCGCAGCAGATTTCGCAGCCGTTCTTCTTGAAGTCGGCGATGTACTTGGTGTAGTCCTCCAGGCCGACCGGATAGAGGTCGGGCAGGAAGTACTCGTACCCGGCTGCCTCAACGGCGGGCGGCAGACCCTGCTGCATGTCGGTCCAGGCGATCCCATCGGCGTCGTTGGCGAACAGGAAGGCGACCTTCTTGTTGGTCTCCACTTGGCCCCACATGGCTATGAAGTTCGCCACGATCTCTTCAAGGCCGAGCGCGTGCGCGTAGGTCCACTTGAATGGCTTGTCGGGTGTGGCCCCGCGGCCGAAGTAGAACGGCTGCCACGGGACGAAGTTGGCGATGGACGGGCAACCGAGCGCTTCACACTGGTCGGCAACCGGGTTGGCGGTGTCGGGAGAGCCGGAAGCCATCATGAGGTCGACCTTGTCGTTCGTGAAGAGGTCGCCGGCCACCTGGGAGGCCCGGTTGGTGTCGGACTGGCTGTCGGCCCGCTTGATGCTGATCATATGCTTCTTGCCATCGCCCCCGATGATTCCGTCGGGGACCGCATTCATTGCGTAGTTCACCCACCAGTCGTCGGCCTTGGCGAACAAAGCGAGGGGCCCTGTGCTCGGCGAGACGAGGCCGAGTTTGATCTCCCGGCCCTCCTCGGGTCCGGCGCTGGCGGTGGTCGTTGTGGACGCGGCGGCGGACGTGCTGGTGCTGGCGGCGGTACTGGTCGTCGTGGCCTGGGCGGTAGCCGAGGTCGTGGTCTCTTCACCACCACCGCAGGCCGCTACCACTCCTCCGAGACCGGCGCCGAGCCCAACGGTGGCTCCGGCCGCGCCGGCGATCTTCAGAAAATCGCGCCGGCTGACATTCTTCTCTTCCATGGTCCCTCCTCAGCGGAAACTCTCCGTTGCAGGCTGAACGGCACAGCCTGTCTCTTTCCATGCTAGCACTCGGGGAACGGCGCGGCGAATGGCTAGTGAGCGTTCGCTCCGGTACGCTGCTGCCGCTCCTCTCCGTCGGTCGGGGGCGCGCCCGCGCCCATGCCCCAGCGGCGGCTGCCTGGCGACCGCTGCGGACAGACCTCACGAAAGTGCCTGTTAAGCGGGTTCTTTGACACCGCCTTTATGGGATACGGGCTATACTGTCGGCGCCGTCTTCGCAATCGTGTCAAGTGAGGTAATTCGTGACCAAGAAAGTCCTGGCCGCGCTCGTGGTGCTCATCCTGGCCGGAACGGCCGGCTTGGTGGCGGGCTGCGGCGGCAATCTACCCAAGGGCGCCGTTGCTAAGGTCGGCAGCGTCATCATCACTCAGAAGGCATTCGATCAGCGAACCGCCGATTTCGAAGTCCAGTACGCGAGTCAGGGAATCATCCCCGACAAGACCACCCAGCCGGAACAGTACAAGCTCTTCCAGCAGGACGTCCTCGAGTACATGATCACCTATGAACTGGCCAGCCAGGCTGCCGAGGACATGAACATCACCGTTACCGATGACGAGGTCCAGCAGGAGATGGATTCGATCCTCCAGCAGTCGTTCGGCGGAGACCAGTCGCAGTTCGACCAGGCACTCGAGGCTCAGGGCATCACCATGGACCAACTGAAGAACAGCTACAAAGAGTCGATGTTGCTGCAGAAGGTCTATGAACAGGTCACCAAGGACATCACGACCGTGCCCGACAACGAGCTTCAGGCCTACTACGACGAGCATAAGAGCGACTACTACGTCGCGGAGACTCGCACCGCGCGCCACATCCTCTTGGCACCCGACGCATCTCGGGTAGACGGCACCACTTCCACCACGACCACATCCACCACGGAGGCCGGGGCCGACGACTCCTCTACCGCGACCGCCTCGTCGTCCACCACCACCACTGCCGCGCCGACGGACGCCGACTGGGAAGCAGCACTCGAAGCCGCGAAGAAAGTGGAAGCTCAGCTGAAGGCGGGCGCGGACTGGACCGAGGAGGCCAAGACCTACTCGGACGACCCGGGCTCGAAGGAGATCGGCGGCGATCTGGGCACCATCCAAAAGGGTGAGATGGTCCCCGAATTCGAGGATGCGGTCTTCTCGCTCCAGAAGGACGAGATCTCCGACCCGGTGAAGACTGCCTATGGGTACCACATCATCGAGGTCACCGGCATCAACGAGGCGAAGCAGTACACTCTCGACGAGGTCAAACAGGAGATCACGAGCATCCTCCTGGGTGACAAGAAGGATGAGGCGTGGACGAAGTGGGAGGACGACCAGAGAGTCAAGGTGGGCGTCGTCTACGCCGATGCGTGGGTAACCACCACGACGACTTCTTCCACGGACGTAACTCCCACCTCTACCGACGGGACCGACACCACTACCGGCGCTGAGGACACTACGACTACGGCGCCTGCTTCGACCGAAACCACGGCGCCTGCTTCGACCACTACCACCGCTGCTACCACTACTCAGACGACAGCGGGGGCAACGGATACGACCACGGCTCCGTAGCGACGGGTCAGACGGCTTGGCAACGGGCGGCTTCGGGCCGGGCCGGTAAGGCCACCCACAGTTGAGCCCGTGGCAGCACTGCCGCGGATTGCGTCGCAGTCGACAAAGAGGCCCGGGGCGATGCCCCGGGCCTCTTCCTTTGGTCTCTTTGCCCCGGCGTTTCGCGCCGGGGTGGTACGGTGCCGGCACCGCCGGGCACCGCTCCCCGCTACTCGCCCGTCTCGAAGCGGAAATCCTGCTCCGGGTCGGTGATGGCCAGCAGCCGTACGATGCAGCCGTCCCCCTCGGGCCAGCGCCAGGGGAAGCACATGAAGGTGCAGCGTTTGCCGCTGATCTCATCCAGCGCCCCACCGGCGTTCTCGATGCCGGGGATTCCTCCCTTGACCATGAGGGTCTTGTGCGCCGGTTCCCACTTGGGGAAGTCCACCTCGGGGCCATGGCCGTAGGCCTGTTTCCACTCTTCGATGAGGTGCGGATGAGACGGGCCCAGTCCATGGTTGACCAGCTTCGTGGCGATGGGATGGTCGTTGGCCTGGCAGCCGTAAGCCACCATCTTGACCTTGTGATCGATGAACCACTGCGCCGCGTCTTCCCGGGCACCGGGGCCGTAAGCGAAGTACTCATCGGTGTCGGCCCACAGATGATGGAAACCGGTGTTGACAACGACGATGTCGCCTTCCTGGATCTTCGGGGTTGCATTCTCGAGATCCGCAGCGGTGATGACTCCCCACTTCTCCTTGGGAATGGAAACGCACACGCCGGTGCCGAACAGGCGCCAGAGCGGGTAGTCGGCGATGCTGGGGGTGTTCTCGGTCACGTGCAGCGGGGCATCCATGTGGGTGCAGCGGTGCATGATGCCTTCCCACTGGACCTGGTAGATGCCGTCCTTGGCGTGGAACTTATCAATGTCGATGTCCACGCTCGCGGTGGACGGCCATTCGGGCATGAACTGGGTGAACGTATGGGTGAGATCGTAGATCTTGAGGGCCATCGCTAGTCCTTTCGGCTCCGCAGGGTGATCAGATACCGGCTTCGATACGGAGCTTGCCGCTCGGGTCGCACATGGCGACGAAGCGGACCTGGCAGGCATCCCCGTGCTCGAATTTCCACGGAGTCGCCGCGAGGGTCACGCGCTTGCCCGAGACGTCGTCCACGTCGCCGCCCACCTGCTCGATGGTGGGTATGTCGGCCCCAAGGATGGTCCGATGGGCGATGTTCCACTCGGGATGCTCTTTCTTGGGATCGAGACCCGTGGCTTTGGTGTACTCACCGGCGAGACGCTTCATATGCGGGCCGCCGCGATGGTTTGTCATGGAAGTGGCCAGCGGGTGGTCGATGAACGGCGTGTCGATGGCCACCATCTTGGGTTTCATCGAGACCAGGTACTCAGCAGCTTCCTTGGATAGGCCCGGGGCTTCCCCGTAGTACTCGAGAGCATCGGAGTACTTACGGTGCCAGCCGGTGTTGATGACCACGATGTCGCCCTCTTTGACACCCGGCTTTGCCTTCTTGAGATCGTCCGCGGTGATGACTTCCCAGGGCTGCTTGGGAACGTCGAGGACGCAACCGTTGCCGAAGAAGCGGGCCGGGTCGACGGCCGCAAGGTCGGCACCCTTCTGGATGAGGTGGATGGGGGCGTTCATGTGGGTACCCGTGTGCATCACGGTGATGACGCGCCAGGCGAGGACGCCGTGCTGGGCGTGCTTGACGCCGCGCTTCATGAAGACGTCATTCTGGCCCGGATACGACGGAACCCCATGGCCCCACACGTGGCTCAGTTCGACGAACTGCAGCCCGGTGACGGGATCGACGACCGCGTTCGACATGCTTCGCTCCCCCTTGGGATAAGTGGATAGCACGATCAACTACATACCAGAAAACGGTACGAGTATACCAGAAAAGGCTATCGCTCTGTGAGCAGAGCCGGGTGCGATGTCAACCGTTCGATCACCTCCTCGAGGTTCGTCACATCCCAGACCTCAACCTTCGCCCCGGCATCGCGAAGGGCGTATTCCGGCCCCTTTCCCAGGGGACTTTTCACAACGACGATGTCCGGTTTGGACGCGAGCAGCCATTCGGCGACGGCGATGCCCTTTGCTTTTTGCGCCCCGGCATGTGGGTTCGACACGACGTGGTGCGCTTCGAGAAGCGTGTCGGAAGTGCGGAAAGAGAGAAGGGCAAAGAACGGTGCATCTCCTAAATGTTCGCTGATGGTGCCCCTCTGATCGCTGAGGGGAACGGCGACATGCAGGTGGGTGCGCAGCTGCGGTTCGAAGTGGATGAGTACCCTGTCGATGCGGGGCACCTCTTCCCGCACCCTGGCCTCGACCCTCGTGGCGATTGCGTGCGCCTTTTGCAGATTCTCGCTCCTGATGGCGATGACCATCTCCAAGAAGCGATAGCGGCCGGAGTTGCGCCCGGTGACGTCACGAACCTCTGCCACGGCCGGGTCGGAATCGGCGATCCTTCTCACCTGCTCCAAGGTGTCCTGGTCCAGCGATGCGTCCAACAGCACCTTCATCCCTTCCCACAGGAGCCCCCACCCGGAGTAGACGATGAAGAGGGCCACCAGCCCCGCAGCGATCCGATCGATTGGGAAGCCGAAGTAGCCGGAGACCAGAGCCAAGACCACCACCAGCGACGCGACGAAATCCACCCACCGATGGCGAGCTTCGGCGAGCAGGCCGGGGGAAGAGGACTTCTTGCCCTCCCTTCTCATATAGAGCATCAGCCCAAGCACTCCCAGAGCAGTGAGCGCCATCAGGCCGATGACGAGCGGCGTCGCGCCGGCCCCCGAGCCCGAAGAGGTCACGGCTTCCCGGATGATCTCGACGGCCACCACGAAGACCAAGACAGCCACCACCACCTGGATGACGTTCTCGACTTTGTGGAGGCCGTAGGGGAACGACCTGCTCTTGCGCACCGAGAGCTTAAGACCGGCCCACAGCAGAAGAGCAGCGGCCACGTCGATGCCGGCATCGATGGTGATGGCCACCACGGCGAGGCTGTTGGAGACGTAGGCGAGCCAGCCGCGGAGACCCGACAGACCTACGTTCACGAGGATCGCGTAGAGAGCCACCCGCTGCGCGTGCCGGTCCACACCGGCAGCATCCGCCGTCAGGTTTTGGCGACGCTCCATCTCGCCTACACCCTACCCTTGCAGAGGCGTATCCGACACCACCAGGAGACGTGCCGGAGTGGCGAACAGGATCAAAAAAGAGAATCGAAAGGCCCGGCATAGCGCTCCCGGGTGAGCGGCGCGGAAACGTCCACCACCTCGACAGCCTCGGCGAACCCGGAACGATGCCGATCGATCGTCTCGATCACCACGTGGGCGCCGCGTCTCTCCTGCATACCCGGGCACGAGCGAGCCGAAGCGCGGCCGTCTCCCGGGAGCGGAGCCGATCGCGCTCGTCGCGCCGTCGGGCTTCACGGTGCGCTAGATACGGGCCTTCTTGTCGCCTTCCTGGACAGTCCTCTTGAACTTGTCCAGCATCGCTCTCGGCGTGGCGGTCGGGCGTTCGTACCGGGGCATCTCCGGATCGATGCCGGCCAGGTAGCGGGCGATCTTCTTGAGCGGCTCGAGATCGTACCGCGCCATCATGGTGATGGTCTCCATGACCGGCGATCCCCCGCCGTGCACCCCGGCGACCATCTGCGCCCCCGAGAAGGGGTCGCAGAGCTTGTTCTCCATCATCCGAAACACCCGGTGCGCTTCCTCCGCGGTGTACTTCGGGTTCCGAGTGACGTACTTGGCCATGAGATCGGCGGTTTCAGGGTCGTAGAAGGATTCCTCCGTGGGCAGCGAGGCGCAGATGCCGCCACAAAGGTCGGCCAGCACCTCGTACTCGTGGTAGATCTCCTGCCCGGCGATCCTCCGCCCGGCATTGGTGAGGATCTCGTCCGGCACCCAGGAGCCGTTGGGGAACTCTACGGCCCGGTAGGCGCTCATCTGCCCGGCGGCGAAGACGAGCTCAGCCGTCCCGATGATGTGGGAGATCTTCTCCTGCACGTGCGGGTACTTGGTGATGCCGTTGACGTCGGCCACCAGCGCTGCTTGGGAGGCGATGACCTCGGAGACCGCCGTCTTGCAGCCGGTGTACGAGTGCCTGTGGTAGTGGGCGAACATGAGGGCGAGGTAGCCAGCGTACTGCACCACATCCGGATGCTCGAGGCCGTTCATGAACACCCGCTCGTTCGGCACGAACACGTCGTCGAAGATGCTGAGGGATTCCACGTCGCCCACTTGGGCGTCGGGGGATTGGATACGCTTCCGCTTGTGGCGCAGGCCGGGCAGGGCCATCATCTTGATGCCGTCCCAGTCGGCCGGCAGCGAGAAGGCCACCGCGTACTCGGCTTCTCTCGCGTTTATGAAACGGGTGGGCAAGACAACGATCTCGTCGGCGTAAGGGGCCATGGAGTTGCAGATCTTGGCCCCCCGTACCACGATGCCGTCGTCCCGCACTTGCACGATGCGCAGATACTGATCGGGGTCGGGCTGCTCGCTCGGACGCAGGCCGCGGACACCCTTGACGTCGGTCTGGGCGCAGCAACCCACGATGTCGTTGTCCTGCCAGTAGCGGAGCAGGTCGAGAAAACGCTCGTGGTACCGGGTGCCGTTGGCCTGATCGCAGTCGTAGGTGACGATGGCCAGGGCGTTCATCGCATCGATGCCCATGCAGCGCTGGATGCAGCCACCCACTCGGTGGCTGAGAAGCTTGGTCATGAGCTGCTTCTTGAGCAGATCGTCCTGAGAGCGGTGGATGTGACAGAACCGGTTGATCTTCTCCCCGGTAAGGTGGGAGGTGGCCGTGCACACGTCCTCGTATTCGGGGTCGTTCGCCCGGTCGAAGGTCTCTTTGAGCACGTACAGGCCTCCCCGCATGAAGTCCTCGGTACGTTCGTGCTTGGTGCCGTCGATGTAGATATTGGGCTTCATTTTGGAGAGGCGTTCGTGGTACGCCTCGTACGTGCCGATCCCCATCAGAACCTCCAGGGGGCTGGTTCGGAGCCTCTACCGATGCAGCGCGATTATACGACAAAACCGTGCGTAGAGCGAGCGCTCGCTTTCGCATGTTTCGGCCGGCAAGCTTGAGGGCGGCCCTTTCGAACCGCCCTCACTCTGATCATGTCCGCGCTTCGGGCCCCCGGTGGTGCCACGTTTCTATGTCACGGCGCCTTCATGGCGGCGACTATCTGCGCGAACATCTGCTGATTCGGGGGCACGAAGGGCGCGACATCGGGGAGGGTCCGAAGGGTCTCGAGCATCTGCCGGAACAGCCCCTTGGCCGGGGGCAGGTGCGACGAGAGGACCAGGTCGCTCTCCATGCTGAGCGTCTGCTGCAGCATCGTATCCCACGCGCTCCGTTCGTAGTGGGCCACCCAGGGGTCGTCGAAACCGGCCCACACCAGCTGGCTGCGCGCCAGCTCCTCGGCCGTGTAGTCCCCGGCAAGTCCCTCCCAGCGCGGGAGGATGGCCCCGAAGGTGTCTACTGAGAGCATCAGGCTCGCTTCGACATCGTGGAGGCCGAGGGTCATGGGATTGTCGTAGAGCAGAGGGCGGAACACTCGAAATGTCCGTCCCCCCATGCGTAGCTCATCACCGGGAACGATCGCATGCACTCTTTCCAGTGGTATATCGAAAGTCAGCTTCATCCGCAGAGCTCCCAGGGCGTGCGTGAGAAGTTGAGCCCGCGGGGCAGCTTCCATCACCCGCTCGATGCTCCCCACATGCTCTGCGTCGTCGTGGGTGACGAGAACGTACCTGAGATCAGCCGGATCCACGAGCGACCACAGGCCATGGAGGAACTCGTCGGTCTCGGTGCGAAAGCCGGTATCGACCAAGAGCGGCTCCGTGCCGAGAACCAGGAAGGCATTGACAGGGAGGATGCCCACGCCTGGGATGGTGGCCTGGCTCGGGAGTACGTGAATTCCGGGAGCCACTTCGTACGAATCGCGCATGATGTGTCCTTTCCTGACCGCCGTCGTCTAGCTGGAGAACGCTCTCAGCAGCGATACAGGGAGCGTCCTGTTGGCGCCGGCCACCTCTATCCTCACGAGCCGCCCCCCCGCATCGAGGTGCAGGTCGATGCGGCCTCCCATCTCCTTCAGCTCGCAGCTGTGAATGCTCAGAGGGCCGGGGTCTGGGGCAGGGTCGGCCACGTGGATGTGAGCGACGTCGCCGTCCGGGTCGTAGTCGCACTGCAGGGATATTCGCCGAAAGATCATCTCGACCATGTCATGTTCACTCCTCCGGTGGCCGCCGCCTGTGTCTTGGCTCACCAAGACCTTATTCCACGCGACGGCCGAAGTTTGAACCAGGTCAAGAGCAGAACGGACCTCCCGAAGGGAAGGAATTCACTCGACACAGCGAGAGGGCGGCCCCTGCGGGACCGCCCTCGGTCGTGACGCTATGAGGCCTCGGGCCGTAGCTTCGCGGCAGCGACCGGTGCAGAGGCGCCGGCGGTACGCCCCGCCTGGGCCCGGGACCGCTCAGATGGTCGGATACCCCTCCGGCGCGGGCTGCGGCCGGCCCGGCCCCGGCATGATGGGCGTGTCGGCATGGGCCTCGCCCTTCTCCCACTCCTCCGGGATCCAGTTGTACTGGCGGTCACCGACGTAGTTGGGGTCGTAGCGCTTGCGGATCTCGCGCTGGAAGACGTACGTCCAGGGCTGCTTGGACTTGGACCACTTGTCGAAGGCCTGCTCGTCGGTGTAACGCATCTCTATGTAGAGCGCTTCCTTGCCGGGGGGATACCCAATGCTCTTCGCATCCTCGACGGCGTCGTCCATGTGGTACCAGGCGGCCGCGCAGGAGTCGTGGTCGGCCCCGTCGTAGGAGACGAACTGCTCCAAGCCCATGATGCCGCCTCCCGGATACGCGCCCACGGTGCCCATCATGGAGTCGCCGCCGGCCTGCACCAGGAGACCGTTGCGGTAATCACGCTCGTAGCCGGCCGCCGCCGCCGGGACGTAGCCTTTAACCCAGTCGGGCGTTCCCGCCTGCATCCAACTGCCGATGTAGTTGCCGGCGTAGACGTAGTTGATCTCCTTGTGGCCGAGGCGGTTCATGTAGAGATTGGTGAACTCCGACATCTCCGGAGTGCAGTATTTCTCCACCTTCCAGCCGCCGACCTCCTCCAGAATCTTGTCGAGGATCCTGTCCTGGAGCTCGATGTCGGCCTCGCTGCGGCCGGCGAGCACGATCTGCAGGGAGATGCGCATCTCCTCGGTGAGTTCGGCCATGCCGGGCTCCTCCAGCATCGCCGGCAGGTCGCCCAGTTGCTTCGTCGGGTCGTTGTACATGAGCCAGAAGGCGGGAGCGAGGTCGGCGCCCGCCAGATTGTACTGGCGGTGCAAGGTGAAGCCGATCTCGTTGTCATAGATCTCGTAGTAGAGGTCGGTCCAGTCGTCCCAGGTGGGAACGGCCACGGTGTAGGCCCGGAAGGTGCTGTCGAGCGGAAGGCGGTAGGCGGGCACGGTGCCGTACACCGGCCAGTCGGTGGAACCCGGCCAGTGAGCCAGCCGGATGGCGCACTTCGTGTAGACGCCCATGCCGCCGCGGCTGCCCAGGGTCCCGCGCATGATGCCGCGTACGGACGGGCCTGGACCCTCTCCACAGAACCAGCCGCCGCCCGAGCCGAGAGAGCCGTTGCGGACGATCTCACCGCTCGGGGTGACCCACTCCATCCCCAGCACGTTCTCGGCATTGCCGCCCATCCACATGGTGCCGGCCCCGATGCCGGAGTAGGCGCACGCGGCCGCGACCACCGAGCAGGACGAGCCGGCGCCGATGATGTTGCAGGTCCAGCCGCGTTTGATGGCTTCGGCGTGAAGCTGCGCGTGGATCACGTACGGCCCCACGATGGCGATGCCGTTCTTCTCGTCGATCTCGATGGAGTTCATGCGGCGCATGTCGAGCTGGACCGTGTCCTTCTCGTCCCCGTAGCGGGTGCCGGGGTCGTACATCGGCGAGGCCCAGTGGTACCAGCCGGTACCGTGCGGCTTCACTCCGAAGTTGTACCTGTTGGCCGCCTTGACGATGGCCTGCACCTCTTCGGTGGAACCGGGCATGACGATAGCCCCGGCCCGCGGCATGTAGTGGCTGCAGTTCGGCCGCACCAGCTCCACCAGCATCTGCAGGGCGTAGCCGTCGAGGATGGCCGGATCGCGGGTGACGTTCCTCTCGCCGACGATGTCCTGGAGGGCTTCGTACGCTTCGTTGGAAAGTGCCATGGTCCCTCCTCTCTACAGAGCCTGCTCGACCAGCTCGAGCACGTCGATGGCCTTCATGGTGGTGCCGTCGCTCGCCTTCGCGCCGCCCAGGATGCGGTTGCAGCTGGAGCAGGCGGTGGCAATTGCTTCGGCCCCGGTGGTCCTGGCTTCATCCAGGCGCTTGGCAGCGGTGAAATCGGCGAAGTCGGGATAGGCCTGCGGTACGGCGCCGCCGCCGCCGCAGCACCAGGCCGCTTCCCTGTTCCGCTCCATCTCCACCAGTTCGACACCCGGGATGGCCTTGAGCACATCACGTGGCGGCTCGTAGACCCCGAAGGCACCGTTGTAGCGGGGGCGGGGCGGGTCGTAGACCACGGCCTGGCCGAAGATCTTGGCTTCCTTCCCGTCCCAGGGGACGTGGTCCTCGCCCTGGCGGCCGAGATGGCAGGGGTCGTGGTAGGTGACCTTCATGTCAACCCGTTTGGTCAGCTGCAGCTTGCCCTCCTTGATGAGCCGGTCGGCCACCTGGGTGGTGTGCAGCACCTCCGGGACCGGGGTGCCGGAACGGGCCGCGTCCGACTCGGGATAGAGCCGCTTGAAGGTCCAGAAGCAGGTGGCGCAGGGGGTGACGAGGGTCTTGACCCCGGCGGCCGCCCACTTCTCGAGGTTCGCCCGCGCGGCCGTCTGGAAGTCGTCGCGATAGCCCATGTCGTAGGCTTTGCCGCCGCAACAACCTTCGTCGCTGTCGACGGCGAAGCCCAGCCCGCCTTTGGCGAGCACCCGGGCCGAGGCCCGGACAGCGTTCCGTAGTGCCGGGTTGAACGAGTAGAGACAACCGGCGTGGAAGAGAACATCGGTCTTGTCCACCACACCCGATTCGCCCGCCGGGCCGGCGCCGCCGACCGCCCCGGGGGCGGCCAGCTTTTTGAGACCCAAGCCTTCGGCCCAGTCAGCGCGTTTTGCCTGCGGCGCGCCGGCCATGTTCCCGGTCTCGCGCAGCTTGGCGATGACGCCCGGATAGGCGTCGGGCACAACGCCCTTCTGGTTCAGCTGGTACCGGAACTCGCGGGCGCCGTCCAGGATCCACATGTCGTAGCGGCATACCTTGCAGCTGACGTCGCAGTTGCCGCAGAGCGTGCACTCGAAGACGACGTCCTTGAGCTCGTCGGTTATCTCGCTCCGCCCGTCCGTGAGCGAAAGCAGGGCCACCATCCGGCCTCCGCCCGAATAGGCGTGGAAATACCGATAGTCCACGCTCGGGCAGCCCTTGGCGAACTCCCAGCTCTTGATACGGTCCTGCGGGATCCATTTGCAGTACGAGCAGCGATTACACCGCATCGCAACCGCTCGATAATCTTCAAGTGCCATCGCGGCTACTCCTCTTCTCCACCGATCCTCAGAAGCAAAGCTTGCTGGGGTTGAGCACGTTGTTGGGATCGACGATCTTCTTGACCGTGCGCAACGCATCACGGCCGGCCGCGTCCCGGTTGTAGACCGGGTCGGCCCACTCCCCGTAGGGGCGGGAAAAGTAGGCGCCTCCGTCTATCAGCCCCTTGCTTGCCGCGCTGAAGAGCGCCCTGGTTCTGGCGGCATTCGCCTTGTCGTCCTTGGCGTAGGGCAGGCTGAATTCCATGTGGTAGGCCACACCCTGATGCTGCGGCTGCAGGTACACCCCGACGTCCCCGACCGGGTACTTGTGAGCGATGGCTGCGTCCAGCATCGTGCCGAGATAGCCGGGGGCCTTGTCCAGCGGAGTGTGGAACAGGATGTCGGCCACCCCGCCTTTGGCCCGCAGCTTCCAGTGGCCGGCGCCGTCGGCGGCCGCCGCCCCGTCGTACAACCCGAACACGGCCGCTTCCACCCGGGAGGTCGGCAGGCTGGGAACAGCGGGAAGCAGTTGCATACCGGAGGCCGCCACCGCGTTGGCGACGTCCTTCTCGGCCACGGCCATCCGCTCCTCGGGGAAAAGCGCCCGGCCGCCCACGCCCATCACCAGGGTCCAGGCGGGTAGTGAGTCGCTCAGGTTGACCACATCGGCCGCATCCGTGCCCACCAGCATCGCCAGGTAGGCGCCGTTCACGACGAAGATCTCATCCGCCACGCGGATGCGCACAATGCGGTACAGGAGGTCGACCAGATCGTCGAGCTTGGGCGCGCTGACGAACACCAGCTTCTTGGGGTCGGCCACGAGTTCGCACTTCACCGACGCCCAGGTGACGATGCCGTAGCTGCCCTGCGCCCCGGTGAGTAGACGGTAGAAGTCGGTCTGCGCGGGACCCTTGGGGTCCACCTGCCGGCCTCCAGACGCCCATTGCGCCTCCAGATCGGGCGGCCCCCAGCCGGCGTCGCCG
>CAZWAR010000061.1:0-13824 GCA_964631965.1 uncultured Gaiellales bacterium
GCAACTCCGGGATCATCGACCCGCTCAAGATCGAGGAATACATCGCCCGGGAGGGCTACCAGGCCCTGGCCAAGGTGCTCATCCAGATGGAACCGGCGGAAGTGGTGAGTGAAGTCCTGCGCTCAGGCCTGCGCGGCCGCGGCGGCGCCGGCTTCCCCACCGGACTCAAGTGGAAATTCGCCCGGCAGACCGAATCGGATGTGAAGTACATCCTCTGCAACGCGGACGAGGGCGACCCCGGCGCATTCATGGACCGGTCGGTGCTCGAAGGCGACCCGCACAGTCTCATCGAGGGCATGGCCATCGGCGCCTACGCCATCGGGGCGAAGCAGGGCTACGTCTACCTGCGGGCCGAGTACCCTCTGGCCGTGGAGCGTCTGCAGTACGCCATCGACCAGGCCAGGGAGTTGGGTCTGCTCGGCAGGGACATCATGGGCACCGGCTTCGACTTCGACCTCGAGATCCGCATGGGATCGGGCGCCTTCGTCTGTGGTGAGGAGACGGCCCTCATGCGCTCCATCGAGGGCGGTCGCGGCGAGCCAAGGCCCCGCCCCCCGTTTCCGGCAGTCAAAGGCCTGTGGGACAAGCCGAGCGTGCTCAACAACGTGGAAACGTTCGCCAACATCGCGCCGATCATCCTCAAAGGCGCCGAGTGGTACGCGAGTACCGGCACCGAGAAGAGCAAGGGCACCAAGGTATTCGCCCTCGGTGGGGCAATCCAGCATGCCGGTCTGGTAGAAGTGCCCATCGGCGTGCAGCTGGGAGAGATCGTCTACGAGATCGGCGGCGGGGTGCCCAACGGCAAGGAACTCAAGGCCGTGCAGCTCGGCGGCCCGTCCGGCGGCTGCATCCCCAAAACCGACCTCAACGTGGCCGTCGACTACGAGACCCTACAGGAATTGGGCGCCATCATGGGCTCCGGTGGCTGCATCGTGATGGACGACGACTCCTGCATGGTGGACGTGGCCCGGTACTTCCTCGACTTCATCCAGGACGAGAGCTGCGGCAAGTGCCCGCCCTGCCGGGTGGGGACCAAGCGGATGCTCGAGATAGTCACCCGCATCACCCAGGGCCTGGGTCGGGAAGGCGACATCGAGGCTCTGGAGGAGCTGGGCAACATCATCAAGGACACGGCGCTGTGCGGGCTCGGCCAGACGGCGGCCAACCCTGTGCTGTCCACCATCCGCCACTTCCGGCACGAGTACGAAGCTCACATCAGGGACCACTACTGCGAAGCCGGCGTCTGTTCCACGATGTTCACCGCCCGCTGCAGCAACGCCTGCCCGGCGTCGGTGAACGTGCCCGGCTTCGTCAGCCTCATCGGCGAGAAGCGCTTCGACGAAGCCCTCAGATTGCATCGGGAACGCAACCCGCTGGCCAGCATCTGCGGCCGGGTGTGCTTCCATCCGTGCGAGAGCAAGTGCCAGCGCGGCTCCCTCGACGAGGCGGTGGCCATCCGCAGCCTCAAGCGCTTCATGACCGAGCAGGAAACAGAGATCCAGCTGCCCGAGGTCCACGAGAACGCCGAAAACGCGGCCAAGAAGATCGCCGTTGTCGGCAGCGGCCCGGCCGGCCTCTCCTGCGCGTACTTCCTGGCCCGCCTCGGCTATAGACCCACGGTCTTCGAGAAGGAGTCGAGCTCGGGCGGCATGCTGGTGCAGGCCATCCCAGCCTACCGCTTACCGCGCGAAGAACTGGGCCGCGAGATCAGCATGATCGAAAGCATAGGCGTGACCATCAGGACCGGGATGGAATTGGGCAAGGATTTCACCCTGGCCGGGTTGCGTGACGAGGGTTACGAGGCGGTGTTCCTCGGCGTGGGCGCCCCTGCCGGGATGCCCATGGGCATCCCGGGGGAACGCGGCAGCGGGGTGACCGAGGCGCTGACCTTTCTGCGCGACTACAACGTCAACGGCACCGCAGCGGTCGGCACCGAGGTGGCGGTGATCGGCGGAGGCAACTCGGCCATCGACGCCGCCCGGACCGCTCTGCGTCTCGGAGCGAAGCACGTGAACATCCTCTACCGGCGGCAGCGCGAGCAGATGCCCGCCTGGGCGGAGGAGATCCTGGCCGCCGACGAGGAGGGCATCAGCGTCGTGCCTCTCACGGCACCCAAGCAGATCCTCCGCAACAGGGACGGCAAACTGACCGGCGTGCTCTGCCAACGCATGACCCTCGGCGACTACGACCGCAGCGGCCGTCGCACCCCCGTGGCCGGGCGCAATCCCGACTTCACGGTGGAATGTGACCAGGTGATCGCGGCTATCGGGCAGTCGCTCGACGCGAAGGCCCTCGTTGGCGATCTGCCCGTGGAGCTCAACCGCAGCTGGTTCAAAGTGGACCGCCGTACCGGCGCGACGAGTGTCGAGTGGCTGTTCGCCGGCGGCGACGCGGCCACCGGTCCGGCCTCGGTCGTGGAGGCGGTGGGTGCCGGCGAGCGAGCTGCCGCGGCCATCGACGAGTACCTGACCGGCGCCAATCACGCGTTCTGGCGCAGGGACATCGCCGTCGACGTCGGCTTCGACCCCGAGGCTGACCCGGTGGCGACTCCGCGGGCCGCGGTCGTGTGCCTCGATCCCGAGGCTCGCGCTTGCACGTTCGACGAGGTGGAGCTCTCATGGGACCTCGAGACCGCCTGCGCCGAAGCCAAACGTTGCCTGCGCTGCGACTACGGCAAGATCCCGGTGGCTATCGCGTCGGTCGCAACGGCTGCCGCAGCACCGAGCGCTGCCCCAGGAGACTCGGCCGCGCCCGGGCGAGATGCAGCCGACGGGAATGGCGGGCCGGTGACGGCCGACGTACAAAGAGAGGTGAGGTAATGCCGCTCCTGACTGTTGACAACATCAAAGTGGAAGTGCCGGAAGGCACCACCCTGCTCGACGCCTGCCGGCAGGCAGGCGCAAACATCCCCACCCTGTGCTACCTGGAGGGTGTGCAGGCCATCGGGGCCTGCAGGCTGTGCTTGGTGGAGGTGGAGGGGGCCAAGACCCTCGTCGCGTCCTGCGTGCAGCCGGCCACCGAGGGCATGGTGGTGCACACCAGCTCCGCCCGGGCCCGCCGCGGGCGCCGGGCGGTCCTCGAGCTGCTCCTGTCCGAGCATGCCGGAGACTGTCAGAGCTGCGTACGCACCGCCGACTGCGAGCTGCGCCGTCTGGCCGAACAGCTCAACATCGATGAGATCACCTACGAGGGCGAGAGGACGCGGCAGGTGATCGACCGCTCCACCCCGGCCCTTGTGCGCGACAGCGGCAAGTGCGTGTCCTGCCGCCGGTGCGTCACCGTCTGTAGCCAGGTGCAGGGGGTGGGCGCCCTCTTTCCGCAGAACCGCGGCTTCGACACGGTCATCGGTCCGGCGTTTGCGATGAACCTGGCCGACGTCACCTGCGTGCAATGCGGCCAGTGCGCCGCCGTGTGCCCGGTGGGAGCCATCACCGAGAACAGTGCGGTGGAGGAGGTATGGCGGGCCCTGGACGATCCCAAGAAGCACGTGATCGTGCAGACGGCGCCGGCCATCAGAGCCGCGTTGGGCGAGGAGTTCGACTACGAGCCGGGCACCCTCGTCACCGGCAAGATGGTCTCCGCTCTCAGGCGTCTCGGCTTCGATGCCGTGTTCGACACCAACTTCGCGGCCGACCTCACCATCATCGAGGAAGGCTCCGAACTGCTCGCCCGCCTCAAGACCGCCCTGGTGGATGGCAAGCAGGTGGCCCTCCCCATGTTCACCAGTTGTTCCCCGGGATGGATCAACTATATGGAGCACTACAATCCGGACATGCTGCCCAACCTGTCCACCTGCAAGTCGCCCCAGCAGATGTTCGGGGCCCTCGCCAAGACGTACTATCCCAAGAAACTGGGCATGGATCCCAAGAACATCGTCGTGGTCTCGGTGATGCCGTGCACGGCCAAGAAGTTCGAGTGCGAGCGCCCGGAGATGGGCCGCGATGGCGTGCAGGATGTGGACTACGTGCTCACCACCCGGGAACTCGCCCGGATGATCAAGCAGGCCGGCATCGATTTCCGCAGCCTGCCCAAACAGAAGATGGACGTCCCTCTGGGCATCTCCACCGGTGCGGCCGACATCTTCGCGGCCACCGGCGGCGTGATGGAGGCGGCGCTGCGTACGGCGTACGAGATCGTCACCGGCCGGTCGTTCCCCTTTGAGAACCTCCACGTTACCCCCATCGTGGGTCTCGAGGGGATCAAGGAGGCCTCGGTGACCATCGAGGAGACGTTGCCTCAGTGGGAATTCCTCAAGGGAGCCACCCTGAAGGTGGCGGTGGCCCACGGTCTGGGGAACGCCCAGAAGGTCATCGACCGCATCCGCAAGGGCGAAGCCGCCTACCACTTCGTGGAAGTGATGACCTGCCCCGGCGGTTGCATCGGTGGCGGCGGGCAGCCGCGGATGACCTCGGACGCGGTGCGCCAGGCACGCATCAAGGCCATCTACGCGGAGGACGAAAGCCGCGAGTTCCGCAAATCCCACGAGAACCCCGAAATCCTGGCCCTCTACGACGAGTACCTGGGCGAGCCGCTGGGACATCTGTCCCACGAGCTGCTCCACACCAGGTACGCGGAGAAGGAGAGGGTATAGTTGACGGTAGTGAAGTAAGGACCTCATCGAGGTCCCGCGGGAACGGAGGCCGCAGCTGCGAGCAGCGGCGGCCCCACAACGGCGGAGCCCGAGAGGCCGAAAGGAGCAAGGACCACGGCGAACACGGCCCTCATACTCGTCGTCGATGACGATTTCGACTTCCTCCAGGTCAGCCGCATGATCCTCGAGCGCGCGGGCTATCGTGTGGCCACGGCGGCCGAGCCACAGTCCGCTCTCAAGAGGATGGCGGAGGAGAGGCCCGACCTGGTCATCTGCGATCTCATGATGACGTCGCTCGACTCCGGCTTCGCCTTCGCGCGCAGCATCAAGGAGGATCCCGCCTACGCCGACATCCCGGTGATCCTCTCCACCTCGGTCTCGAGCGCCATGGGCCTGGATTTCCGGCCCCGCTCGGAAGAAGAAACCAGACAGATGAATGTGGACGCTTACTTCGACAAGCCGCTCGTGCCCGACCGACTGCTCGCGAAGATCGAGGAGCTGCTCGCGGAACGGCGCGGAACGCGGGGAGGCGCCGGGTCGCCGCCCACGTCCTCATCGGAAGGCGGTGGATGATGCCTACCTGGGACAACCCCCTCATCACCATCATTGGCGAGAAGTGCCGCATGTGCTACGCCTGCGTACGGGAGTGCCCTGCCAAGGCCATCCAGGTGGTGGATGGACAGGCGCGGGTGATCCAGCCCCGCTGTATCGGCTGCGGCAACTGTCTCCTGGTCTGCAGTCAGAATGCCAAGCAGGTCCGGGACGACACCGAACGTGCCTTCGGGTTGCTGCAGGCGAACGGCCGCGTAGTGGCCATCGTCGCCCCGAGCTTCCCGGCCGAGTTCACGGACATCTCCGCCGGGAAGCTTATCGCGATGATCCGCGCGCTCGGTTTCGATTCGGTGCACGAGGTGTCGCTGGGCGCCGATCTGGTGGCTCATGCCTATCGGAAGCTCCTCGAAGAGAACCCTGATGGACGATACATCACTACTCCCTGCCCGGCCGCCGTCTCCTACGTCCGCAAATATCACCCCCGGCTCATGCCCTATCTCGCTCCCATCGTCTCCCCCATGGTGGCTACCGCCCGCGTGCTCCGCCACGACCTCGGATCCGATGTGAAGGTCGTCTTCATGGGGCCCTGTATCGCGAAGAAGCGTAACTCTATCGATGCAACCCACGGAGAAGTGGACGCCGTCCTCACGTTCGCCGAGTTGCGGGACATGTTCCAGCGGCGTGGCATCAAGCCCGAGAGCTTTGCCGGGGACGACCGCTTCGATCCGCCGTATGGCGGCGTGGGGGCGGTCTTCCCCATCTCCGGAGGGCTACTGCAGACGGCGGGGCTCACCGCGGACCTCCTTTCGGGAGAGTTGGTGGTGGCAGAGGGTCGGGGTGAGTTCATCGAGGCCATCAACGAGTTCGACCTGTCTCACGCCGACGCTCGGCTCCTCGATGTGCTCTCCTGCGTCGGCTGCTACGCCGGCCCGGGCATGACCACCCACGAGACCATGCTGCAGCGGCGCAGCCGGGTGAGCACCTTCGCGCGCGAGCGCCTTGCCGGCCTCACCGACGAGGAGGGGGCGCAAGTGGAGGGGGTCGCCGAGACGTACAAGGACCTCGACTTCACCCGGGCGTATACGGCCGATGCTCAGAACCTCGGGGACAGCGCAACAGCCGAGGAGATCGACGAGATCCTGCACAGGATGGGCAAATTCAAGCCCGAGGATCTCCTCAACTGCGGCGCCTGCGGCTACGAAAGCTGTCTCGAGCACGCCCACGCTGTCTACGCCGGGCTGGCCGACTCCGATATGTGTCTCCCTCACACCATCGAGCAGCTCCGATCCGCCTACAAAGAGCTGGAGGAATCGCACAAATCCCTGGAGGAGACCAAGGAGGCTCTGGAGCGCTCGGGCAAACTGGCGAGCATGGGTCAGTTGGCGGCCGGCATCGCCCACGAGGTCAACAACCCGCTCGGCACCTTGCTTCTCCACGCCAACCTGCTCATAGAGGAATGTGAAGAGAACTCCGGGATGAAGACCGACCTGGAGACCATCGTCGACCAGGCGAACCGGTGCAAACGCATCATCTCGGGACTCCTCAATTTCGCCAGACAGAACCGGGTGGTGCGTCAACCCACCGACCTCTCCGAACTCGTGGACAAGGTGATCCGGACGGCGCCCATGGCGGAGAACATCACGATCAGCGTGCAGGACCGGCTATCGGACAAGATCGCCGAGGTCGACGCCGATCAGATCGTCCAGGTGCTCATCAACCTCTTCACCAACGCCCAGCAGGCCATGCCCGAGGGCGGCACCATCACCATGGGTCTCACCGACACCCGCGATTCCGTGACCATACGGATCGCGGACGCGGGAACCGGTATCGCCAAGGAGCACATGGCCCGGCTCTTCGACCCGTTCTTCACCACCAAGCAGGTGGGCATGGGCACGGGCCTGGGCCTGGCCGTGACCCACGGCATCGTGAAGATGCATCGGGGCCAGATCACGGTGGAGTCCAACAACGATCCATCAACCGGCCCTACGGGCACGACATTCACCATCGAGCTACCCCGTCGGGAAACCGGCACCCTCGCTCCCGCAGGCATGGTGGGAGCCTCGGCATGAGCGCACGCGCAAGCGGCAGCTGCGGTGCTCTCGGGGAGGAGACGGCATGAGCCCCGGCCAGGTTCTGAGAGTGGCGATGGTGGACGACGAGGCGCCGCTTTGCCTGGCGGTCGTTCGCATCCTCAACAAGTACCAGACCCACGTGGAGGACGTGGGGGTCGGTGTCAGCTACACCACCACGTACTACGGGAGCGGCGAGCAGTTCTTCGAGGACCTCGAAAGAGGGGCGGCGTTCGACCTTCTGCTCGTGGACCTCAAGCTGCCGGGCATGAACGGGTTGGAGATCCTGGAGAAGCTAAAGGCGGAAGGTCGGGGCATTCTGGCGATCATGATCACGGCGTACGCCACGTTCGAGACGGCTGTGCAGGCCACGAAGCTCGGAGCCTACGACTTCCTGCCCAAACCTTTCTCGCCCGAGGAATTGCGTTACGCCGTACGCAAGGCCACGGACCAGCTCATCATCAGCCGGGAAGCCAGGAGACTGGCCGAGGAACAGCGCCAGGTGCGCTTCAACTTCATCTCGGTGCTCTCCCACGAGCTCAAGGCCCCCATCAACGCCATCGAGGGCTACCTCAAGATCCTCGAGGCAGACGAGCCCACCGATCGTCTCCCCATGATCGAGCGCAGCCTCGTGCGCCTCGACGGCATGCGCAAGCTGATATTCGACCTACTCGACCTCACTCGTATCGAATCCGGACAGAAACAGCGGCATCTGGGACGAACGGACGTGAAGGCCGTCGCCCAGAGCGCCATCGACCTCCTCTCGGCCGAGGCGGCCGAACGCGGCATCAGCATCACTCTACGAGCTCCCGACACGGTGGAGATGGTGGCCGATCCGAGCGAGCTCGAGATCATCCTCAACAACCTGGTATCGAATGCGGTGAAGTACAACAAGGACGGCGGGAACGTCACGGTGACGGTGGAACGCAGGCCACCCGATGGCGGCAAGACAGGCCCGGTCCGGATCCAGGTGGCCGACACCGGCATCGGGCTGACTCCCGAGGAGAGCGCGAAGCTCTTCCACGAGTTCGTGCGCATCAGGAACGAGGAGACGTTCAAGATCCTGGGCTCCGGCCTGGGACTCTCCACCGTCCGCAAGCTGGCCCAACTCTACCGCGGCGATGCGACTGTAGAGAGCGAGAAGGGCGCCGGCAGCGTCTTCATCGTGACTCTCCGAGACGCGGAGACCTCGGCTCTGCCCGCCCAGGCTCCCGCAGCCGTCTGAGAACTTCCTCCAGCCTCGCCCTACTATCACAAGCGAAAGCATTGCTGAACTTGTCTTTTTCCCGGCGCACTACTGATATACAATTCACAGCACGCGGCGAGAGAAACCGTCGCGGGTCCGGGGGGGCCGGATCTTCCACGTGTTGTCGAGCGAGTGAGGGAGAACTGTGGCCAGGATTCTGATCGTGGATGACGACCCGGACATGGTGGAAGCCGGGCGCTACGTGCTCGAGAAGCAAGGGCACGAGGTAATCAGCGCACCAAATATCGAGGCCGGGATCAAAGCGTTGGAAGACGGCGCGCCCGACCTGCTGATCCTTGACGTCATGATGGAGGAAGCCGACGACGGCCTGGTATTCGCGCGCAAGGTGCGGCGGCAGGGCCTGACGCTTCCGATCCTCATGCTCACGAGCGTCAACCGGGCGATGGGCCTCAACATCGACAAGGACGACGAGATGGTCCCGGTGGACGAATTTGTAGAAAAGCCGGTGGACCCGGCCGTCCTCATCGCCAAGGTCGACGGCCTCCTCGCCGGGAAAGGGGCGTGACCCGAGTGACCGACTACGAGAAGCTCCGCGAAGAAGTGATGGAAGTCGCGGCGCTCACCAACTACAACCGCGCCTCCCTCATCCCCGTATTGCGGACCGTCAAGGAGAAATACAGGGGCATCGACAGTGAAGCGATGCAGATCATCGCCGATGTGCTCGGTTGCCATCCGGTGGAAGTCAACGCGGTGGCGTCCTTCTATGCCTTCCTCGATCCGAAAACCGAAGGACGCTTCATCGTCCGCCTCTGCCGCACCTACTCTTGCGAACTGGCCGGCAAGGAAGAGATCGCCAGGCAGCTCACCCGCGACCTGGGCATAGAGTTCGGAGAGACCTCCGCCGACGGCGAGTTCAGCCTCGAGTGGGCGAACTGCATGGGGATGTGCGACCAGGGCCCGGCCATGCTGGTGAACGACGACATCTACACCAAGCTCACGCCCAACCGGGCGCACATGATCATCCAGGACTACAAGGACCGGCCGGAGGCTTATGCCGCTGAGCGGCCCGCCGAGGCGGCCTTACTCGGCGAGAACCCCGTGGAGTGTGGCGCATGAGCATCGACACCATCCAGACCCAGGGCAACACGCTCACCTTCTCCACCATCCCGGGGGATGAAGGCTTGAACAAAGCTCTGGCCATGTCCCGCGTAGACATCATCGACATGATCCGCGACTCCAAACTCAAGGGCCGTGGCGGCGCCGGCTTCCCCACCGGCGTCAAGTGGAACTTCGCGGCGGCCGAGAAGCGCACGCCCAAGTACATCATGTGCAACGCCGACGAAGGCGAGCCGGGCACCTTCAAGGACCGCCTGATCCTGAGCGAGTACGCCGACCTCGTCATGGAAGGCATGACCATCGGGGCACGGGCCATCGGCGCCGCGCTGGGCCTCATCTACCTGCGGGCCGAGTACGCCTACCTGCGTAGACATCTGGAGGACGTTATCCAGCGGCGCAAGGACGCCGGCCTATTGGGACAGAACGTCGGCGGTATCGACGGATTCAACTTCAACATCATGGTGGCCATGGGCGCCGGCGCCTACGTCTGCGGCGAGGAGACGGCCCTCATCGAGTCTCTCGAGGGCTTCCGGGGCGAGCCGCGCAACCGGCCCCCGTTCCCGGTGGTGTCCGGCTTCTTCAACCGGCCGTCGGTGGTCAACAACGTCGAGACCTTGGCCTGGGTGCCCTGCATCATGGTCAACGGGGTCGACTGGTTCAAGAGCATCGGCACCGACAACTCCACCGGGCACAAGCTCTTCAGCGTATCCGGCGACTGCGAGAAGCCGGGCGTCTATGAATTCCCGTTCGGCATCACCGTGGCCGAACTCCTCGAGGAGGTCGGCGGCTCCGACGCCAAGGCCGTGCAGATCGGTGGGGCGTCCGGGCGGTGCGTGCCCAGGAAAGATTTCGAACGTCGATTGGCGTTCGAGGATGTCCCCACCGGAGGGTCGGTCATCGTCATCGGCCCCGGACGCGACCTGCTCGACCTGGCGCACAACATCCTGGACTTCTTCGTGGACGAGTCCTGCGGCCAGTGCACACCCTGCCGTCTGGGCAATGCGAAACTGCTCGAGGGCGTGGAGATGCTCAAAGACGGGACCATGACCGACACGTACCTGGACGAACTCAAAGGGCTGGCCAACACCATGCAGGTGGCATCAAAGTGCGGCCTGGGCCAGAGCAGTTCCGTGGCCCTGATGTCCATCCTCGAGCATTTTGGAGACGAGATCCATGGCCGATAATACCTGTCTGCCCCGCCGACGAGCCCCTCTCAGCCAGCTCTTCCAGCCCGACCTGCCTCCCGAGCCGAGTGCCGCCGACGCGCTCGGCGCGACCGTCTCGGTGACCATCGACGGCATCGAGACCAAGGTGCCTCTCGGCAGCACCATCCTCGAAGCTGCCAAGAGCGTGGGCGTGCGCATCCCGACGCTGTGCCACCATCCCGACCTGGAAGTGGCCGGTATCTGTCGCATCTGCGTGGTGGAGGTGGAGGGGCAGCGCACCCTGCAGGCCGCCTGCGCCTATCCCATCACCGCTCCCATCAAGATCAAGACCTACTCGAAGGCGGTGCGCATCGCCCGGCGCCACGTCCTCGACCTGCTGCTGTCGGAGCACTGCGGCGACTGCTATTCCTGCATCCGCAACGGCGTCTGCGAGCTACAGCAACTCGCCGAGGAGTACGGGGTGGACAGTTTCCGCTTCGGCCACTGCGGCATGCCTCAGTCGCTGGATACCACGAGCTTCTCCGTGGTCCGCGACATGAACAAGTGCATCCGCTGCCGGCGGTGCGTGCGCACCTGCATCGACGTGCAGGAAGTGGGCGTGCTCGAAGCCATGAACCGCTCGAACAAGGTGGAGATCTCCACCTTCCTGCACAAGCCCCTGGCCGACGTCATCTGCATCAACTGCGGGCAGTGCATCAACCGTTGCCCGACCGCAGCGCTCTACGCCAACCCAGCCCTCGACGAAGTATGGAAGGCGCTGGACGACCCCAACAAGCATGTGGTCATCCAGACCGCTCCCTCACCGCGCGCGGCCATGGGCGAGTGCTTCGACCTGGAGCCCGGCACCTCGGTCACATACGAGATGAACACCGGTCTCAAGCGCATGGGCTTCGACCACGTGTTCGACACGAACTTCACCGCCGACCTCACCATCATCGAGGAGGGGACGGAGCTCATTCTCCGCCTCTACAAGGCGCTCGTCGAAGGCGACAAGAGCATCGCCCTGCCGCAGCTCACCAGCTGCTCCCCTGGGTGGGTGAAGTACTGCGAGCACTTCTATCCTGAGTTCCTGCCCAACCTGTCCACGGCCAAGAGCCCGCAGCAGATGTTCGGAGCCCTCATCAAGACCTTCTATGCCCAGAAGCTCGGTCTGGACCCCGCCAACATAGTAAGCGTGGCCCTCATGCCCTGCTCGGCCAAGAAGTTCGAATGCAACCGTCCGGAGATGCATGACAGCGGCTATCAGGACGTCGACTTCGGCCTCACTACCCGTGAACTCGGCAAGATGTTCCACCAGGCCGGCCTCAACGTTCCCACTCTGCCCAAGTCGGACTTCGACGACCCGTTCGGCGGCGCCACCGGTTCGGGGCTCATCTTCGGCGCCACGGGCGGTGTGATGGAATCGGCCCTGCGGACGGTACTGGAACTGGTGACCGGTCTCAAGCTCGAGAGCATCTACGAGCACGGCGACATCCTGCCGGTGCGCGGGTTCGAAGGCGTCCGCTACGTGGAGCTCACAATTCCGCAGGTCGGTCCGGTGCCGGATATCCTCAAGCCCCTGGTGCCGAGCTGGGATTGGCTGAAGGGCGCCACCCTCAAGGTGGCCATCGCCCACGGCACGGCCAACGCCAGAAAGGTCATGGAAGACATCAAGGCCGGCGGCAAGTTCAGCGAGTGCCACTTCATCGAGTTCATGGCCTGCCCCGGCGGATGCCTGGGTGGCGGCGGCCAGCCGATCCCCACGAGCAAGGAGATCCGGGCGGCACGCGCCAGGGCCATCTACGCCGAGGACCACGAGCTGACCGTGCGCAAGTCCTACGAGAACCCGGCCATCACCCGCATCTACGAGGAGTTCCTCACCGAGGGGCCCTGCGGACACAAGAGCCACGAGCTGCTGCACACGCACTACACGCCGCGCGGCAAGCATATAGAGTAGGCGTCGCGATCCACGGAGGTCCAGGCGGAAGAGACCACGAGCGAAGCCCCGCGAAAGCGGGGCTTCGCCGTTGGTGCGGGCTTGTCCGCAGAGCAGGCCCCCACCGGCGGGCACCCTTGCTTCAGGCGCGCACGCCCCCGTCGTGCAGCAAATCCCTCCCGTGGCGCCGCAGCGCGTCCATCAGCTCGTCCAGGTGATTCGGTGTCGTCAGGGGGTTGATGATGGTCACGCGTAGGGCCCCGATACCGTCCCGCTTGAAGGGCACGATGTAGAAGTCGCCCGATTCGATGATCCGTCTCCGCAACTCCAACTGGAAGTCGCCTATCCGCTCCGCCGGCGCTTCGCTTATCCCCGCCGGCAGGTGCCGGAACACTACGATGTTGCACTCCGGTTCGTGGAGTGGTTCGAAGTCGGGGGCCGCCAGGAGCTTCTCGTAGAAGGCCCGGCCAAGCGCGAAGGTGATGTCCACCATGTCGGCGAAGATCTGCCGGCCGAACACCGACCATACGCCCCACAGCCCGAACGCGGCCGCCCGCTTGGTGCACTCCACCGTCTTCATGCCGCTGTCGTACTCCGCCAGACCGGGAGCCGCGGGGTCGAACAGGTAGGGGGCGTCCTGTCGGAAGGCCTCGAACCGGTACTTCTTGTCGCGATAGAGGACGAAAGCGCAGAGACCTGGGACGAATAACATCTTGTGCGCATCCCAGACAACGCTGTCGGCCCGCTCCAGTCCGGACACCAGATGACGGTGCCGGTCGCTCAGCACGGCCGCGCCTCCGTGCGCGGCGTCCACGTGCAACCACACCCCGTGCTGCGCACAGACCTCGGCGACATCGTCGAGCGGATCGAAGGCCCCGGTGGGGGTCGCGCAGGCGCAGGCGACCACGGCCACCACCGGTCGCCCCTGATCCCTGACTCTCTCCAGCTCCGCGTCCAACATTTGCGGATCCATCCGCCCGCGCCCGTCCAACCCCACCTTCACCACCTGGTGGCTACCGATCCCCAGGATCCCCGCCGCCCGGGCCACGCTGTAGTGGGCTTCGGCATGGGCGAGCAGGACCGGAGCCCCAGCACCCTCGAACCTGCTGCCGGCGGCCGTGGCCCCCGGTTCGCCCCTCGCAGCCCAGCCCCCACCCGATGATGGCCTCTCGCCCTGCGGCCGCTCCTCGACTGGCGCCGGCCACCCC
>CAZWAR010000061.1:13924-18186 GCA_964631965.1 uncultured Gaiellales bacterium
CCAGGGCCACGTTGCGGGCCGTCAGGAGGGCCGTGAGGTTCGCCAGAGAACCGCCGTGAGTCACCGCGCCGGAGAAGCTCCCCGGCTCCCAGCCCACAGCCGCTCCCAGTTCCGCCACCATCGCCTGCTCCACCGCGGTGGCGAAGGGCCCCATCTCGTAGATGGCCATGACCTGGTTGGTGACCGAGCCAACGGCGTCGAACAGACCACCCAGGGGGACGGGCGCCGGCACCTGGTGGCCGATGTAACGGGGATCGTGGAGGTTCAGGCCACGTCGGAGCGCGACCTCGACCAGGCGGGAAAAATGGTCGGCCAGGTCGCCCCGAGCGAACGACCGGCCTGTCGGGCCGGAGTCGTAGAGGTTGCCCTCGCAGGAGAGCGGAGGGGCGAAGGCCGCCGGTCCGGACAGGTAGTGGGCTGCAGTCTGGATACCTTCGGCCGGCTCCACCCAGGGAAGGACCGCCTCCGACTTCCCGGCTTCGGCCCGGGCAAGGTGGTCGCCGAGCAGGTCGGCCAGCCGGTGGCCGGCGTCCCTGAGGAGCGCCGGGTCGTAGGCGGCGGCTATGCGCCCCCGAGCGGCGTCAAGATCGCCGGCGCCGGCGGGAGCATCAACGGACGGCTGCGGATCGGGTGCGGTCACGGTGGACTACCTGGTTCGCGGTTCGGAGCATCTCATTGTCCGCTGCAGGCTGGGCTCACGCAAGGTCTGCCAGCGCCCGGTCGGGATCGCCTCAGGAAAGCCCCGGGCCCGAGCGCCGCAAGTGAACCGGGGCGAGGCCTCAGCCGGCGGCGGGAGCAAGGATCGAGAGTAGTTCCTCCCGGCTCAGCATTCCCACGTACCTGCCACCGTCGTCGACGACGGGAAGCCGCTGCCGCCGGTTCTCCACCATCCAGCGGAGTGCCTGTTCCACACTTTCGCTCTGGGCTATCGTCGGCACGGTGCGCATGAGATCGCCGGCCGTCAAATCGTCGATCTTGTGCTTGCTCTTGGGATCGAGCAGGGGCAGGAGATCACGATCGGAGATGACCCCCAGGGGGACACCGGACTCGTCCAGCACCACCGCCCGCCTTCCCACCTTGTCGAGGGCGTCGAGGACCTGCCGTGCCGGCGTCGTCGGCGAGACCCGGGGGACATCGAGCAGATTGGCCTGGGCCACCGGGGTACTTCCCCTCACGCCGGCCCCGTAGCCTCGCAGCGCCTGCAGGCGGGACGTGCCCGCCGACGCGAGCCGGAGCACGTCGATGCGGGACAGCATGCCGACGAGGCGCTTCTCCGTGTCGAGGACGGGAAGCCGTTTCAGATTGCCCTTCGTCATCGTCCTCACGGCATCGAGGAGTAGGTCGTCCTCTCCGATGGTCTCACCGCTCGGAGTCATGACCTCCTGAGCGGTCATTCCAGCGCTGTCCGGCGGGAAGAGCCCGGCTTCCGGCGTTGAGGCGGGGGCGCCCTGCGCCAACGCGGCCAGCAGCCCCGGGATGGCATGCAGCCCGGTCTTCTCCACCAGGTGTTCCTGGCTGATCATCCCGAGCAGCCGACCTTTGTTGTCGGTCACCGGCACGCTGTCGAACTCCGAGCTCACGAGCACCGAGACGACTTCCCACAGACCGTCTTCCGGACCGACCGAGACAGGAGAGGCTGTCATCACGTCGCGCACGCGGACGCTGCGGGGCAACAGGCCGCCGGTCGTGCGATGGACGCGTATCTCGCTTTCCTCAACGACCACTATCCCGTCGGTGACCATCTCCTCGATGCGGGGAAACACGCGCTCGAGTTCGGGAGGCGGCAGGATGATCTCGATCTTGATGGGCATGTTGTAGGAGATGTCGAGCACTCGGTGGGAAGCGATCTCACCGTTCTCGAAGCACCCGGCCACGCCCCGGGTGACTATACATCGGGCCGCGCTCTTCTCCCGCGCGACCACGCGCACGATCGCCTCGTACAGCGGAGACCCGTGCCACCGTGCTTCCTCGCTCGTGAAGATCTCGATGATGTTGTAGGTCATACCGCCCACGTTATCCCCTCCTAGACCAGCCGTCCCAGATAGATGCCGGCCAGAGCCAGAGCTCCCCCCGCGACGTTGTTGCCCACGAAACTGCCCGCAGCCAGTAGCCAGCTCCCGTCCTCTATGAGAGTGACCGTCTCGACCATGAAAGTGGAGAACGTGGTGAATCCGCCGAGGAATCCGGTGAGCACCAAGAGGCGCACCGTCGGCGAAAGGCCGGCGTGTCTGGCTGCGAGACTGAACAAGAACCCGGCCAGCAGGCAGCCGAGGAGATTGACGAAGAGAGTCCCGTAGGGGAACCCGGCCCCGAGAAGGCGGGTGGCGCCGAGGGTGCCAGCGTAGCGCAGAGCGCATCCCACGGCCCCGCCGACAGCAACCGCCCCGAATTGGGTCAGCATGAGCCGCCCCCTCGTCGTTCCGTCACCGCCGTCTGTCGCATGACCGCTCACCTCTACCTGGGCAGCGCTACGCGCTGGTCTTCACATTCGGTGGTAGGCGTCATTAGCGGCCTTGCGCCGCGGTGTCGCGGATGCCATCGCCGCCGGGAATTATAGCCTGAGTCGGGAGACGGGCGGAGCAAACGTCCCGGAGAGCCAAGCGCGACGGGCATCACAAACCGCAGGACCGTGGCCGTAGTCGTCGCCGCTCGTGCGCCCCAGCCCCAACGGCCCCACAGCCAGGCCGTTCCCGCTCTTGCGCCCCGTATCTGAGAATCGCTAGACTCGTTTCCGGTACGCGCGCGCTACTTCGACCGAGCCGCGCAGGTGGCACCGGGAGGCGCCATGTTCAAGACCGTCATCGAACCGTTCCGCATCAAGGTCGTGGAACAGATCAAGATGACCACCCCCGAAGAGCGCACGGCGATGCTCGCCCAGGCCGGCTACAACATCTTCAGCCTGCGCTCCGAGGACGTCATCATCGATCTGCTCACCGATTCGGGTACCGGCGCCATGAGCGCCAATCAATGGGCCGGGGTCATGCGGGGAGACGAGAGTTACGCGGGCAGCCCGTCGTTCTACCGCTTCCAAGACTCGGTCCGGGACGTCACCGGCTTCGAGTACGTCATCCCCACTCATCAGGGGCGGGCGGCCGAGCGCATTCTTTTCAGCGTGATGTGCAAACCCGGCGATGTCGTCCCCAACAACAGCCACTTCGACACCACGCGGGCCAACATCGAGTTCCGGGGGGCGACGGCTCTCGATCTGCCCTCCCCCCTGCTCGCCGACATGGACAGCGACGACCCCTTCAAAGGCGACATGGACGTCGACGCCCTGCGGGCGGTCTTTGCCGAGTACGGGTCGGACAGGATCCCGCTGGTGATGCTCACCGTGACCAACAACTCGGGCGGCGGACAGCCGGTGTCCATGGCGAACACCCGAGCGGTGGCCGAGGTCTGCCGGGAGTTCGGCAAGCCTCTCTACCTCGACGCCTGCCGTATCGCCGAGAACGCCTTCCTCATCAAGCAGCGGGAACCGGGTTACGCGGAGAGGTCGGTCCGCGAGATCGTCAGAGAGATGTGCGACCTCACCCAGGGTTGCACGATGAGCGCCAAGAAGGACGCCATCGTCAACATGGGCGGATTCCTTGCCACCCGCGATCCGGAACTCGCCCGGCAGGAGCGGGTGCTGCTCATCCTCACCGAGGGCTTCCCCACCTACGGCGGCCTGTCGGGCCGGGATCTGGAAGCCCTCGCCATCGGGATGAAGGAGGGAATCGACGAGGACTACCTCACCTATCGCATCACCTCCACCCGCTACGTGGGCCAGCACCTGCGCGACCACGGGGTGCCGCTGCTGTGGCCCCCCGGCGGCCACGCCATCTACCTCGATGCCAAGCGCTTCGCCCCGCACCTGGCTCCCCGGCAGTTCCCAGGTGTGGCGGTGAGCAACGCTCTGTACCTGCTGGGCGGAGTGCGGGCCTGCGAGATCGGCACCCTGATGTTCGGCCACCGGGACCCGGAGACCGGCGAGGAGACCGGCGCGGCACGAGAGTTGGTGCGTCTGGCCATCCCCCGGCGGACCTATACGCAGTCGCACATGGACTACGTCATCGAAGTGGTGCTCGAAGCCTGGGAAGCGCACGAGGCGCTGCCGGGCTATCGCATCGTGGAACAGGCCCCGTTCCTGCGGCACTTCTCGGCCAAGCTGGAACCGGTGTAAAGCCGGCCAGCGTGCCGGGGCGTGATAGCTTCGAGAGGAGTTCACTGCGGCGGGGGAGGATGCCGTGAAGGACGGCGGGAGCGCGGAGCCGCGGCCGGGA
>CAZWAR010000062.1:0-13861 GCA_964631965.1 uncultured Gaiellales bacterium
CTACGCCCTCTCCGGGAACCTGGTGGTCGCTCGACGGCTTCTTCGCCTTCTGCTGGCGCCGTATGGGGCGGCACCAACATCTGCCCGTGTCGCCAAGGGCTGGCTCCCCCCCGGATCCTGGTCGGCACGGGTCGTGGAGACCGGAGGGGAGTGGTAAAGTCGTCATGCTGCCTCGGCATGCATCTCCAGGTCACGACATCACGGGGGGAAAACGTGAAGATCAAAGCCGCCGTCCTTCGGGAGATCAACAGGGGCTACAGCATCGAGGAACTGGAGCTCGATCCGCCCAAGGCCGGTGAGGCACTGGTCAAGTACGCCTACGCCGGCTACTGCCACAGCGATCTCAGCAACTCCAAGGGCTTCACCAACATGCAGCTGCCGATGGTCGCCGGCCACGAGGCCTCCGGCGTGGTGATGGAAGTGGGTCCCGGTGTTACCAGGGTGAAGCCCGGTGACCACGTGGCCAGCGCCTGGATGTGCCCTTGCGGCGACTGTCCCGAATGCCGGGCCGGCATGGGGAACATCTGCTCAGGGACCTTCAAGCAGTTCGTCAGCGGCACGATGCTCGACGGCACCAGCCGCTTGCGGGACGCCAAGGGCCGGGAGGTGCTGCACGGCAACTTCGTCTCGGGGTTCTCCGATTACACAGTTATGCCGGAAGGGGCGCTCATCCCGGTGCCCGCGAACATGCCTCTCGACTGGGCTGCTCTCATGAGCTGCTGTATCCCGACCGGTTGGGGCACGGTTACCAAGAAGGCGAACGTACAGCCCGGCGATCGGGTGGCGGTATGGGGCATGGGCGGTGTCGGCCAGAACGCCCTGCGCGCAGCCGCGGCCCGGCACGCCTTCCCTCTCATCGTTGTCGATCTGGAGGAAGCCCGCCGCGAGAAGGCCATGAAGCTGGGCGCCACCCACTTCATCAACAGCTCCAAGGAAGACCCGGTGCCGATCATCCAGGGGCTGACCGGCGGTGGCCTGGACATCATCTTCGAGTGTAGCGGCGACCCGGGGGCCACCGTCCAGGCCTACTGGGCCCTGCGTCCGAGCGGCCGACTGATGCAGGTGGGCATCATGGGCGAGCACGAGGTGGCCCCGCTGGCGCTCACCTTCCTCGTGTTCGGACAGAAGTCCATCGAGGGCGTGCTCTATGGCGCTGTCTCCACCCGGGATGACATCCCGAAGTACTGCGAGATGGCCATGCGGGGCGATATGATGCTGGACACAATCATCGAGGGGTATTTCGATCTCGAAGAACTGAACGACATCCGCGAGAGGATGGAGCGCCGGGAGTTGAACGGTCGCTGGATATGCAAGTTCGATTGACGCACCAGTTGGGTTGACGCACGCAAACAGGAAGGGACAGATGGACACAAGCAGCAGCGCACTCGTCCCCGAGGCCTCTCTGACGGTCGAGGAGGAACCCGCCGTTCTCGAGGAGATCGAGGTCGAAGAGCTGGCCGTAGACGGCATCTGCGGCGTCTATTGACGGGGCGTCGGCCCCAACGCAACCCGTGCGCCACGATGCTCGGCCCGATCAACGAAGGGCTCGACTGGGCCCACTTCTGCAACCGCCGGCGTTGACATGGTCACCTACCTCGTCCCCGACTGGGTTCGCGTGCGCCAGGAGGATTTCGGCTTGCTCTTCTACGATATCCGGTCGACCAGGCTGACGTTCGTGCGCTCTGGACACCGGCTCGTGCCGCCCCCGTTCGTCGGGGAGCGGCGCGTTCTGGAGCCGGTCGGCGACCGGTCGGACGCCGCACTTTCCCGTCTCCTCGACCACTTGGTGGCCAAGGGCCTGCTTGTTGCGTTCCCCGAGGAGTGACGTGGAGCGGCGTTTGAGCACGACTTCGCTTCGCTTCCCGGTGAACGTCACCTGGGAGATTACCGAGGCCTGCAATCTCGACTGCTCTCACTGCCTCTCGGCCGGGCTGAGGGCGGAGCGCCGGGGGGAGCTGAACTTCGGCCAATGCCGCGCTCTCCTCGACGAGTTGGCGGAGATGCAGGTATTCCAGATCAACTTCGGAGGCGGAGAGCCGTTCCTGCGGGACGACTTCCTGGACATTCTCCGCTACGCCCACCGCCTGGGGATCACCGCTTGCGTCAGCACTAATGGGACCGTTCTGAGCGGCCGCGTTCTCGATGAGCTGCTGGAGATTCCTCCCGTCTATCTTCAGGTGAGCCTGGACGGAGCGAGGCCGGAGACGAACGACGCTATCAGGGGTCCGGGCACCTTCGAGCGGATCGTGGCGGGCATAGAGTTGCTGGCCGACCGCCGCTATCCCGACTTCAGTCTGAACATGGTGGTGACGCGGCCGAACGCCGGCGAGATCGGCGAGTTCGACGCCTTGGCCCGGCGGTATAGGGCAAAGACCCGGCTGTCCCGCTTCCGCCCCTCGGGAAGAGGCTGTCATACCTGGGAGGACTATCGGCTGACCCGGGAGCAGTTGGCCGGACTCTCGGCGTTCCTGGGCGACCATCCTGAGATCCTCACCGGAGACTCGTTCTTCGCTCTCACTCCGGACAGTCGCCGCAATCTGGCTCTCAACATGTGCGGCGCCGCCAAGATGACCTGTGCGGTGGCTCCCGACGGGAGCGTATATCCCTGCGCCTTCCTGGCCGATCCCGCCTTCCTCTCGGGGAACGTGAAGGTGATGTCGCTCGGCGAGGTCTTTCGCACCTCGCCGGTGTTTCGGCGCTTCCGTGAGCTGGAGGTCACCGCCTGCCGGGGTTGCGACCGCTTTTCGATCTGTCACGGGGGCTGTCCGGCCGTGGGGTATTTCCTGACCGAATCGATGGGCCTGCCCGACCCGGAATGTCTGCGGGCGGTGGAGGCCGGAACCGGCGACGGTGCGAAGCCGGCGGGGAGGAGTGGCGCCGCGCGCGCAGCCGCGGCGCCACCAGGCAAGGAGGAGACCTGATGCAGTTCCCCAATCTGTTCAGCCCTCTGCAGATAGGGCGGGCGACGGTTTCGAACCGCATCTCGTTCTCGGCTCATCTCACCAACCTGTCGGTAGACGGCTTGCCCAGCGAGCGGCTCACCGCCTATCTGGCGGCCCGGGCCCGGGGTGGCACGGGGCTTATCATCACCGAGGAGCAGTCCGTCCATCCCACCGACCGGGCCTATGAGCATCTCATCGAAGCATTCCATCCCGCGGTCATCCCCGGGTACAAGCAGCTCACGAGAGAGGTCCACAAGTACGACACCCGCATCTTCGCTCAGCTCAATCACAATGGGCAACAGTGCAGCGGCAGCCTCTCCCGACTGCCGGTGTGGGCCCCCTCGCCCATCCCAGATGTGCTCTACCGGGAGACGCCCAAGGCCATGGAGATCGAGGACATCCGCGAGGTCATCGAGTACTTCGCCCGGTCGGCCGTACACGTGCGTGAGGGTGGTTTCGACGGGGTCGAACTCCAATTCGGCCACAGTTCTCTCGCCCGGCAGTTCATGTCGCCGCTCACCAATCTTCGTTCCGATGAATACGGAGGCGGCTTCGAGAACCGGATGAGGTTCCCACTCGAGGTGATCGCAGCGGTGCGCAAGGCCGTAGGCGACGACTTCACCATGGGGGTACGCCTCTGCGCAGACGAGCTCATCCCCGGTGGGCTCAATCTCGAGGATGCCAAGCAGATCGCGCAGGTGATCCAGACCACCGGCCAGGTGGACTATTTCAACCTGACCCTCGCCACCTTCTACAACCTGTACTTGGTGGGGGGGCCGATGCACCTGCCCCTCGGCTACACGGTGCCGTTGGCGGCGGGCATCAAGTCGGTGGTCACGTTGCCGGTCTTCGCCACCGGACGCATCAACGACCCCGCCCTGGCCGAACGGGTGCTGGCCGAAGGCCAGGCCGACATGATCGGGGTCGTCCGAGGGCAGATAGCTGATCCGGATTTCGCCCGGAAGGCTCGAGAAGGACGGACCGAAGAGATCAGGTACTGCATCGCGTGCAACCAGAACTGCTACGGGCGGGTGGGTCTCAACAAGACCATCGGTTGCGTGCAGAACCCGGCGGCGGGCGCAGAGGCGGCGGAGGGTGAGCGCCACCTGAAGCCGGCACTGCGGAAGAAGCGGGTGATGGTGGTCGGCGGCGGTCCCGCCGGGATGTGGGCGGCCAAGATCGCCACGCTCCGGGGTCACGAGGTCACCCTCTACGAGCGGGGCGAGGAGCTGGGCGGCCAGGTGTTGATCGCCGCGAAGGGGGCGGGACGGGACGAGTTCGGCGTGATCGCGCGGAATGAGCGGAACCAGCTGGCGGCACTTGGCGTGCCTGTGCAACTGGGGGTCGAGGTCACCCGAGAGCTGGTGGCCGAGATCGCTCCGGACGCGGTGATCGTGGCCACCGGCTCTCGGCCCAAGGCGTCGCCTGTGGGCGGCGCGGATGCGCCGGGTGTCTTCAACGTCTGGCAGGTGCTTACGGGCGAGGCGGGAGAAGCGCTGGGCGAAAAGGTCCTGTTCATCGACTACGACGGTCACCATCAGGCCACGGCGACGGCCGAGTTCCTGGCCGAACTGGGTAAGCAGGTGCACGTGCTGACGTCGAGCCTGTTCGTGGGCTCCGAACTCGGGCCGTCGCAGGACCTCTATCTGAGCCGCCAGCGGTTGATGCAGAAGGGAGTGACCTTCACTCCGGACTTCGCCGTGATGGAGATCAAGCATTCTGCCACGAGGTCTGACGGCGGCGACCCGGGCGGCGATCCGGCCACCGATACGGGGGGTTCCCGGATCGCAGGGGGGGCCGACGGCGCCGAAGTCCACGGTTTCAACGTTTACTCGAACGCTTGGGACGTCTTCAGCGGCTACGACAGCATCGTGACCGCGATGGGCAACGACGCGGATGATGCTCTCTACTTCGCCCTCAAAGGGATGAAGGTGGGGGAGGCAGGCGGCACCCAGGGGCGGCTGCTCGAGCTGTACCGGGTGGGAGATTGCGTGGCTCCGCGCCGGGTGGACATGGCCATCTATGAAGGCTACATGGCTGGGAAGCGCGTGTGACCGACGCCCTCGACACGTCGGCTTCGACCTCGGCCCTGAGCCGCCCCCTCCTGGGAGTCGCGGAACCGTCCGCCGCTGTCGGCGATGCCGCAGCTGCCGCAGCGCGCATCGCCTTCGCCGCCGAGTGCATCCGACTTGCCGAGTTGCTCGACGCGACCCTGCACCTGGTGACCTGGCCCGGAGGGCCCGACCATTCCCCGGAGGCGGTCGCTGCTGCGGTGGTCGAGGAGGCCAGGGCGGTGAGTCCCGCCGCGATCCTTCTCCAGGACGGGGATTCGGGGCGGCAACTCGCTCCGTTTGTTGCTTTCGGTCTGGGCACCGGCGCGGTGCTCAGGTGCAGCGACGCCCGCGCAGTGGACGCGGCCGGAGGCGGGTCGGAGGCTGATGGTCTGACCTTCGTCAAGCCGATCTATGGCGGCTGGCTGGAGCGCGAGGTCCGGGCGAACGCCGGCTTCCTCCCCGTGGCGACCCTCGACGTGGCCGGTGTGGAACCACCGGAAGGCATGGCCGTCCGCGCAGCGGCCGCCCTCGACGAGGCAGTGTCCCTTCGGTTGCCACCGGACCCGGTGAGCGTTGCGGCGACCGCTTTCGCCCCCGCCGTTTTTGCGGCTCCTCGGGTCCACCATGTGGACACGCTGCCCCCCGATCCCCGCTCGGTGGACCTCGTGCACGCCGAGCGGATCGTCGCTGCCGGCATGGGTGCCGCCGACGAGGAAGTCCTCGCGGCCGTCCACCAATTGGCGGATCTGCTGCGAGGCTCAGTTGGCGCTACGAGGCCGATGGTCGATGAGGGGCGACTGCCCAAGGAACGTCTGATCGGGCAGACGGGCCGTACCGTAACCCCTGAGTTGTATCTCGCCCTGGGGATCTCCGGCTCGCCCCACCATGTCGCCGGGGTGCGGAAGGCCGACCGGGTGCTCTCCGTCAATCGCGACGTGCGCGCGCCCATATTCCACTTCTCCGATGTGGGCTACGTGGCCGACCTTGCCGCAGTCCTACCCGCTCTCATTCGCCGGATCGAATCCTGGCGTGACGGACAAGCAGGCGGAGCCCATCGGTCCGAGGATTCTCTGCCGGCCAACGGGGAGGCCTGATGGCTCCCGAATTCGACGCCATCGTGGTCGGAGCAGGGCCGGCGGGTACCAGCGCGGCTCTGGGTCTCGCCCGGGCGGGGGCAAAGGTGCTTCTCCTCGAGCGGGGCGAATATCCGGGTGCCAAGAACATGTTCGGGGGGATGATGGCCTACTGCCCCGCGCCCGAGCAGTTGATCCCTGACTTCTGGAAGTTGGCTCCTTGGGAACGGGCGGTCACCAGGCGAGTCCTTTCCATCACGAGCCAGGGGTCGACCACGTCTCTCGTCTTCCAGGCTGCCTCCGATTCCGACCGCCCCGCCGTCGGCGCCGGCTCTACGTCCGACAAGACCCTGACCGGCTTCACCCTGTTCCGGCCCCGGTTCGACCGCTGGTATGCGGAACAGGCCGAGTCGGCCGGCGTCACCCTCCTTGCCGGTTGCCGGGTGGAAGGGCTGGTGATCCGGGACGGCGGGGTTCGGGGCGTCCGTGTGGCCGGGCCCGACGACGTTGTCGAGGCGCCCCTGGTGGTCGCCTGTGACGGCACCCTGTCGTTGCTTGCCAAGGAGGCCGGGTTGCACAGAGGGGTCAAAGCCGAGCAGGTGGCGCTAGGCGTACGGGCGCTCTACGACATGAGGGAAGAGGAGATCAACGAGCGCTGGGGTCTGACCGGCCGGGAGGGCGCCACCCAGGAGTTCCTCGGTTGCACCGAGGGCGTACGGGGAGGCGGTTTCATCTACACACAGACGGACGCCGTTTCTTTGGGCCTCGTGTTCCACCTCGATTCTCTCAAGGCGAGCAGCGCCGCGCCGTACGAATTGCTCGACCGGTTCCTGATCTCGTCGCCGGTCGCTCTCCTGCTGCGCGGCGCTCGGATGGTCGAGTACTCGGCTCATCTTCTGCCCGAGGCGGGGATCCGCATGGTGCCCGAGTTGTCGATGGCGGGGCTGTTGGTTGCTGGTGACGCCGCCGGGTTCTGCTACACCAATGGGCTGACCCAGGAGGGGATGAACCTCGCGATGGCGTCGGGGGTGGCGGCTGCCAAGGTGGGGGCCGAGGCTCTGGCTGTGGGCGATCTTTCCGCCGGCCGGCTGGCACGATACAAGGCGGAACTGAAGGAGAGCTTCGTGCTGCGTGATCTCGCCACCTGGGGCAGGGCCGTCGACTTCATGCACCACGACCGCTTGTTCACGGTTTATCCGCAGGTGGTCACCGCGCTGATGGAGGACCTCTACCGCTCCGATGGTACGCCGAAGGAGCGGCTCCTGCGGCTGGCGCGGCGTTCGGTGCGCCGACGAGGGGTGCCCGTGCGGCACATCCTTGCCGACCTTCTCAAAGCGGGAAGGGGGTAAGCATGATCCCCGACGAGCTGTTCGATCTCGTGAGCTACCGGATCCACCCGCAAGCGCACATCACCTTGGACCAGGAGGTGTGCCGGGGATGCGACCATCGCGCGTGCACCTTCTCCTGCCCTGCCCGCTGCTACACGTACAGTGAGGAGCGGGCGACGGTGGAATTCGCCTATGAAGCCTGTCTCGAGTGCGGAACCTGTCTGCTGGTGTGCGACCTGGGGGCCTTGGATTGGCACTATCCTGTGGGAGGATTCGGTGTACGTTTCCGGCTCACATAGGGCGGCGATGAGGCGATGAGGATCGTCGTCTTGCTCGAGGTCGCGGCCGATCTGCGCGTCCCGCCGGAGCTTGACCCGAGGAGCGGCCGGGTGCGGGAGGACCGGCTGGTCCGGGAGATCGATCCGGCTGCAGCTCGGGCTCTCGATCTTGGCTTTGAGCTCGCCGCAGGCGATCCTGAGGACGAGGTCGTCGTGGTCAATCTCGGGCCACCGGAGAACGACCGTTTCCTGCGCGATAGTCTCAGCCGTGGATGCCGTAGAGCCGTTCGGGTATGGGATGAGGAGGCGGCTGCGGCCCGAACGGCGGGTAAGGCTGCCGCGCTTGCCGCCGCCGTGCAGGCCTTGGCTCCCGAACTCATACTCGCCGGAGACTGCGGGGTCATCGACGCCGGGGGACAACTGGGCGTGTTGGTGGCCGCGAGACTCGGCGTTCCCTGTGTGACACGGGTGGGTTACCTGGCGCTCGCCGGCCTTGGCAGGTTGGCTGCCACCCGGGAACTGGAGCGAGGCTTCCGCGAGCGGGTGGAGGCCCCGTGGCCGGTCGTCCTGACGGCCGCGCCAGCGATGGCCGGCCAGGCCGAGGCGCCGGGCCGGGGTGCGTCGGTCACTGCTGGAGCCAAACTGGCCGCTCTCGAAGAGGAGATAGAGATCTGGAGTCTCGCCGACCTTGGTTTGGCGCCCGGGATCGTCCGAGATGCGGACAGGCCGCTCGAGTTCGGTCTCCCGGAGCCTCGCCACCCCCGGCTTCACCCCGTCGCGCCGCCGGACCCGGCATTGCCCGCCTTCGACCGCATCCTGGCGCTGATCCAGGGGTCGGTGGAACACCGCGAGGGCCGGGTGGTCCGCCGCCCGGCAGAAGACGTGGCCCAGGAGGTTTTCGAAGTCCTCCGGGATGAGGGCTGGCTGAATCACCTGCTGACAGGGCAAGATCTGCGGTCTCCGGACGATCTGCGATGATCCCCCTCGAGTACCGGTTGCGCGACTCGGTGCGGATTCAGCATGGGGATGGCGGTGTTTGGCAGGTGATCAGCGAGGCGCCGCTGATCGCTGTGAACGTGAACGCCGGCGCGGCCAGGCTCCTCGAACGGACCCGGTCGGGGGGCACGGTAGCCGGCCTAGCCTCGGAAATGGGGCTTGCCGAAGAGCGCGTACTTGAGCTGTGCGAGTATTTCCGTGGCCGGGGTCTTCTCGATGTCCGCCGCACCGCTCACTCTGCGGGCAGCATCCTTTCGGTCACGGTGATCGTCCCCACTATGGACCGTCCCGGGGATCTCGAGCAGTGCCTGCATGCGATCCGAAGGCTGGACTACCCCGCCGGACTGCTCGAAGTGATCGTCGTCGACGACGGCTCGGCCGATGCCGTCACCATCGCCCAGGTGGCACGAAGGCATAAAGCCCGTCTCCTGGTCAACAAGGAGAACCGCGGTCCGGCGTATTCCCGGAATCGAGCCGCGGCTGCGGCTAAAGGAGAGATCCTGGCGTTCATCGACAGCGACTGCGTCGCCAGCGAGTCCTGGCTGCGCGATCTCACGCCCTACTTCGCCTGGGCCGAGGTCGGGGCGGTCGGAGGTCGTACGCTCGGCTACTACACCGAATCCCGCCTCGACCGGTACGAGGAGGTCTCCTCGCCGCTCGACATGGGGCGCCACCTCATCATGCGGGGGAGAGGTTCCGACACCTTCTATGTGCCCACCTGCAACGTGTTGATCCGCCGGTCTGTCTACGCGGAGCTCGGTGGTCTGCGTGCGGGCCTGCGCGTCGGAGAAGACGTGGACTTCTGTTGGCGCCTACGATCTGCGCGCCACTACCTCGTCTACGCTCCCGAAGGCATCGTGCGTCACAAGCACCGGGACCTCCTCGGCGGTGCGCTCCGGCGCCGTGCGGAGTACGGGACGTCGGAGGCCGTTCTCTACGGTCTCCACCGGGGCAAGCGCAAGCGCTTCCCTTCCTCGCCCGCCCCCCTTGCGACTGTTGCCCTGCTCTCGGTCGCTCTCGTGAAACGGGATGCACGCCTGGCGCCTGCCTGCCTCGTTCCCATGATCTGGGAAGCGGATCGGCGCCGCCGGCGCTTGCGCCGTGCTGGAGTGGAGATCCCCGACGTCCGCATCTGGAACTCCGTGCTGCGTGGCCACCTGTCTGTGCTGTATTTTGCGTGCTTCCACCTCACCCGCTACCATCTTGGGCCGCTGACTGCTCTCGGGCTGTTCGCCCGGGGCTTCTGGTGGCTGGAGGCCGCTGCAGCCGGTTACGCCGCGGCGGTCGACTACTTCGCGAAACGTCCCCGCCTACCCGTTCCCCTCTACTTCTTCTACTATCTGGCCGAGCACGCTGCCTATCAAGCCGGCGTGATCAAGGGATGCCTCGACGAACGCTCGTTTCGCACCTACCTGCCGGTGTTCGAGAAGCGCAAGGGTGTCTGAGTGCGTACCGCCGAGCGGGATCTGGGCGCGCCAGCTGCGCTTTTCGCGGTTCTTGGGTAGCATTGGTTCATGATCAAAGGCGAGAAGATCTACCTGACGGAACTCGACTTCGGGAACTCGGAGACGATCCGGGGCTGGCTCAACGACCCCGAAGTGTACAAGTATCTGATGGTCGGGCACACGCCCATCAGCAAAGAGGATGAGCGTCGGTACTACGAGGCGAACTCGGCCGGGTCGCCGACCGTGCGGAATTTCGAGATCCATCTGGTCAAGGACGCCCGGTACATCGGGAACATCGGCATCAAGGACATCCACCCCACCCATCGCCGCGCCGAGATGGGCCTGGTCATCGGCAGCAAGCAGGACTGGGGCAAGGGATACGGCTTCGACGCCGTGGTCACCTGTCTTCGCTACGCCTTCGACACCCGGGGGCTTCACACCGTCAAGATCCGGGCGCACAGTGCGCACACCCGAGCCCTCGAGCTCTATCGCAGGGTGGGCTTCGTGGAGGTGGGCCGGGAGCGCGAGACGGTGTTCCGGGAAGGTCGTTTCGACGACTTCGTGGTCTTCGACATCATCGATCGCGAATTCCGGGAGCGGTACGGCTCCGCCTAGCAACTAGTGGACGCCCAAGCGGGCGGCTCCCTCCGGCACCTACGCTGTCGATATCCCCGAATAGTGCGTCTGCACGGCGTTGTACGCACCAACGTTATCGAGAGCTAGCCGGCCTCGTACCCCGCGGCCTTGATGGCCTCCACCACCTGTTGCCGGTCGAAGGAGCCGGTCACCGTTACGGTGCCCCCCGCAAGATCGACTGCGGCCTCGGTCACTCCGGGCACGCTGCGCACCGCCTTATCCACCGCGTTGACGCAGTGCTGGCACGACATGCCTCGCACGGGAATTGTGATGGTATGCTCACCGCTCATCTTCAGTGATCTCCTCTCTTCGGGTGTCTTCGTATCGCCGCGCCCTCAGCTCAGTTCGCTACGGTTGTTACCGTAAACTCGGGCGGCCGATGCAGGTGCTTCTTCACTGCGCAGAGTTCCATGGAGTTGATGATGGCATCCCGGTACTTATCGGGGAATCCAGGAGGAGTGGTCAGCTCGATCTCGATCTGATCGATCATGCCGATCTCTCGATTGTGGTGTGTCCGCATGGTGATGCTGGAGCCCTCCGGGTCGATGCCGCGCTGCTGCATGAAGCCCAGGGCATAGATACCGGCGCACGTCCCGATGGACGCGAGGAACAGATCGAACGGCGCCGGGGCCGATCCTTCACCGCCGCCCCGTACGGGCTGATCGGTCTGGATGGTGAAGCCGTTGTAGTCTGCGTACACGCGCTTGCCGCCGGGGAAATACACCTGCATTTCAGCCATCGCAATATCCTCTCTCGTCGATCTTCGTGGTCTCTTTCCGATTCCTAGTGCTCGTGGGCATGTTCTCCGTGATGGTGCCCGCACGTGCTCTCCGACTGCTCTATCTCGCCGCGCAGGAACGCTTCGACAGCCTCGATGGCCGGTCCGGATACCCCGCAGTAGAGTTCGAAGCCCTGCATCTTGAGGGCCTGCTGCATGGGAGCACCCATGCCGCCCGCCAGGATCACTTCGACGCCCTGTTCCTTCAAGAACCCGGCGATGCCGTGGTGGTTGTGTTGCATGCCCTGCACCTCGTACACCGTGGCCTTCTCTACCTTCTCCCCGGAGGCCTCGGCGACCATGAACGCCTGTGTGCTGCCGAAATGGGCATTGACGTTTCCTTGCAGATAGGGGATTGCGACGATCATTGTTTCTCCTTGGTCCATATCGTTCTTCTCTTTCTCGCCAGGCGCCGGATGCCTGCCGGCCTTGGCCTCGAGTCCATTCGCCATGATCTCGCCCACCCGGACAACGGTGACCGGCCCTCCCTCCACGCAGACGGCCTTGTCGGCCACCAGTGCTTCTGTTAGTACCCGGTGGGCCCGCCCGGCCATTCGGCTTACTGTGGAACCCGACACGCCCAGTCTGCGGCCGGCTTCCGCCTGGGTCGTTCCCTCCAGATGGAGCAGGCGCAAGGCCTCCAGTTCGTCGAAGGACAGGCTCAACTTCTCGAGACGTCGGACGGAGACGCCCACAGGTCCGAAGACCTTGGAGCCGGGCAGGCACTCTATGCACCGCCATTTGGCCGGTCGGGCCACACCTTCCTCCACCCTGGTAGTTTTGCAACAATTTGCATTATACTTGTCCCCTGTCCGAACGTACAGGTTCGCGCAAGGAGAAGGGCTTGATGAAGAAGGCGATCGTGCTCGGTGGCGGCATAGGTGGGGTGGAGGCCGCCACAGAACTGCGGAAGAAGGGTCTCGAGGTCGAGGTCGTATCCGACCGCGACTATCTGTTCGTCTACCCGCTCGCCATCTGGATCCCCACAGGTGAACGCCCCTTCGATCGCGTGAAGATCAGCCTGCGCGATGTCGCTAGGGCCCACGGCTTTTCCGTCACCATCGACAAGGTGACGGCAGTGGGTGGCGGCGATCGCAGCTTCACGCTCGAGAAGAGGGGGGTACGCAAGGACTTCGACTACCTGGTACTAGCCCTTGGCGCCCATAAGATGCAGCACAAAGGCAAGGAGCACGTGCTGTCCATCTGCGGGGCCCCCGACGAGAGCGTGTCGGTGAAAGAACGGCTGGACGCGCTCATCGCCGGCGGCAAAGGCACCATCGCCGTCGGATTCGGAGGTAACCCAAAAGACGGCAGCGGGGTTCGGGGAGGGCCGGCCTTCGAGTTCCTCCTGAACGTCCACCATCGTCTTGCGAAACTGGGCATCCGCGACAGGTTCGACCTCGTCTTCTTCGCTCCCATGCCGCAGCCGGGCATCCGCATGGGTGAAAAGGCGGTGCGGATGATGGACAGGATGTTCACCTCACTCGGCATCCGATCGTTCACCGGCAGGAAGATCACCGGGTTCGAGGAGAGGGCGGTGACCCTCGAGGACGGCACCAGGATTGAGGCCGACCTCTTCATGTTCATCGCGGCCGGAGACGGGCACGGCGTGGTCAAGAGCTCCGACCTTCCCCAGAACGAGGCCGGGTTCGTGGTAACGAACGCAGCCTGCGAGGTGGAGGGCTATCCGTGGCTCTATGCGGTCGGGGACGTCGCTGCTCTCCACGGTCCCGAGTGGAAGGCCAAGCAGGGCCACATCGCCGAGGTGATGGCCCGGACCGCTGCCGAGGACATCGAGCGCAAGGAAAGCGGCCGCGGCACGCCGGGCAGCTACGTGGAGGACGTCAGCATCCTCTGCGTCATGGATATGGGGAACGGCGCCGGATTCGTCTTCAGGAACAAGAAGAGGGCGCTGTTCATCCCGATGCCCGTCGTCGGCCACTGGTTGAAGCGAAGCTGGGGCCGGTACTACGAGCTGCGCAAGCTCGGCAAGGTGCCGCGGATCCCTGGAATGTAGCGGGGTCTTCTGGCCGCCGGGTGATGCCGCCGGCTGGGGGGCGGTCTCTGCCGGGAGCCTGAGACGAAAGGGGCGGAAGCCTCCTCGCGGTGGCTTCCGCCCCAGTCCTTCCCGGCCGGCGCTACAGGCGAACGCCTGCGGCGGCGAGTTCCGAGCTAGTTGCCGTATCCGTAGTTGTTCCCGGCGCCGCTGCCGTCGCGGACTCCAGCGCGCTGCCGGTCCTGAGAGGCCGCTGCAGTCCCCGTCTGGGTGCAAGTGCCGTCGCACTCGCCATCCCGGAGTTGCTGCTGGGTCTGCTCCTGGCTCTGAGTCTG
>CAZWAR010000062.1:13961-17856 GCA_964631965.1 uncultured Gaiellales bacterium
GTGACACGTCGCTGCCCGTCCGTGCCTCTGGTCCGTAGTCCCCGGCTGCATATGCAGACCCGGCCACGGCCAGCATGAACACGATGACCGCCGCCAGGATCACGAGCCCTTTCCGTTTGCGCATGTGCTTCTCCTTTCCTTCGCAGTCGAAGTTTCTTCTCTCGTCGGATCCATCCGACACTTCTCACTATCGGACCGTCTGATGAGGCCATCATTAGGAGCGCATGAGAAGTTTCTTAGAGTTTCGTGGAAGATCAGGCGAGGCGGCTGCGGGACCTGCCCGAGGGCTCGGGAGGGTCAGGCGGGAAGAGTGATGACGAACCGTGCTCCTCTGCCGGGAGCGCTTTCAACCCGTATGGTGCCGTCGTGTGCCTCTATCAGCGCCTTCGCGATGGCGAGACCGAGGCCCACGCGGCCGCCCGCCGTGTCGCCGGTACCCCGGTAGAAACGCTCGAACACGTGGCTCCTGGTTTCCTCCTCCATGCCCTCTCCCTCGTCCCGCACCCACAGGGTGACCCGGTGTTGGGAATCGTCCCGGGAACCGCCCAAGGCGATAGTCTGACCAGGCACGGTGTGGGCCACGGCGTTCTGCATGAGATTGAGGAAGATCTGCGTCAGCCGGTCTTGGTCGGCCAGGACGGTGCCGCCCGGTAGCGTGTCGATCTTCCACTCCCTCTCGCCCAGATGGGTCCCTTGGGCCGCCAGAGAGTCGATGAAGAGGTCCAGTTCGAGCCGTTCCTTCCTCAGAAAGTCGCCCCGACCGGCGCGCGTGAGGGTCAGGAGGTCGGCGATGAGCCGGTTCATACGATCCAGCTCGTCGATGACCAGGGCATGCTCGTGTCTCACCACATGCGGATCCGACTCCTCCTGCCGGTCGAGCACCTGCAGGTGGCCCTTCACGATGGTCAGAGGCGTGCGCAGTTCGTGGGAGACGTCCGAGATGAATTGCTCCTGAGCCGAAAAGGCGTCTTGGATACGATCGAGCATGCCGTCCATCGTGGACGCGAGTTCGCCTATTTCGTCCTTGGGCCCGGCATATTCGATGCGCTTGGACAGGTCGTCGCGGGAAATGGCTGCCGCTGTCCTCGTGATCCTGCGCACCGGCTCCAAGGCCCGTCCGAGCAGGAACCAGGTACCGAGACCGACCGCCGCGCAGCCGATGAGCCCTCCCACGACGAGCAGGAGCACCAGGTTGTTGAGCGTAGACGTGACCTCCTCCAGGGAGCCCGCCACCTCGACGGCGCCTACTATCTCCGTACCGTTCCTGACCGCGGTCCCCGCCACCCGATACTCGCCTCCGGCCAGGCTCACATCGGCGAGAAACGGCCGCCCGGTGACGAGTACCTGTCTGCTCTGCTCCAGATCCTCGAGGGGCAGGGCATCCGAACTCGAGATGACGGAACCGCTCAGGGTCTGCAGAGAGAGCAGGAAACCGTTCTGGCGCAATGAATTGGCCTTGTTGCCGGAGAGATACGAGCGGGTGAGGTCTACGAGTGTGGACTCGTCGGTGGCTGTGAACACCGACTCCTCGAACCGGGTCAGTTGCTGCTCAAGACGCGAATCGAGACCGTCGCGAAGCTGGTGGGACAGGATGGCGTACATCGCCGCCGCTCCGAGGACGGCGATGAGAAGCACCGCGAAGACGAACCAGAGAGTGAGGCGGAGCCTCAAGCTTCGTCCGTCTCCTCGGGCCGAGGAGGCTTCGGCACCCTCAGCCGGTAGCCGCCTCCCCGCACGGTCTCGATGATGGTGGTCTCACCTGGCCTGTCAAGTTTGCCGCGCAGGTATCCCACGTACACGTCCACGACGTTGCTTTGCGGATCGAAGCCGTAGCCCCAGACGCTTCCCAGTATCTGAGAGCGGGACAACACCTGGCCCTCGTGCCGCATGAGGAACTCGAGCAGCGCGAACTCTCGGGAGGTCAGGTCGGTTGCCCTCTCGCCCCGCTCGGCCTTCCTGGTCTTCAGGTCCAAGCGTAGGTCGCCCGCCAGCAGCACCGACGCCTGGGCCTGCCGGTTGTGCCTGAACTGCGCGCGGATGCGGGCCACCAATTCATCGAAATCGAACGGCTTGGCCAGGTAGTCGTCGGCTCCCAGGTCGAGTCCTCGGACCCGGGAAGGGACGTCTCCGCGGGCGGTGAGCATGATCACCGGTGTCTCCTGGTCGGTCTTGCGCAGCTCGGCGAGGACGGCGAACCCGTCGATGTCCGGCAGACCCACGTCCAGCAGGATGAGGTCGGCCCCTCGCTCCTGGATAGCGTCGAGCGCTGCTCGCCCGGTGGCCGCCACTTCGGTCACATAGCCTGCTCCCTCCAGCCCCTTGGCGATGAACGAAGCGACTCTCTCCTCATCTTCGACCACGACTACCCGCATACGATCACCGACCTCCGGTCGTTGTCCTCGGGCCTCCCATCGTACTGCCCGGACCGCTGGTGCTCGTGGTTCCTAACGGACTGCCGGTGGTCCTTGTGTGGACTCCGCCGTTGATGGTCTCTTTGACTGTGGTCGCCGTGGTGACTGAACCAGCGGTGGTGGTCGTGGAGGCGCTGTTGTAGAGAGTGGTCGTAGACCCCGTCATCGGTGGGGTGGTCGTGGTCCCCGGATCGGGTTGCGTCGCCCCCACGTGCCCCTGTCCCTGCTGCCCGGGCCCAGTCGTCTCGGTGTGTGGAGCGCCGGTAGTCGCGTCGGTCTGCCCGATCTGGACGACGGGCAGTAAGGACGCATCCACCGATTCGCCCCCAAGCTGGAAGATCAGAAATGCAGCCAGAGCCACGAGGGCGAGGAGCCCCGCACCAAGGATGGGAGCCGTCGAACGGCCTATTCTCGCCATCATCCGCCTCCAGAACGGGTCATGGGCGGGCGGCCGGGGGCCGCCCGCTCCAGTCCTCCAGTATAGCCATCCCCGTGTCGCTTCGCGGATCAGTCGCCGTTTCCACCGCCATCTCTCAGACCGGCTCGGTTACCGTGGCCGGTCCTCGTGAAGTCGAGATCCGAGTTCTGGCCGCTCGAATCCACCGATGGTGTGACCCCCGTTCTGCTCTCGCTTGCGAGCACCGCCTGCGTGCGGTTAATTCCGCCGAAGATCAGCAGTCCGGAGATCGCGAGGATGACGACCAGCATGACTGCCCGCCGAGTCACCTTTCTCCAGGTCACGGTTTCTCGCATCAAAGGGAACTGCCTTCCTGAACGGTGTCGGCGAGGGCCATCGCCGCGCTGCCGGCCTTCGGGTGAGGCGCGGAGCGATTATGACCGAAACTTGCCACCAGTCCCCGGCCCACGCCCTGAGTCACCCGGGTCACCCAGCGCCAGCGCTGACTGAGGTGCACCACGCCCGCGACGATCAGCGCGATGCTGGTCCAGGTGTGGATGAGGTCCCAGGTGCTGCGAGTGAAAAGGAACACCACGAACCTGCTCTCCCGGCCCTGGGGCAGCACGAAGAAGTAGATGCCCGACGCGGCCACGCCGGCGAAGACAAGGCCGGTCACGGAGATCACCGCCAAGCGCATCCAGATCTTGCGGTTGAATGGTTTGCGCCTGCCCCGGGCCACGTCGAGAGAGCGTCTGCCCATCTCGACCATCCACTTCCAGTGAAGCGCGATGTGGAAAATGGCTACGGCGATCATGACGATCCCCGCCCAGGAGTGGATGCTGGTCCAGACGTCGCGATCGAACAGGAAGGTTTTGCCGTACTCGGGATTCCGTCCGCCCTGGTAGCCTCCGGCAGGGAACACCAGGAAGTAGATACCGGTAAGGACGGTGAGCAGGCCGGATACGCTGAGCAGGAACACAGTGATCCAGTGGGCGACGGTGCGCCTGTTGGGCGCTCCTCTCCGTACCACCAGGACTTCTGTCATCGCTCTCTCCTAGATGTCGAGGTCCTATCCTTCCCGGTGGCC
>CAZWAR010000063.1:0-11133 GCA_964631965.1 uncultured Gaiellales bacterium
GCACTGTCGTGAGCATCGAGCCGGCCATCGCAGCGCTGTGGGGTCTTGTGATCCTTTCGCAGCGACTGGCGGTGCGGGAGGTGTTCGGGATTGTGGCCATTGTGCTGGCGGCCGCCGGCGCTGGGTGGACGAGCGCGGCGGGAATACCCCGCCCGCTGCGGCGTCGCCGGGGTAACAAGAAGACTGCAGGATAGATGACAGGAGAGAGGCCCAGCCGATGACGGGAACCGCACGGGAAGGCAGCTACAGATTGCCGTTGGCCGTTGGGGCCATGGCACTTCAGACCATATTCCTCGGCTACAACTGGGTAGTGATGAAGCAGGGTCTCGAGTATTCGGACCCTTGGCCGTTCGTCGCGCTCCGCACCGGCTTGGGCGCGGTCGCGCTCTTCATCGTCCTCGTCATCCTACGCCGGCCCAAGCGGCCCACCCAGGTCGGCCTCACCATGCTCCTCGGCCTTCTCCAAACGACAGGAATGATAGGTCTGCTGATGTGGGCGCTGCAAAGCGGGGCGGCCGGTCGTGTCTCCTCCCTCGTATACACCATGCCCTTTTGGGCGATGATCCTCGGGTGGGTGTTGCTCGGCGAACGCATCCGCGGGCTGGGCTGGCTGGCGGTGGTCTTCTCCCTCGCAGGCCTCGTGTTGGTGCTCGACCCCGTGCATCTGGCCGGGAGCCTGCAGAGCAAGCTGCTCGCTCTGGGCTCCGGGTTCTGTTGGGCGCTCAGCGCCATCGTTGTCAAGAAGATCCGGGCCCGCGGCCAGACCGACGTCATCAACCTGACCGCCTGGCAGATGCTGTACGGCAGCATTCCGATCATCGTGATCGCGGTGTTCGTCCATTCCCGGCCCATCGAGTGGACCGGCGCGTTCATCGGCGCCCTCGCCTACAACGTGATCCCGGCCACGGCGCTGGCCTGGGCTTTGTGGCTCTTCGTGCTGCAGGTACTCCCGACCGGGGTGGCGGGCATCAGCACGCTGGCCACGCCGGTCATCGGCATCGGTTCGGCCGCGCTGGTGCTTCACGAACGGGTCTCCGCCATGGAGGCCGTCGGCATGGCCTGCATCATCGGCGCCCTGCTGGTCTTGGCCATCCAAGGGATGCTGGCGATGAGGAAGGCGCAGTCGAGCCCAGAGCCGGTGGACGGAATCGGTCAGCCGCCATCCGGATAGTGATGCTTGGTCCCCGCGCCCGGGACCGGCATGCGGTGCGGCACACGAGGCGGGCGGGCTCTTGCTCGCGAGGGCATCACCGTCCCCGCTCGCCGCGCAAGGCGGTCTATGAGCGCTCCCGAGCCAGGCGGCAGGCTCGACAGGTTCCTGAGTCTAGACCTTCCCTTCCCGAACCAGCCGGGCGAAGTGCTCGAAAGAGCGGTCGTACGTGCGCTCGGCCGCCTGCGGAAACACGCACGCAGGCAGCTCGCGACTCCTCAGATGATAGGTAAGGCAGTCGCAGCACATGCCCTTGCGGGAACACGAGGGCCAGGTGCAGTTACAGCGGGACGGGTTCGAGTCCTTCTTGCACTCCATTCGTCAGCCCCGTTCGTCCGTCGTTCCTCACACAGGCGTCGGCGGGCGCCGGCCGGCGCTTGCCGGTGACCGGGCCCGGTGTCATCATCCCTCATCATGCAGTCGCTGACCATCACCGCTCTGGAAGAGGCCTCGGGGGTCCCGCGCAGCACCATCTACTACTACGTGCGCGAGGGGCTGCTGCCGCCCGCCCAGAAGGCGGCGGCCAGCCGCGCCGTCTACAGCGACCGTCATCTCGTTCTGCTGCGCCACATTACCGACCTCAAGAACGGCGGCCTACCTCTCGCTACGATCAGAGAGCGGCTGGCAGGGGAGATCGAAGCCGCTGGGGTGCACGACGTCGACTTGGTCGCCGAGCACAACGAGCAGACCCGCCAGGCCATCCTTGCCGCTGCCGCCCGGCTTTTCGTCCGGAAAGGCTACAAACGGACCCGGCTGGCCGACATCATGAAAGAGGCGGGCATCACTCCCCCCGCCCTCTACGTCCACTTCCCCTCGAAGCAGGATCTCTTCGTGGAAGCGTTCGGGGTCTTTGTCGGGTGGATGCGCACCTTCCTCGAAAGCCGCTTGGCCGACGAGCCCGACGCCGGGGCGCGTGAGCTGGCCCGGGTACAGGGGTATCTTGGTGTGCAGACCCTCAGTCCCGACCTGATGGGCCTCGTCCGTTCCGAGGCCCTTCATGAGGACGAGGACGATTCGCTTCGCAAGGCGGTGCAGCGCTCGTATCGGGGGATGACTCAGGACACTCTGGCCGACCTCGAGGCGATGCGTCGCGCGGCCGGCACCGAGCTTCCGGTCTCCGACGAGCTGATGGCCTACGGTCTCCTTGGAGGGGTGGAGAATGTTGTGATGCGGGCGTCCTGGGACGATCGGTACTCCCGGGCCGACGTCCTCTGGACCACGCTGTGCATGTTCCTGGCCGTACAGGCCGCCTACGCCGGCCGCGTGGACCTCCAGTCAGAATTGGAGCGTTATGCCGGCACTGTCGAGCGCCTCGCAGCCACGCCGCCGCCGGTTCCTCCGGACGCGGTGTCCTGAGAGGCTCTCGATGGGGTATCGGGACCCCAGCGGTGCGCGCTCCCTTGCAGCCGGTCCTCGTCCGGGCTGCGCGGGCTCGGCCGCCGTGCAGAGACCACGCACCGCCGGCCGCCATCTGCTACTCTGGACTGCATAACAGTAAAATGAAGTCCTATAGTCACAGCTGTTCGAATCTGACAGTAGGAGGTGTTCGGTGCCCATCAAACTGACCGCGGTCTCCCGCCGCCGGCCGGGGCTCACTCGAGCGGAGTACTTCCGATATATCGAGCATTACCACGGCACAGTGGCTCGTCTGGAACGTTTCAAGATCGACCGGTATATCCAAAACCACGTCATCGACAGCGCCTTCGGCGTTCTCTCCGACACCGAACACCACAACAAAGTGGCCGACCGCGACGGCGTCGTGGAGTTGCACTTCAGCCAGTTCCGCGACATGCTGGCCACGCTCGAGCCCGAGGGAGTGACTCAGTCCCGGGCCAATCAAGACGGCCGCTTCTTCGCCGACGAGCCCACCAACGTGATCGTCATGGCCGAGGAGACCGAGTTGCCGGTGGCCAATCCCCGGCCCACGTTCAACCCCGGCCTGGGCGAGCCCGGCGTCGGCGGGCTCAAGATCATGCAGTTCATCATGCGTAAGCCCGAGGTTTTCCCCAATGACTTCTCTGCGCTCTGGCGGCAGGCGCACGACGAGGCGATGGCCGCTTCGCCCTACGCCCAAGAGCAGTTCCGCAAGATCGTCGTAAGCAAGCGCTCCCGGGTGAACGACAACGACGCGGCGGCCCGGGCCCACTTCCGTATGGTCGATCCGCCCGTATACGACATGTTCGTCTCATTTTGGGTGGACACCATCGAGCAGGCTGGTGCCTTCCGGCAATACGTGGCCGCGATCCAGGAAAGCCCACTCGAGTTCGCCGACTGGTCGGAGTCGTTCTACCTGTACGTCCGCCCCGTCCGGATCATCGACGACGCCCCGCCCAAAGAGTGACGGGTCCCGCGACTACGGCACCGACCGCGCGAAAGACTGAGGTGAACTGACATGATCACTCCCGATCTCACGAAGCCCGAATGGAGGGCCCAGAAGACCTACGACCAGAATCGCCGGGACAGCGTCATCAAGGCCATGCGCCCCGAACTCACCGATGAGGAGAAGGCCCGGCCCTTCGCCAAGTACTACTACGAGGAGATCCCCCAGCCCGATCCGGCCCACTACGCGAAGATGGACACTCCCATCGACCCGAAGGACGCCTTCTATCCCGAAGAGATCAACCGCCTGCTCGATGTGGACGGGCTACGTGCCGGCACGGAAATCGGCTGGTGCATCCTTCCGAATGGGGCGGGTTACATCGCCAACAGCATTCTCTACCCGGAGAGCACTCCGGAGATGATCGACTGGTGGTTCGCCTGGCACCCCCTCGAGGACCTGCGCTATCGCATCTGGTATCCGCCGCAGCACGCCGGCATCATGCTCAGCCCCCTGGACCGGGCCCGCGTCCTCGACCCGGCGATTCCCATGAAAGAGAAGAACTGGGGCGTTACTCACTACGTGACGGAGAACTGCGACTGCGGCTACGAGAACATCGACATCAACTTCCGCAGCCCGGCCGACCTGGGCTTCGACATGGCGAGGTTCGACCAGGTGATCGCCGCCTTCGCCGGCGGGATGGGCTGGGCGGTGACGGTGGAGAAATGCGACGATTCCATCACCGCTCCCGCTCTCATGGTGCACGTGTTCTACAAGGAAGAAGGCGGCCTGCGTCACCGCACCCGTTTCTGGATGGGCTACCGCATCAACGAGCAGAACAAGCCGGAGCTATGCTTACCGCCGCACGTCTCCGTTCCCGGAGCCGCCGTGCAGGGCTTGGCCCGGCACAACGTGAAGGAGTACACGCGCTGGCGCGAGTTCCTGCCGCGCATTTACAGGGAGCTCGGAGGCAGCCTGTACTGCTAGGAAGCGCCGAACCATGGGCGGCCGCCGGGACTGTACCGGCGGCCGTTTCGGAGGAGGAGGATGCTCATGCTCAGAACCATCGTCATGATGGATCTTCCGATAGACGACATCGCCAACATGGAGCGGTGGTACTACCGGGAGCACTCATCCGAGATCTCGCGTCGCTATGGGCCCTGGCTCGAACGCCACGAAAGCTTCATCGCTCTGAACGCGCCCGCCGATGCGCAGCGGTACGGCTTCTACAACTGGCGTATCACCGAGTGCTACTGGCGGGAGATGCCGGAACCGGGCCCGAAAGGGGCCTACGTATTCACCCCCGCACCGGTGTGGAACCCGATCGTCGCCTGCGCGACACCCGCCCAGCCCGACCACGACTTCTTCGGTTGGGACCGCTTCGCCACCGACGGCGCCTGCATCCGCTGGTACCAGATCTTCCGGTATCCGCGCGGCGTCCGGTTGGATGAAGGCGAGGACTGGTATCTCAACGTGCACGCGCCGGAAGTCTGCAAGCAGCCCGGTCTGCGCCGCTTCTTCACCTACCCGGCGCTCAAGCCTCCCGTCCCGTTGGCCGGCATGTGGCATCCGGACGCCACGCCCCCCGATGAGATGCAGATGGTCCAGTGGGACCGGGTCTCCGAGATGTGGTACGACAGCTTCTCGGCCTGGCGCGATGCGGTCATCGACAACCCGCCCGAGTACACCCTGCCCGACTGGGCCACCGATCCGTTCTACTTCGAGGCCACCGACGCGTTCCCGTTCTTCAGGCCGGGAGTGGACTTCGTCAGCAGCTTCATCCTCGAGCGGCCGGCAGACGAGTTCAAGCGTGACACCCGTTACTACCTGCCGTGAGCTTCACGCGAGAGCTCGGGCAGCAGACAGGAGGTGACCCATGGCTGAAGCGAAGATCAGAGAACTGACCGCCGAGGAGAAGGCGAAGCCCTGGTCGAAGTGGTACTACCGCCCGGTGGACCCGCCGGACCCGGTCCTCCTGGAGGCGGTACGGCCCGACCGGCCGATGGATCCCTCCGAGGCCATCCATCCCGAGCAGATCAACCGGCTGCTCGACCCCGGCTACATGGAGGTGGAGACGGGCTGGTGCAACCTGCCCAACGGCGCCGGATACATCTGCGTGAACAACAAGATGCCGGGGGTCACCGTCGACATGCTCGACTGGTGGTTTGCCTGGCACACTCTGGCCGACATGCACTACGGCATCTGGTATCCCCCGGGCCACTACGGCATCGAGATCAGCGCGAAGAGCCGCAGGAAAGTCCTCGCCCCGGATCTCCCGGTGAAGGAGAAGATCTACGGTCGCACCGACCACGTGAAGGAAGACGTGGGCACCGGCCTGGAGGACATCTTCATCTTCTTCTGCCATCCGGCCGAGCTGGGCTTCGACATGGACCGCTTCCATCCGCCGAACGTGGCCGCGATGTATGGAGGCTACGGGTTGGACGCTCCGGTGGGTGCCGAGCCCTGGGCCATCCGCGCGCCGGCGATCATGTGTCACTTCATCCGGGAGATCCCGGGGGGCGTGGAGTTCCGCACCCGTTTCTGGATGGGCTACACCCTCATCGACAAGAAGCCGGTGTTCATGCTCCCGTACGGTGTGAAGGTGCCGGAGGTCGCCATCCAGGGCCTGGCTGAGCACAACGTCCGCGAGTACACCAACCTGCGTAACCTGTTGCCCGGGATCTACGAGGAACTGGGGGGGAAGTGGGTGGTGTGACAGGGCGTGGAGCGGGCCGCGGCCAGCTCAGCCGTCGGCGAAGCCCCGTCCACCCGACCCGTGTGACTCCTGTAGGCTGGCCCTTATGTGAAGCGCCAGGGAGCGGGCGGCTACCGGCAGAGGACGCTCGTTCGAGTAGATGAGCTCGAGGTCGCGGGTGACGTGCTCCTTGAGCGGTATGGCCACCAGCCCGTCGAACGAATCCGGGGACACGAACATCTGGGGGAGCAGCGCTATCCCCAGCCCTTGGAGGACAAGTGACTTGGCCAGCTCGAGGTAGTTGGCCCGGTACGGCACCTTGGGCTCGAAACCCGCCCGCCGGCAGGCGTCGGTCAGCAGATTGGATGTGTTGAGGGAATGGCCCGGCAGGAGGAAGGGCTCGTCGGCCAGGTCGGCCAGGGAGACGATGCTCTCGCCTGCGAGCCGGTGGTCCTTCCTCACCACCAGCAGGATCTCCTCGCTGAGGAGGTGCATGACCGCGGCTCGGGACGAGCCCCAGGCGGTGATGATGGCGCAGTCGAGTTCGCCGTTGAACACCCCTTCTTCGAGAAGGGTATCGTCCCGTTCGATGAGGTCCAGGTGGATCTTCGGATAGGTCTTGATGAAGGACGCGAGAATCGGCGAGAGTAAGAAGCCGAAGACCGTGCCGGTGGAACCTACCCGCACCCGGCTAGATACCATGCCTGCATGCTCTCGCATCATGCGAACAGCATCGTCCGCCCGAGAGACGATGGCCTTCGCCAGCGGAAGGAGCAGCTTGCCGTCGGGAGTGCACTCCACCCGGCGTCCGTAGCGCTCGAACAGCCGGACACCCAACTCTCCCTCCAACCGGGCGATTTGTCTGCTTATTGCAGGTTGGGTGAGATGAGCGAGCGAGGCGGCCCGGGTGAAGCTGCGAACCTCAGCAACGGCCACGAACGATCTGAGTTGGTCGAGTTCCATCGATTACGGATTGTAATGGAAAAACAGAAGCAATGCAAAGGGAGAAGTACAGACTTCTTGTTGAGCGCGACAGGACTATAGTGCCCTTTGTGCCCACTGCTAAGGGGTGGGAGGTTCTAGTTCGGGAGCGTGTGACTTGTCAGAGAATGGCGCAAATGAGAGGGAAAGAAGGACGCTGAGCAGGAGGGAATTCTTCCGAGTCGCTGGGATCGCCGGGGCGACGATAGGAGCGGCAGGCGGTCTGGGCGGCCTTGTGGCGGCTTGTGGATCGGGGGAGCAGACCACCACGACGAGTGGCGTCGGGGAGACTACGGCCACCAGCGCCGGTACCTCGACCACGGCGGCGGCCGGGGTGGAGACCGGCCGTGAGATCAAAGTGGGCTACGTCAGCCCGGTCACTGGTCCGATGGCTCTATTCGGCCATGTGGACGCGTTCGTCGTGTGTCGGTGGAAGGAGGCCGTCGGAGTCGGGGTCGTGCTGGGTGACGGCAAGAAGCATCCCATCACCGTCATGGTGGCCGACAGCCAGTCCGACTCCATGCGGGCCGGGCAGGTGGCGGGGGACCTGATGCAGAACTCCCAGGTGGACATCATCATGGCCGCGTCGGCACCGGACACGGTGAACCCCGTGGCCGACCAGGCGGAAGCTCTCGGAGTTCCATGCATCAGCACGGATTGCCCGGTGGAGCCCTACTATTTCGGCCGGGGCGGCACGCCAGACACTCCCTTCAAGTGGACCTACCACCTCTTCTGGGGAATGCCGGAGATCCAGGCCGTCAGTCTCGACCTCTGGTCGCAGGTGCCCAACAACAAGGTGGTCGGGTGCGTCTGGCCGAACAACACCGACGGCAACGCCTACCGCGACTCCTACCCGGCCGTCATGGAGAAGGCCGGCTATACGGTGGTTGACGGGGGACTCTATCAGGAGCCCAACGAGGACTTCACCTCCATCATCGGAAGGTTCAAGAACCAAGGCGCCGAGGTCTTCACCGGCCTCATGATCCCGCCGGACTGGTCGAACTTCTGGAAGCAGTGCAAGCAGCAGGGTTGGAACCCGAAGATCGTCGACCTCGCCAAGGCCGTGCTCTTCTCCTCCGGGATGGAGGCCCTGGGTGAGGTTGGCTACGGCATCGCCGGGCCGCAGTACTGGCACCCCACCTTCCCCTACAAATCCTCGCTCACTGGCGAGACCTGCCAGCAGTTCGCCGACGAGTGGGAGAAGCGGACGGGCGAGATGTGGCAGCAGCCGGTGCTTCACTACATCGTCGGTGAAGTCATGGTCGACGCGTTGAAGCGGACCACCAATGTCGACGACAAAGAGGAGATCATCAGGAACGTCTCCACGACCAATATGGACACTACGATCGCGGGACCCATCGACTTCACGTCCCCGGTCGCGGCCGGGTCCAAGCATCCGGTGCAGAACGTGTACGTCACCCCGCTCTACGGCGGGCAGTGGATCAAGGGGACCAAATATCCCTTCGACCTGAAGATCGTCAGCAATGCAGCGGCGCCCGACGTGCAGGTCCAAGGAAAACTGGAGTCGTTGGTCAAGTAGCCCTAGCGGGTGAGGACGCGGTGTTTTCGGGGCCGCGGCGCTTGCTGCGCCGCGGCCCCTTCAGGACCTGATGGGTTGTGGGCCAGTGAATAGCGGACCTGCCCGACGGCACCCCTTTCGCCGCCCCCCCGGTTCCGTGGTCCCCGCGGCCTACTCCTGTCTCCGCAAGAGGAAAGCGCCGGGATCCGCCAGAAAATCCCGGTAAAGGCGGAAATGCCCCGTTTCCGGGAACGACGTTTCCGTCATCCCTGTTTCCGAGAACTCAAACACCTGCCCGCCCGGAAGGGCCATGAGTATTGGGGAATGCGTGGCGATCACGAACTGCGCCTCACCCCGCGCCTGGTCGGCATCGAGAATGCGCAGAAGCTCGAGCTGGCTGGCCGGCGAGAGAGCGGCCTCGGGCTCGTCGAGGAAGTATAGCCCGGGTCTCTGGTATCTGGCGCCGAGGTAGGCCAGTATGCCTTCGCCGTGCGAGCGGGCAGTCAACTCGGCCCCGCCGTGGTACTTGGCCTGCCCGGGATCGAGACGGGCTACATCGTCCAAGAACTCGGCCCAGCCACGGAAGGTCTCTGCGCTGAAGAAGCCCCCGGTAACCGAGCCGTCGGCCAGGGTGAGCTGCAGATAGGGCGACAGCGCCGACGCCTTCAGTTCGCCTTTTCGCAGCATCTTCTCCGGCTGCCCCCAAAGGTGCAGCCCCGAACGATACGCGAGCGCCTTGAGGAGCGTGGACTTGCCGCAGCCGTTCTCCCCTACGAAGAACGTCACCGGCCGGCGGAAGTGAAGCTCGTGCTTTCCCTGCAGAGAGGGGATATTGAATGGATACCGGTCGCGGCGCGGAAACTCATCGCCGCGGACGGCCGCGGCTTGAAGCCACACGCTCATCGCGCATTCACGCCTGTTCGCGGTCCAGCCAGTGGACACAACCCTTGATGCGCTATATGGTCTTGAGGATATCCGCAGCGGATGACAATCGGTTCGCAATGGGAGGTCGATGTGGAGGCGAAGGAAATGAAAGCTGATGTCGTCATCATCGGGAGCGGGGCGTCCGGGTTGTGTGCGGCCCTTACCCTGAGCTATGGGGGCGCTTCGGTCCTGGTCTTCGAGCAGGAGGCCGGTCCCGGGGGCATGACGAACTTCGCCGAAGGCATGTTCGCGGTCGGCAGCCGGCTCCAGAAGAAGCACAAAGTGGGCCTCACCGTGGAGGAGGCCTTCAACGTGCATATGGAAGAGACGCACTGGCTGGCCAACCCCCGTCTGGTGCGGACCTTCATGGAGAAGACGGCCGACACGATCGACTGGCTGGAAGCCCAGGGGGCCAAGTTCAGCGGTCTGTTCAACATATCGCCCTTCACGCCCCGGGTCTGGCACCAGCTGATCGGCTTCGGTGAGGAAGGGCTCATCGCCCCCCTCTGCGAGAAGGCCCAGGCCCACGACAACATCGAGGTGCTCTTCGAGACCGAGGTCAAGAATCTTGCCATGGACGGGGGCGCGGTCACCGGGGTCGTCGCCCAGGACAAGGACGGCAACTCGATCGAAGCGACGGCGAAGGCCGTCATCATCGCCAGCGGCGGCTACCAGGACAACGAGGAGTGGGTGAACAAGTACTGCAAGTCGGGGTTCATCCGGCCGGTCGTGCCCGCCCGGCAGGTGGGCTCCGGGCAGCGCATGGCCTGGGAGGCAGGCGCCGAGCCCTTCGACATGGGCGTCATGCAGACCATCGTCCTCGTTCCCGAGGAAGACCTCCAAGCGCAGTTGCTTCAGGCCGGCTTCCAGCCTCGGTTGTGGGTGAACACTCTCGGCGAACGCTTCACCAACGAGGCGATGTGCTGGAAGTTCCCCCTGGCCGGCAACGCTCTGGCCCGGCAGCCCGGGGCGGCCGCCTGGTGCATCTTCGACGACGACAGCCGGGTGTTCATGAAGGAGAAGGGCGTCAACTACGTGCTGGGCGAGTTCTACGACATCCTGAAGAACCTGCCGGATCTGGATGCCGAGCTCGAGCGGGGCATGGCGGCCGGCAAGATCTTCAAGGGCGAGACCCTCGCCGACCTGGCAGCGAAGATCGGCATCCCCGTGGCCACGTTCGAGGAGAGCGTTGACGAGTACAACGCCGCCTACGACGCCCAGTACGACCGGATCTTCGACAAGGACCGGAAGTATCTGGATCCAATCCGCAAGGGCCCGTTCTGGGCCGCCAAGCTGGGGCTGACCGCGTTCATGACCAACGGCGGCATCCGCATCAACCACAAGACCGAGGTGCTCAAGGAGGACCGGTCGGTCATCCCGGGCCTGTATGCGGCGGGCTGCTCTGCGGGTGGCATCCTCGGCGATACTTACGAGGTATCAACCACCGGCGGTTCGCTCAGCTTCGCGGTGAACACGGGCCGCATCGC
>CAZWAR010000063.1:11233-17810 GCA_964631965.1 uncultured Gaiellales bacterium
GCGGTGCTCGACGATATGCTCCGGTTCCTCAACCCTCTGGCCCGGTCGATGGCCGGCTTCCACCTCATGGGCCTGGATCCGGTGATGCCGCTGGCCGATCTGATCGTGGCCAGCCAGCCGGAATGTCACGTACAGAGGATGGCCGAGTACCTGGAACTGCAGGGTCTGCCGGTGTTCAAGGTGGGCGTGCCCCAGAACTGGGACAGGGCGTACGCAGGCGAGTACTACTTCCACGAGCTGGAGCAGCTGGTGGAGAAGCTCGAGGAGCTGACCGGCGCTCCTGTCGGCGGCGAGGCCGTGCGCGAGCAGATAGGCTATTCCAACCAGATCAACGCTCTTCTGCGCAGGATAGACGCCCTGCGCAAGGCGGACTCCCCGCCCCTGGGCGGCTACGACTTCATCCACCTCAACCACTACTCGTTCTTCGTCGACCCTCAGGTGGCCGTCGAGAAGTTGACGAGTGTGGCAGGCGCGCTGGAGGCGGCGCCGGGCAAGTTCCCAAAGAGCGCCCCCCGCCTCCTCCTGGCCGGCCATGCGGTCGCAGTCGGCGACTATCTGGTAGTGAAGACCCTGGAGGACGTCGGCGCTCTCATTGCTACCGAGATGATGGACGAAGGTCTGCGCTGGTACCGGTGGGACACCGCCGTCGAAGGCGATCCGTTGCGCAACCTGTGGCGGGCCAAGTATCTGGACAAGGTGCCGGTGAACATCTTCCAGCCGGCCTGGAAGGTGCGTTTCGAGCACATGAAACAGCTCATCGCCGACTACCGCATCAACGGAGTGGTGTGGTACCAACTGGCCTACGACGAGATCTACGACATGGAATGTACGGTCATCACCAAATGGTTGCGGGAGCTGAAGGTTCCTCTCCTGAAGCTGGAGACGTCCTACGAGTACTCGCGCGAAGCGACCGGGCCGCTGAACACGAAGATAGAGAGCTTCGTCGAGAGCCTGCGGAGAGGTAGGTAGCCATGGCCGGTACTGCATACGAAGCGTTCCTCGAACTCGGCAACTTCGAGGGAAAAGAGCGGCAGCAGATGCTGCCCCTGTGGACCGAGGCGGCCACCCGCCTGGGACTCGATGAGAAGGACATGGATTACGCCGTCAACGAGTTCATCCCCGAGATGTGGGACATCCAGTATCTGGGAGTTCGGAAGATGATCGGGGCCATGACCCGGGAAGCCATCGACCATGCCCATCTCAGAGAGCACAGGCGCAACGGGGTGAAGCTGGTCTACGGAGTCATTCCCGCCATCCTCACCCCCTACCAGGCGGTCAAGAAGGCGGGCGGCGACAAGGTGTTCGTCAGCTTCCCCGACATGTGCATCATGAACTTCCTGCAGCCGCTGTTCCACAAGGGTGCCCCGCTCTTCGAACTGGCCGAACAGTCGGGACTCACGTACGGCTGCCGGCACTGCGCCCTGAACAAGCTGCGCATCGGCCTGCGCCTGCGCGACGTCGTCCCCGCCCCCGACATCCAGTGGTCGTTCGGCCTAGTCTGCGACGAAGCCACCAAGGTGGATGAGTACATCAACTGCCTCTACGACGAGAATTGGTTCGCGGTCATCACCCGGCTGCCGCACGACACCATCATGGGGGAGGTGGACGACGAGATACCCGAGCGGGTTGCGTATCTCGCCAATGCCTTCCGCGACGCCTACGAAGAGGTGCAGCGGGTCACCGGTGTCCAGGTGAAGGGAGAGCACATCGCCGCCGCCCTGGACGACTTCCAGCGCTACCTAGGCAAGAGTGACGTGCTCATCCGGCTGACGGCGGAAGCCGATCCTCAGCCCCTGCGCGGCTCGGCGCTGGTGAACTTCTGTCATCCGTTCTCCATGCCTTTCAACACGGGCATCGACTACATGGAGGATGCGCTCGACACCATGATCGAGGAGGTTGAAGCAGAGGTGGCCGCCGGCCGCGGCATCTACCCCAAGGGCGCTCCCAAGGTGGGCTCCTACTTCGTGCCGTATGCTGTGCCGTGGGTGGACAAGATCTTCATGGACAACGGTGTAGCCACCGCCTCGAGTCTCACCATGATCGCCTCGGACAAGCAGTTGATCCCACCGAGTAGCGACGACCTCTACCAGAACATCGCCGAGCAGTGGCTGCGCATGGTGTTCGGCATGGGCTGCCACGTGGAGATCAAGACCTGGATCGAGAAGGTAAACCGAGCCAGGCCGGACGCCCTGTTCATGGGCTTCTTCGACTACGACCGCTGGCTCGGGCAGATGCACAAGGTGGGCGCCCGGGAGGTGGAAAAGGCCACGGGCGTGCCCACCTTCTACATCGAGGCCGACTTCTTCGACGACCGCGACTACAGCCGCGAGGCTCTTCGTACCCGTATCGAGAGCATCAGCCAAGTGATCAAGATGAGAAAGGCGGTGCAAGCGGCTGCGGAACGAGCGGCGAGCGTGTGATGCTGATCGCAGGAGTCGATATCGGGTCGACAACCACCAAGGCGGTGCTCATCGATGGCGATGTCTCGTTGCTCGCCTTCTCCATCATCGACACAAAGCACGACCGCGACCAGAGCGGAGAAGAAGTCCTGGCGGAGGCTCTGGCCAGCGCTGGCAAGACCGAGGCCGATCTGACCCTGGTCGCCTCCACCGGCTACGGCCGCCGCTCCTTCAAACGCACCCAGAAGGTGCTTCCTGAGATCGTCTGCCACGCGCGCGGCACCGAGCAGCTACACCCAGGAGTGAAGACCATCATCGATGTCGGGGGGCAGGACAGCAAGATCATCGCCGTGGGTGAATACGGCACTGTCGAGATGTTCGAGATGAACGACCGCTGTGCAGCGGGTACCGGGCGGTTCTTCGAGGTGCTCAGCCGGCGGCTGCTGAGTGTCCCCATGGACGAGCTGGGGCCCATGGCCCTGCGCTCGGAGAGCCCGGTGTTTCTCAGCAGCGTTTGCACCGTTTTCGCCGAGTCGGAGATCATCTCGCACCTCTCGGCGGGAACACCGGCTGAGGATATCGCCATGGGGATCCTGGAGTCGATGGCCAAGCGCGTGGTTTCCATCGGTAGGCAGGCGAGAATCGAATACCGAGAACCGATAGTGCTCACGGGCGGCATGGCTTTGAACGTGGCCGCCGGCCGGGCGTTCGCCGATCAGTTGGGCGTCGAGGTAGTGATTCTGCCCACCCCGCAGATGCCCGCAGCACTGGGAGTGGCCCTGTTGGCATACGACGACTGGGTTGCCGGGATGCGGGACTAGGCCGAAACACCGTGCGCGTACGGAGTCCGTTGGCAGAGATCACAACCCGCTCCAGGTTCGGGGAGGAGAGATGCCTTGGCCGGGATGCCAGCAATGGATGCCACCGGGATGTTCGTAGGTGCCGCTTGGGCGAACGCCGAGGGGGCAGGAGCATGCCAGTCTTGAACTCGGCGACCGAAGAGTTGTTCGCAACAGCGCCTCTCGCCGATGAGCGGGATGTCGACCGGGCTGTTGCCACCGCCCGCGAAGCGTTCCCTGAATGGTCTCGGCGAACACAAACAGATAGGTCGGCGATCGTCAACCGCATCACCCCGGGCTATCCGCGAGCACGCGGAGAGTCGGGCACCATCGAGATGCTTGACCACGGCATGCCCATCCAGACGTTCGCTGCCCGGACGGAGCCGGTATGACCGCCAGGTATGACCTGGTGTTCGTGGGCAATGCCTCCCGCGACGAGATCCACACCTTCGAGGGACCGGTGCAGATGTTGTTCGGAGGGGGCGTGGCGTTCAGTGCGATGTCCACGGTCTGGACGGGGAAGCGTGTCGCCGTGGTCACCCGGCTGGCTGAGGCCGACGATCACGAACTCGCGCCGCTGCGTAGCGCCGGTATCGACGTCTATCCGACGTATGTCTCCGAGACCACGCGCCATGTTGTCCACCATCTCGATGCGGATGTCGACAAGCGCCAAGTGGTGCTTCGGGCGAGCGCAGGGCCTCCGACGGTCGGTGAACTCGACCCCATAGCGGCCGCAGCCGACGGGTCGACCTTTCTGCATCTGGCTGCCCTCACGGATAGGGAGTCCTCTCTGAGCTTCCTGACGGAGGCTGCGCGCCGCGGCTTTTCCGTGTCTGTGGATCTGCAGGGATTCGTTCGTCAGGCCGACCGGGCCACGGGGGAAGTGCTGTATCGGCCAGTCGCGGCCAAGAAGGAGATCGTCGCGGCAGTCGAGAGGGTATAGCTGGACGCCCTCGAGGCGCAGTTCCTCACGGGACTCGCCGACCCGGCCGAGGCGGCCATCGAGATGGAGGGTTGGGGAGCCCGCGAGACCATGATCACCTGGGCGGACGGAGTCCTCGTCCGGGCTCGGGGGCGCACGTGGGCCGAACGGTTCTCCAACAGGAGCGTGGAAGGCCGTACCGGGCGTGGAGACACCGCTTTCGGCGCGTATCTCGCATGCCGACTCGAGCAGGATGTGGGTGAGGCGCTGCGGTGGGCGGCCGCTGTGGCTTCCATCAAGCTGGAGAAGGCCGGTCTGTTCGACGCGGGCAAAGAAGAGATCCGGTCCCGCATGACCATTCGGCATGGGAATGGCGGCACCATTCGGACATGAGTCGAGCAGGTTCCGGACGGGCCGAGCCCGTGAGAAGATGGAACAAGGTGGGCCGGCCGGGATCACCAGGGAGAAGGAGCAGATGATGAGCAAGAAGGCGCGGGCTGCTGTCGTCTACGAGCCGGAGGGCAGATTCAGCATCGAGGATGTCGAACTCGACGACCTGCACGCAGGAGAAGCCTACGTCAGAATCGAGGCCGTAGGGGTTTGCCACACGGATATGAACATGCAGTTCCTTCTCAGCATGCCTGCCGTAGTGGGGCACGAGGGAACGGGGATCGTGGAGGAGGTAGCTCCCGGCGTTGACTACGTCAAGCCGGGAGACCGGGTGATTATCTCCTGGCCGACGTGTGGCACCTGTCCGAAGTGTGTCGTCGGCCGGATCGACCTCTGCGAGCGCCAGTTCCCGCTTAACTTCGGCGGCCGTCGGGCCGACGGCACCCAGACGATCAAGCTGAAAGGCGAGTGGATCCACGGGGCCTACTTCCAGCAGTCCTCGTTCGCCACCTATTCCATCGCGCCGGTGAGCAGTCTGGTGAAGGTGGACGATGATATCCCGCCAGAAGTCCGGGCGGCGTTGCCCTGCGGCATCATGACGGGGGCGGGTTCGGTGATCAACACCTTCGCTCTGGGGCCCAAGGACGACCTTGTGGTATTCGGGGCCGGCGCCGTGGGCCTCAGCGCCATCATGGCTGCGCGCATTTCCGGCGTCGATCCGCTGGTGGCCGTCGATGTACATCCTCGGCGTCTCGAACTCGCAAGAGAGCTGGGCGCCACCCATGCGCTCAATGCGCTGGAGGACGACGTGACAGCGAGGCTCGCCGAACTCCGGCCCTCGGGCTTCGCCTGCGCTCTCGATACTTCCGGCAAGCAGAGCTCCATCGCCACTGCCGCGCAGTGTCTTGGCACGGGGGGATCATTCGGGGTCGTGGCGGTGCCCGAACCTCAGATCCCCGACTTCTCTGTGGCGACGCTGCTCTTCCCCAAGGGTGTCCGGCTACAGTTCATCCTGGCCGGATCGTCCACCCCGCGGCTCTTCCTGCCACAGATCATCGAATGGTACAAGAACGGCCGGTTCCCGGTGGATCGCCTGGTGAAGACGTTCGCCTTCGAGGAGATTAACGAAGCCTGGGCGGAATCGGTGGCCGGGACGGCCGTCAAACCGGTGCTGCTGCTGGCATAGCCGGCCGGCACTCAGCCAGGCCGGTGCGTAGCGGTCGGGTACCGGGAGCCTTCGTCAAAAGACGCGGCCGCGCCGCACGAGGGGCGGCATGGCGTCGCCCCGATTTGGACCCTGGGGGCAGCGGGGAGACCGCTATCCATGCAATTGAGTAATTGTGCGCATGGTTGATGCAAACTGCTGCGCCGGGGCGGTCTTCCGCCCTCAGCAGGGATATAGTGGTAGGCGCCCGCTCCGTCCGAGCGGTCTTCACAGTGTCAGAGGGTGCGCCCGCGTGAGAGCGAAAGGCGGTCGGTGAACGTGGATGGGATGAAGAAGGCCCTCATCGGCATCGTGGGGGAGGGCAACGTCCTCGACGATCCGGTGATAACCGAAGCTTATGCGAAGGACGAGAGTTTCGTCCTGCCCATCAAACCGAAAATGGTGGTCCGCCCGGGCGGCGAGACCGAGGTTCAAGCGCTGGTCGCATGGGCGAACCAGACGGCGACCCCTCTGGTAGCCGTGAGTTCCGGCGCTCCCCACTTCTACGGTGACACGGTCCCGAGCGTGCCTGGTGCGGTCATCGTCGACCTCAGTCGCATGGATACGGTCCTCCGCGTCGACCGCCGCAACCGCATGGCGGTCATCGAGCCCGGAGTCACATATGCGCAGCTGCAGGCAGAGCTGGCGAAGGAGGGCATGCGCATCACGCCACCCCTCTTCCCCCGGGCCAATAAGTCGGTCATCGGCAGCCTGCTCGAACGCCAGCCCACCCTCATCACCCGCTACAACTACTCTATCCCAGAGCCGCTCCGTAACTGCGGGGTCATCTGGGGGAGTGGGCAGCGGTTCTTCACCGGCGACG
>CAZWAR010000064.1:0-17720 GCA_964631965.1 uncultured Gaiellales bacterium
CTGCCTCCTGAGTCTACCCCGGCTGGAGTCGGCTGCGGGGCTTGAGAGGAGTCAGGCTGCCGGGGACCCTTGGCGCAGCAATTTTGGCTCCGGGGAGGAGTTGCTCGATGTCGGAGGGGTGGCGCAGGTCGCGAGTGGTGCGTGCGTCGCGAACGAGGGCGCTGCGCCCCAGTCCGCCAGATAATTTCCGTAAATTGCACAATTCCTCGTCCAATCTTCCCGATCATCCCAGGAAATGGGTTGCGCCCAGGCCGCTCGCCTGCCAACTTTTCTGCGCGGGGGGATTATCGGGGGTACTGGCACGCGCATGGATTGCGGCAGCAGCGGCCGGAAAGTCCGGTCATCGGCACAACAGAGGGCACTCGACTCCTCCCAGAGATGGAGTCCGGAGCCTGGCTACGGGGTGGCACTGGTCGATTGCCGCGGCGACCTTCTCGGAGCCTGCAACGCTGAGAGCCTACCCGGCGAGGTAGCGGTGCCTCTTGGTCTCAACCTTCGCACTCACGATCTGCGCTCTTTCATCGACGACGATCGCGGGTTCCACAGACCAAGGCGGTTCACTCTTGTCTCCGCGACATGGGTGCACCTGAAGGACAGGCGCGTACGGGTCGGCATCTACATGGAACCTGGGAGCCCTCAGAGTACTGCGGAATCTATCGAGCCGGATCTCGGCTCCATAGCCGCGATCCTCAGCAGCCAGCCCGCGTAGGAAGCCAGGAAGATCAGCGTTGGCGGCCGGTTGCGGCGGTACTGCCGGACGGCGCCGGATGACTGTGCACGGACCAGGTAGCTCGAGATCCCGAGACCGCAAAACCTCGAGCGCGCGACCCCCCCATCTCGCCATCCCCGTCTGGCCCCTTCTGCGGCAGGTGACGGCTGGGCCTCTCCCGGGTATCAGTCTGGCGTGGCGGAGCAATGAGCTCCGCCGAACTGGGCAAGGAGGGATGATGGAAGCCATTGGACGCCAGGGGGGCCTACGAACGCCGGCTGAGCGTGAGTTCACGTTGACCCGGGTCATCGCCGCGCCTCGGGAAGAGGTCTACGCAGCTTTGCTCGATCGAGACCTTGTCCCGCACTGGTGGGGTCAGGCGGGCTTCTCCACGACAGTCGATCAGATGGACGTGCGCCCGGGAGGGAAGTGGCGCTTCCTCCAGCGGAGTCAGGAAGGTGTGGAACGAGTGTTCCAAGGAACCTACCAGGACCTCGACCGCCCCAACCGCATCGAATACACGTTCGAGTTCGAGGGGGAAGGGTCCGAAGTGAAAGGCCGCAATGCGCAGGGGCGGCAGAAAGAGGAGCAACCTGACGTGGAGAAGACCGGGGCGGAAGAGGGCGAGAGCCGGGGAGGACGGGTCGGGCAGGGCCAGGCGGAGCAGGCCGGGGTAGCCCGGCATCAGGTGATAGTCGAGACGATGATCCTTGAGGACGAAGACAACAGTGCGAGGCTGAGCTTGACAGTTCGGTTCGCCGACCAAGAGGCGAGGGACGCAGCCCTCAGATCGGGCTTGGAGGAAGCGGCCTTAGAGCGCATTGACCGCTTCGAGGACATGATGAAGCGGCGCGGCGGGGTATCTGGGGATCGGAACTCCGGGTAGCGCGCCGCCGCAGCTCCCGATTTCACGCTTGGAGGAGGATCCAGATGGAGGTGTCGGAACGCGCAGAGTCCGCCTCGCCGGGACTCGAACTCGCCATGACCCGATTCTTCTCGTCTCCCCGGGAGACGGTGTTCCGAATGATCATCGACCCGCTTCTCATCCCCCGCTGGTGGGGGGCGATCGGCCGCCGGACCGAGGTCGACTCCATGGACGTCACTCCCGGCGGGGAGTGGCGTTTCGTACAGCACGGCGCAGATGGCGCAGAGTACGGCTTCCACGGTACATACGGGGAGGTCGAGTTCCCGGAACGCTTGGTCTACAGCTACGAATACGAGGGCATGTCCGGTGAAGACAGGACCGAAACGATCACGCTGGCCGAAGACGGGAACCGTACCCGCCTCACCTTGACCGCCGCCTTCCCGTCCCGGCGGGCTCGCGACGATGCAATGGCCGCCGGAATCCTGGAAGCTTTCGCGGTCGGCATGGACAGACTGGCGGCGCTGCTTGGAGAGGAGGACGAGCCGTAGCCGACCGGTCTGTTCGGCGTCCCTCGCTGGTCACGTCTCGACGTACGAAGACGCTTGTGTTTCCGGCCGGCCGGAAGGCCGCGAAGGGGCTATCTGGGATCCCCGATACCGCCGCCGCGACCTTGGGGGAGCCGGCACAATCATCACTCTGCCGAGGGGGCGTCCACGGCCCTGCGCCAAGCCGGTTTCACGCGTAGCACGCTGAGCCGGCGAATCGTCAGCGTCCCCGTTCGAGAGGAGCCGAAAAGCCCAGCTTCTGCTAGTGAACTCTTGAATTTTGCAGGGAATTTGATAGAATAACAATCAGCGACCGGAGCCCCTCACCGGTCGCTTTCCTATTGCCTGAGGCGGAGATGGGTGGCCGCCAGGGTCATACCGGAGGTGGGCGGTTCTGGCTCCCCCGCCTGCTATGGTGCCGGGCATGTTCAGGGAGCCCACCACCGTCTCTCGAAGTGACTCGCCCAGATGGGCGGCTCGACCGCACGTCGTTTGCATCCTCGATGTCGCCCTCATCGGCAAGATGGAGGCGGTCGCCTTCCGCCTAAGCGACGGAAGGATCGTGGGGGCCGCATTGGCGGATCTCCTCGGAGCCGATGCCTCGCCGGTCACCAGCATCACGCTCGTCCACGACGGTCACGCCGTCCTTATCGAGCAATTTTCTGGAGACCCCGTCGAGATTGCTTGGGACTCCATCCTCCACGTGGTCGGGGGGGCGTGTCCGCGGGCGGGGGAGGCGGTAGCGCCAGTCGCTGAACAGTGAATGAGCGGGGGGACCACAGTCACCATCAACGGCACCGGTTTCAGCGGCGCGACGGCCGTTACGTTGGATGGGCTCGACGCGGCGCATTTCGAGGTGGCTTCCTCCACGAGGATCACGGCCGTCACCCCGCCGCACGATGAAGGCGCCGTTCGGGTGCGGGTCACCACCCCCAATGGGAGCAGCACCCAATTCGTCACGCTGGATGCGGTCGATATCTGGGGGAGCATCCAGTAGGGAGGCAGGGCGCTCGCCCGTGTGCCCCCGAGAGCACGGCACGGGTGACCGCCCCTTCATATCCGCAGATCGCCTCACGCGTAGGCGGCGAACTTCTCCTTCTTCGCGCCGCAAACCGGGCACACGTCCGGTGCTTCGCCTTCGACCGTGTAGCCGCAGACGCTGCACACCTGCACCGGACCCAACTCCACGTCATTGCCCTCGGCAACCGCGGCCTGGGCCTTAAGGAATAACTCCTGATGCTTCTTCTCGGTCTGATAGGACCAGTCGAAGCTGCGGTAGGCATCCTTTTCGCCCTGCATCTCGGCGACGTTCTTGAACGCGGGGTACATCTCCTCGATCTCGTAGGTCTCACCCGCGACGGACAGGCCGAGATTCTTGAGAGCGTCCCCAGGGCCGAAGGCCCCCATGCTGTTGGCCACGAAGCCGGCGTCCAGGTGCTTGAGTGTGCGGTAGTGGTCGTTCGCGTGGATGAGTTCGGCGTCCGAGATCGCCCGCCACAGCCGGGCGACATTCGGGAACTTGTTCTCCGCCAGTCGAGCGAAGAGGAGATAGCGCATATGAGCCATGCTTTCGCCGCCGAAGGCGTTGATCATGTTCTGCTGGGTGATATCTCTCATGTCGGACCCCCTGGTGTAGGTCGGTTTCCGGCCGTGCGAACCGCGACAGATAATACCCAACGGGAAACGTCAGGAACCTTGCAGCCGGGGCGCCAGCGGCCCTGCAGGTCTATGATGGGTGGAGACGGGCGCTGGAAGTCTGCGGCGCCCGCGTACCCCGGACGTTTCTGGAGGCCAAACCATGACGATCCCAGCCGATGTCAAGATCGACGCCTATTCCCACATTTCGCCGCCCCGGTATACGGCAGCACTCGAGAAGGAGTTCCCTCAGTTCTACAACCAGATCCTGGGGAGGACTCCGGCTCTGTTCGACATGGACGAGAGATTCAAGGTGATGGATGCGTTCGGTGCTGTCGCGCAGGTCCTGACCGTGGGGCCGGTGCCCGGACTGGAGGAGTTCGCGCCGCCCGAACGCGCCGTGGAACTCGCCCGGATGGCGAACGACGAAATGGCGGAGTTGATCGACCGGTATCCAGATCGTTTCGTCGCAGCCGCGGCCATCCTACCGATGAACGATGCCGACGGTGCGGTCGTGGAGGCTGAGCGGGCTCTCGACGAGCTGGGGTTCAAAGGCCTCTACGTGCACAGCAACATCAACGGCAAACCCCTGGATTCGCCGGAGTTCCTGCCGCTCTTCGAGCTGCTGGCCGCCCGCGATCTCCCTCTCTACATCCACCCCTGGCGGGGCAACGACTACCCGGAGTACCCTGTGGAGAGCGAGAGTAAGTACGCCATAGCCAGCACCTTTGGCTGGCCTTACGAGACGACCGCCGCCATGACCCGCATCGTGTTCAGTGGTCTCTTCGAGAAGTATCCGGGGCTGAAGGTGGTCACCCATCACCTGGGCGGCATGGTCTCCTTCTACGCGGAAAGGATCGTCCAGCACTACGGGCAGAGGGCTACCAGGTACCACGACTACGCTGGGTACATGCAGGGGCTGACCAAGGACCCCATCGAGTACTTCAAGATGTTCTACGCGGACACGGCCATCCACGGCAACACGCCGGCACTCATGCTCGGCTACAGCTTCTGGGGCGCCCGCCACATCGTCTGGGGCGCGGATATGCCACTGGGCGATCCCGGGTTCGGCATGAACAGCTACGCCCGGACGATCGCGGCCATCGAAGCCATGGACATCAGCGACGCAGAGAAACGGATGATCTTCCGAGACAACGCCATCGAGCTACTGAAGTTGGAGGGGTAGACTCGACCCGACTGAGCGTCCCTGTCGCGACGGGGGCGGACGTGCCCGGCTCTACCGGTTGGACCCCGCGATGACCGGTTCGGCCGTGCCGGTCGCCAGTCCCATCTGCCGCAGGAGGGTCAACTGGTCGTACACGGGTCGATCCTCCACGATCTTCCCGTCTCGCAGATGGTAGAAGACGGCCCCCGGCACCCGCACCCTCTTGCCTGTCGGCTGCATCCCCATATACGGACCCTTATTCGTTCCTGTGACCGTGACCATGACGGCCACCCAGTCGTTATCGGCGACCATCGCCTGGACGGCCACCCGGAAGTCGGGGAAGGCGTTGTGGAGCTGGGTCACGATACTGTGCGACTGCGACCGGTCGAGCGCCCCAGGCACGCCCGGAAAGTAGAGGACGTAGTCGCGAGTGGTGAGATGCTCCAGCGCCTGCTCGCTCTGTCCGTTGATGACCTGATCGATGAAACGGCCGACGATGTTCTTGTTGTCTTCCGGAGTCATGCCGGGGTACCTCCCGCCGGGGATGAATGCCGTGTCGAGCGAGGCCAGCGCTGCCGGAACCCGGGCCGAGGCGCCCGCTCGTGAGCCTTATTCCCGAAGGGAGGGAAGCAGCAACTCAGCCTCGCCTCGGTGCCCGCCCCATACGTACACGCTCGCCGCGCCGATCAGGAGCAGAACCCCTCCCAGGACGAACGCCAGGTCGTAGCTCAGAGTGAAGTCGTAGATGAGCCCCGCCAGGAAGGGCCCGATCAGCGCACCTGCCGCCCAGGCCAGGTAGGCGTAGCCCAGTATCGCGCCGATGGACTTCAGCCCGAAGAGTGGGGGGACCATGGTCTGTCGCACCGGCGTGGATGCAGCAAAGCAGAAGCCGAGCAAAACCGCCACCGCGCAGAAGGCCCAGAAGCTCGATGTGACCACGAAGAGAAAGAGCGCCGCGGCTTGTCCCACGCAGAGCACGAGAAGGGCCCACCGATGGCCCAGCGTCTTGGAGAGCCACCAAGATCCGAACACAGTTCCCGGGATGCCGCCGATGCTGCCGATAGTGAGGATGAGCGCGGCGGCGGTGGGGGCGATCCCTGCATCGGTGGCTGCCGGTACCATATGGGCGGCTATGATGTAGAAGCCGGAGGCGATCGCGACACCGGTGATGATGATCATCCAGAACGGTGCCGTCCGTGCCGCCTGCCGCGTGGTCATGCCTTCCTGCGTTTGCGTAGCGACGAGCCGGGAGGTTCTCGGGTCGCTGCTGGCGCCGGTCAGCGGACGCTCCTGTGCCGGTCGATCCGGGGAAGGTGGCCTGCGGCCCAGCACGAACAGCGCCGGCAGCCCGCAGACGAAGACGACGATCCCCATCACCACGTACGCCGTTCGCCAGCCGTAGCTCTCGATGAGACGGGCGGCCACGGGTGACAGCACCATCTGCCCCACGCTGATGCCCATCAAGGCGATGCCCAGCGCCAGCGCCCTCCTCTCGACGAACCACTTGGAGACGATGGCGCTCACCGGCGCGTACGTGCTTCCGATGCAGATGCCGCCCCCGAGCCCGAAGTAGAGGTAGAGCTGCCAGAGCGAGTGCAGGTTGGCGAGGAGTCCGTAGCAGGCCGTCCCCAGCGCCAATGCAATACCGATGGCGATCCTGACGTCGAATCTGTCGGTGAGCCGGCCCATGATGACGCCGATCACGCCTGAGAGCCCCATTGCCAACGACATGGCTCCCGAGGCGGCGGCTCTGGTCCAATCGAACTCCTCGGTGAGGGGCTTGAGGAACACCCCGAAGGTGAGTTGGGTCCCAAACGATCCAACGAGCAGCACGAGCGAACAAAAGACGACCACCCAGCCGAACGAGGAGCGCGGCGCTCTTTCGAGGGTCCGCCCGCCGTTCACCTGTCCCGTGACTGGTCGCGTACCTTTCATCGCCCCCCATTATGGCAGCCGGAATCCTGGGCATGATGAGTTGATTGCATTCGCCGCTTCTATGGGAGATAGGAGGCGAGCAAGCCCCAGCGACAGAGAGGAGCCCGTGGGCGACAGAATCACCTCCGAGCCGGACGGTCCCGGCCACCCGATCCGTCTCCTCGACGTTCTCCGCGGACGTGACTTCCGTCTTCTCTGGGGAGGTGAGTTCGCGTCGCTGCTGGGGAGTCAGTTCTTCACGGTCGCCCTTCCCTGGCTCGTGTTGCGGCTCACCGGCGACCCACTCGCCATCGGGGCGATCACCGCGGTGGGGGCCGCCCCCCGGTCGGTCTTCATCCTCCTGGGTGGGGCGATCATCGATCGGACCTCGCCTCGCGGCGTCATGCTCTATTCGAACCTTGCCCGGATGGTGCTGGTCGGCATCCTCGCCATCCTCACCGTGTTGAGCCTCGTGCAAGGATGGATGCTCTACGCCTTCAACTTCATGCTCGGTCTCGGCTACGCGCTGTATCTCCCGGCGCAGTCATCGATCATCCCCCGATTGGTTCGAGAGGAGCGATTGCAGACCGGTAATGCCATCATCCAAGGCACAGCCCAGCTGTCCCTCTTTCTGGGACCGGTGCTGGCCGGCGTTCTCATCGCACTGCTGGGTGAACAGCAAGCAGGGTCTGCAGGGGCTAGCCGCCATATCGGCATCGGTGTCGCCTTCGCCCTCAATGCGGTGACGTTCCTCGTGTCGGCGGTGACACTCTCGCTCATACGACTGCCACCCTGGCACCACGAGGAAGAGGAGACGGTGGGCATCCCGAAGGTAGCGGGTGCAGTCCCGGAGCCGGACGAAACGATGTCGCCCGGGGCAAAGGAGTCGGTCGCGAGCGGCGCCGCATGCGAGGACCGCCCGGGAGAGGGCTGGGGGGTGCCGGACACCACTCGGGGCGGGGGGCGCGGTACCACGGCCACCTGGGCCAACGGGGCGCGGGGCGAGGCCGGGCACGTCTTCCGCTCGCTGGGGGAAGGACTGGCCTGCGTCTGGCGGGACAAGACGCTGAGGCTCTACTTCATCTTGATAGGAGCGGTGAACCTCGTCCTGCTCGGGCCGATCACCGTGGGCCTCCCCGTGCTGGCCGACACGCGCTTCAGCGGGGGGGCTCTCGCTTATGGCGCCATCCTCTCCGGGCTGGGGGGAGGAGCCGTCGCGGGGGTCGTAGCCGGGGGAGTCCTCCGGCGTCCTCCGGGGCGCGCCTTCGCGGGGGCCATGCTCGGTTCCGTCGTCGTGTTAGGGGTGGGATTGGCTCTCGTCGGCGCCCTGCCCTCGGCCCCGGCGGCTACCGGGGCGGCGTTCTTCATGGGAGTGGCCGAGGGCTACCTGACCGTGGAGTTCATCACCTGGCTCCAGCTGCGCAGCTCGAAGAGGCAGCTAGGCAGGATGATCAGCATCCTTCTGTTCGCCTCGGTGGGGCAGGCTCCCTTCTCCAACCTGCTGTTCGGCGCCCTCGTCCGGCTGAGTGCGACCTGGGCGATGATCGGGGCCGGGATCTTCATCGTGCTGGTCGCGGTCGTGGCCGGCTTCAGCCCGTCGGTATGGCGTCTCCACGAAGGCGGCGTCACGGCGAGCCGGTAGAGGGCGGTCGCGTTGGGTGTGTGGCGATATTGCCCACCCGGGCCGAGCGACGCGAATTCCAGGGCTACAATATCGGTATGGAGACCAAGCGCTTCATCTACTATGAGGAGGACGGCTACTTCATAGGGTGGCTGGAGGACTACCCGGACTACCGCACGCAAGGCCGGACGATGGAGGAGTTGCGCGAGCACCTCGTCGAGATCTTCAATGAGCTCACCTGCGGGGAGATCCCCTGTGTCCGCAAGGTCGGTGAGCTGACGATCCCGTGAAGCATACCGATCTGGTCCGGCATCTTGAGGCGATGGGGTGCGTGCTCGTGCGGCATGGGGGGAAGCATGACTGGTACCAGAATCCGGCGACCCACGTCAGCCAACCGGTCCCCCGCCACAGCGACATATCCGACGGGCTGGCCCGGCACATCCTGAAGACCCTGGAATAGGGGCGACCCCGGAATACGGCACCAGTCGTGCACGCGCGAGCAGCAGCAGAAATCCGCGGAGGGGGGATTCGTCTGAGCTTCTCTGTGGTACTCACCCACTATGGCCGACGGATTTGATCATCTACAGAAGCTCGCGAAGCTGGTCCGCTACGAAAGCCTGGTGGCCAGCACCAAGGCCGGTTCCGGTCACCCGACCTCGTCTCTATCGGCGACCGATCTCATGGTAGGTCTGATGTTCGGCGGAACGTTCCGCTACGACCTCGACCGGCCCGATCATCCAAACAACGACCGCTTGATCTTCTCAAAGGGACACGCGTCGCCCTTGTTCTACTCGCTCTGGCTGGCCGCGGACAGGGTCACCGAGAGGGAGATGGACTCGTACCGGCAATTCCGCAGCCCTCTGGAGGGCCACCCTTCCATGGCCTTCCGCTACACCGAGGCAGCCACAGGCTCGTTGGGCCAGGGGCTTTCCATCGGAGTGGGGCTGGCGCTCAACGCCAAGTATCTGGACAAGCTGCCGTATAGGACGTACATCCTCCTGGGTGACAGCGAGATGGCGGAGGGATCCCAGTGGGAGGCCATGGAGATCGCGGCCTACTACGGGTTGGGCAATCTGACCGGCATCATCGACGTGAACCGGCTTGGCCAGCGGGGCGCGACCATGTATGGCTGGGATCTGAGCGTCTATCAGCGCCGCGCGGAGGCTTTCGGCTGGCACACGATCACGATCGACGGCCACGATTTTGGGGAGATCCTCGATGCCTACGTCCAAGCGGTCCGGACCACGGCTCGCCCGACCATGATCATCGCCCGAACCATCAAGGGGAAGGGTGTACCTGCAGTAGAGGACAAGAACGGCTGGCACGGGAAAGCCCTCGACCAGGTGATGCTCGAGGAGGCGGAGAGAGCACTCGGCCAAGTGGACCGGTCGGCGCGGGGGATCATTCCCGCGCCCGAGGATCTGCGGCCGGCCGGCGAAGAGGCTGTCGGGAAAGTGGTCCCCGCGGCGAACCCTGGGCCTGCAGCCGGGGTGCCCCCCGCCGCGGCTGTCAAGGCCGACGGCCACGCTGACGTCAGAGCCGCCGCGCCGCCTCCCGATTATCCCAAGGACAAGCCGTTCGCCACCCGCCACGCATACGGCAATGCTCTGGTCCGACTGGCGAAGAAATACCCGGAGATCGTCTGCCTGGATGGCGAGGTCAGCAACTCCACCGGCTCCGACCGGTTCAAGAATGCGTATCCGGACCGATTCTTCGAAATGTACATCGCCGAGCAGAATATGGCCGGCGCCGCCCTGGGCTTGGCCATACGGGGCAAACTGCCCTTCGTGTCGACGTTCGCTGCCTTCTGGACTCGGGCGTTCGACCAGATCCGCATGGATCACTATTCCGAGGGAAACATCAAGTTCGTGGGATCACATGCGGGCGTGTCCATCGGGCAGGACGGGCCGTCGCAGATGGCCCTCGAGGACATCGCGATGTTCCGCACCATGCTGGGCGGCGTGGTGCTTCACCCGTGCGACGCCATATCCACCGAGAAGCTTGTGGAGCAGATGGCGGCCCGGCCGGGCATGGCCTACCTGCGCACCCTGCGTCAACCGACTCCCATTCTCTACGACCCGGCCGAGGAGTTCCCCATCGGGGGCAGCAAGGTCCTGCGCCGGAGTGACGGCGACGCAGCGACGATCGTCGCGGCGGGACAAACGGTGTTCGAGGCGCTGGCCGCCGCTGCGGCACTGGATGCCGAGGGCGTTCCAGTGCGGGTGATCGACGCCTACTCCATCCAGCCCATCGATATCGAGACCCTCCTACGGGCGGCCGAGGAAACCGCGGTGATCATAACGGTCGAGGACCACGGTCCCGCCGGTGGGTTGGGCGAGGCGGTACTCAGTGCGCTGGCGACCGTCGGGTGCGGCGGGGATGGTAAAACCGGACCGGCCGGTGAGGCCGCATCGGGCACCGGGAACCTGCATGGAGCCGGCCGGAGTGATGGGGTCGAGGCCCGAGCGGTTGCCGTGCCCGTCCACGTTATGGCCGTGACCCGCAAGCCGATGAGCGGCACTCCCCAAGAACTGAGGGACTACGAGGAGATCTCTGCGAAGGCGATCGGCCAGAAGGTGAGAGAACTGCTGGAGATCGCAGCCGCGCTGCAACCGCCCGGGTAGGCCCTGCTCTAGTCCACCTTCTCCAGATAGGGCCTGCCGCTGCGCGTCGTGGCATTGAAGACGCCGGTCCAGTTCCAGCCGACGTCCTCCCAGGGGCGGAAGTCGAGATCGCCGGTGCCGCCCGTCCTGAACGCCAACTCCACCAGGCCGCCCCGCTCGAACAGGCTCTCGGGCAAACGCCATCCTACCCGCGACCCCGGGTAGACAGCCGTCTTCTGCAGGTAGGCGAACTCGCCGAGCCAGCGGGCGCCGATCAGCAGAGCGTTGGGTTTCTCCTCGAAGTCGAACTCGAGCAAGAAGTGGAGCCAACTCTCGCGGGGCTCCGCTATCTCTGGTTCTCTCCTCTGCGCGACCATACCCAAAGGATACCGGCTACGCGGGATTCCGCTAACCCGCGGTGCGACGCGGTCGCCGCGGAAGCGAGAGGGTACAATATCAAGGCTATGAATATAATTCTCGAAATCATCTATTTCGCCGCGGTAATCTACGGTTGGATGATCGTCGCGAGGGCGCTGCTCTCCTGGTTCCCTGTTCGCTCTCGGAGCCCGCTTTTCCGAGTGCGCGAGTTCCTCGTCATGCTCACCGAGCCGTACCTGCGCATCTTCCGGAGAATCCTTCCCACCCCCCGCGTGGGTGCCGTTGGAATCGATCTGAGTGCGCTGGTCGGGCTGATCGTCCTGTTCATCGTGGTCAGGGTCATCGTCCGGCTCTAGCTCTCTCCGGCTCTGCCGGTGCCGCGCCGGCGGCAGCGGTCCACCTCTCGTCCCAGCGTCGTGACAGCGCGCGGTGGATCAGGTACAGGTAGGGGAGGCCCATGTTCGTCTCCACCAGGGAGTTCACGATCAGGGTGCTCCAACTGAGGTTCCGGATGCCGGATATCGCCAGCACCGCCTCCCAGCCGAACTGTACGACGATGCCGACTGTGAGGATCCAGAGGAGCGGGGCCGGTTCGTAGATGCTACCGCCTGCCGAAAGGCCCTGTGCTGCTCGCGATTCCTCACCGCCTCCATCTGCGGCGGCGGGTGACCCAGCCGACCCGCGGCTCAGCCGCAGGTTCTGGATAATCAGCCAGCCGTACCCGAGGAACAGTATCAGCGCCATGACTCCGTGGTACTGCCCGGTTCCGCGGCGGGTGGAGATCGGGACGGAGTCGTACCCGAACTGTTGGCTGACCAACGCTACGAACAGCCAGCCGGAGACGATCAGCGCCGACCATTCCAGGGCGTGGTCGTCGCGGTCGAGTAGCAGCCAGATCCAGGCGAAGTTCGTGAGCCCGTAACTGAGCGACAGCCACAGGAGCACCCAGAACGGGCTCGCACCGGTCACCGTGCGTGTTCCCAGCAGATGCAGGAATATCCCGTAGTCCACAGCGAAGTAGACGGCCCCCCCGGCGACCCCCAGGATCAGTGCCTGATATTTCCGTCGCCAAACGAGCAGGGCTACGAAGATCGCAAGAAACACGAGGTCCAACCAGATGTAAAGCGACTGGAACGTGCGTGCGGCGATGACTTCGGAACCCACGGGCCTCCCCCTGCCGATCCAAGCGACTCAGTGCCGGGTGCCCGCCAATCCTACAACGATGCGCGAGGAACGTGTGCGGGCGGCCGTGGGCGCCAACATCTTCGAGCGCGGACAGTTCCCCGTCGAGGAGACCGTGGTCAAGGTAGAGATAGTGGACCCGCGCAGCACCAAGAGGCGGGCGAAGTGACATGAGTGGGGCGGCTCGCCGCAGACCGGTCCTCGACGTTTCCGGGCGCGTCCTCGGAGTCATTCTGGGGATCCTCTTCATCGGGGTGCCGGTGGCCCTGCTGCTCATGGCCTACGACGTGCTTCCCCCTCAGGACGTCCAGTCCGCGACCGGCTACGGGGGCCTCATGTCCGCTCTCCAGGATGTGGCCGGGTCTGGGGTCACGGGCGCCCGGATCTGGGTGGGAGTGGCGGCAGCGGTGGTGGCTGCAGGGGCGCTCGCCCTTCTCGCCGTCATCGCTTTCTATCGTCCGGGGACGGCACAGGCCACGGTCCAGTCGGATCCCGGTAGGGAGACGGTGATCAAGGGAAGGGCTCTGAAACATCTGGCTGAAGGGGCGGCGCGCTCAGCGGGCGCCGTCGATCCGGATATCGAGTTGCGCTCGCACGGTCACCGCTACGACGTGTTGTGCCGGTGCAATCTCACAGCCTTCGGGCAGGTGGGGACGGTCACCGGGCGGATACGCGAGCGGATACTGTCCGAACTGACCGAGACCGGAATCGAACTCAGATCGGTGGAGGTGACGGCGGCGGACTTCGACGCTTCAACAGCGAGAAGGGAACGGGTGTCATGACACAGTGGAGCTGGAAGATATGGGGAGCGATCCTCGGCGGAGTCATCGTGGTCATCGCCGGGTGGCTCGGGATAGAGATCGCCGCGATCACGATCGCTGGTATCGTCATCGGCTTTGTCATCGGCGCCGTCATTGACGGTGATCTGCGACCGGGCCGGCGTCGAAACCAGTGACCGGTGGGGCGAGGCCGGCCCGGCGAAGAACGCTACGCAGGCCCGGCGAGGACGGACTGACCCCGCGCGGCTCCCGACTGAGCGGCGGGCCTCTTTGCCCAGAACATGGTGTAGGTGAGGAAGGCATGGTAGCCGGGGGCGTCACCGACAAACGCCGGTGAATGGGGATCGCAGAGGAGCCCGTACATCTCCCAGTCGGCCGAAGACACCCGGTCGGCGAGATGGTCCCAGAACATGGCGAAGCAGGCCGCCAGAGCCCGTCTCTCGGCCGGCGGGAAAGGTGGATAGACATCGGCTGCGAAAGTCTGGACCCGCGGCCTTTCGAAGCCGGCGGCGGCCAGCCACGCCGCCGCTCGCAGGAAGCTCGACTCCGGCGGGACGCCCGATAGATAGGGAACGGTGTCGACGAAGGCCGCGTTCAAGCTGGCCTCCAGTCCCGGGTACCCGGGCAGTAGGGTCTGGCTCGACCAGTAGGCGAGGGCGACGGTCCCGCCCGGTCTTGTTATCCGCCTGAAGCCCTGGAGGGTGGCGACCGGGTCCTGCGTGACCACTCCGGGCCAGAGCGTATCCGCGCACCAGATCCAGTCGAACGACTCGACCGGGAAGTCGAGCGCCAAGATGTCGCCCTCGGTCCGTTCGACCGGGGACCCACTGCTAAGGGATATGCCGCTGCCGTGGTGCTCGCGCGCCCACGCGAGGTTGTCTTCGGACATGTCGAGGGCGGTCAGCCGGCCGGCGGGCCCGATACTTTGAAGAAGCAGATCGGTGTGACAGCCGGCACCGCAACCGGCATCCATTCCCCGGCTCCCGGCCGGCAATCGCAGGGCTTGGATCGCCTGCCTGATGGCAGGCCTGGTGAGGATGAACATGAGTTCGAGAGTCTCATGGGGTGAGGGCGGCGGGTCCGCCAGCTCGTTCATATGAGCGCCTCAAGAGCCACCGGAGTCTAGCTTCCAGGCGGCCTGACCAGAGCCGCTTCCGCGCACGCCTCGGTGAGCGCTCCTCCCCGCTCGACCAGGGTAGGGTTCTCGGTTGCCGCCGCATACCACTCCAGCCAGCGGGCCACCTGCAGCCGCGATGGCGGAGCCACGCCGTGAGTCACGGTGGCCGAGTAGTACTCGTCTATAAGCTGCGCCGGCGTGGACAGTGGCCGGCCGATCGCTGCCGGCACGTCCAGCAAGGATATTCCGAAGCCCCGGCACTGCTCCCGCAACTCGAGGAGTTCATCGCGGAGCCGGATGAGGAAGTCAAGGTACGATCGCCCCGAGCCGTCGAAATGGAGCCCTGCCCGAATCGGCTCGTCCCAGGCTACGAACACCTTTGGGCGCAGCACGAAGAGGATCCTGGCGGCGGCAGTCGGTCCGAAGGTGACCGCCGTCCTTCGATTGGGGCCGAGATTCCGGTAGCAGGCGACCTTCTTCGACAGCACATCGAAGAGCGGGGCGTAGCTGTCAACGTTGGTCTCCGACATCTGCCAGAGGTGCTTGTCCTTGGGCGGCAAGTACTCGTCGGACTCCTGGTACCACTCAAGTAGACCCGCCGAGGCGAGGTCGTGGTATCCGGGGGGGAACTGGCGGCACTGCAGCTGATTCAGCCAGTGGAGAAGGGCGAGGCGGTGGTCCTTTCGCAGAAGGTCGGGCTCTCCCTCCACCCGCCGGGTGAATTGGGCCAGAGCATCGTCGTAGGTCATGGCGCCGTAGGCGTAGCATACGAGAGCCAGCTCACCGAGGTTCACAGCGCCCTCCCCAAGGATATCCGGTCCACTCGACTCGGCCTGATTCTATGGCCAATGCTACAGCCCGAAGTGGTCGACCGCCATCGATCGCCGGAAACCGTGTCCCCACACCCTCTCCGGACACGTGCCGCGGAAGGCCGAGGGGCGCCGGGTGTGCCGTCTGCGTGCTAACGGCCCCACGCGCTGACCCGTCTGCCGTTCTGGATCGTCAGCGCCGCGGTTCCATCGTGGGAGAAATAGGGAAGGCCGGCCCCGCTCGGGAGGTCGATGGTCACCGGTCCGGAAGGGGTCAGATCGAGAAGGGTGAGATGCATATCGGTGCCATCCTCCCGATAGACCAGTTTACGAGCGTGCCCGTTCCATATCGGCCCGGCAATCACGCCGGAGGACTCGAGGGGGTGCCAAAGGTCGATGCCGCAGGCGGAGGAGACGATGCGGAAGGTGTGAGTGAACCCAGGCGGAGCGGTCGTCCCCGAGGTGGCTTGTCCGATGCCGGCGGGCAGAGATTCGACGGCTTCCCGGATGAGTACCAGTTCCCCGTCCGCTACGAACCGGGTGTCTTCCACCGCCGGTACGGGAATACTCCAGAGCGGATCGGCGCTTCCCACCTGGTAGAGTTCGACCCTGTCGTTCTCGCCCGGGATGTCTCCGGCGAGCATCGTCACGATTAGGTCGGTCCCGTCCGGGCTGAGGTCCACCCAAGCAGGGCCGGGCAGGTCTATCGTCTGGACGAGCGAGCCTTCGTCGTAGACCTCCACCGTGCCGGGTACCCTGCCTACTTCTCGTCCTGTGAACGGACGGTAGGAGATGGCTACAACATCCAGCCGGCTGTCAACCGACCATCCATACACGCGCTCGTTCTCAGGAAGGTCCTGCTTCCACAAGGTGTAGCCCGAGTCGTCCATGACCTCGATCGCCGCCTGGTCGACGTCCCCCTGTGCGGAGTTTGGAGCGCGGTCGAGACTCCAGAGCAGGGCGACCCTGGTCCCGTCGTCCGACAACTGGGGCTCCACGATGTTTCTCGGCGGCCGGCCGTCGAATTCGCAGATGGATCTCACGCTCGGACTGCCGTCAACCTCCTCCAGCATGTTCAAGGAATAGCGAAAGGCCCCGGTGCCTGCGCCTTCGTCGAATTCCATGACAAAGAGGAGAGCGCGGGGCGCCGTGACTGCCGGGTAGATCTGGAAGCTCTCCAAGTGCTCCGGATCGATGGACCACTGCACCCGGGCCTGGCCGTCCAAGCAGTAGACCGTCGGAACATGCCCCGTGTAGGCGAGGAACCGGTTCTGGCCGAAGGGCTTGAGGAACACCGGCTCCTCGCGCCACGCGTCGGGGAAGAGGGGAGGCTCGAAAGCGGTGGTGGTGGAGAGCGGTATGGCGGTGGAAGTCATCGGCTGCGTGGGGACGCTCGTGGCTCCCCCAGCGGTGCTGCCAGCTGTGGCCGGGCTGGTGGTGGGGGCGTCGGCGAGGGCGTCGGTGGGGATCGTTCCCGCGGTGTCGGCTCGCGTCACTGTCGTCCGTCCGCCAACCATGCCCGTGTCACAGGCGGAGGCGGCGAGAACGAGGGCGAGTAATGCCGCCATCAACAGGACAATCGGCACGCGGCTGCCGGCGAATCCTCCCGTCCGTCCTGCTGTTCCCGTGGTCGATTGCGTGAATCCTCCCCGCCGCGTCCTATCCGTTTGCCTCGGAGATATCACGCCCCGGCCGAGCGGGGAGCGTTACATGAGGGCCACCCGGCGCTCGACGCCGCATCGGCGTGCCGGCTTCGCACCGCGCCGGTTTCGCGCCGCCGCCGGTTTCGCGCCGCACGGGCTTCGGGGGCCGCTCACGCGGCCCGCGGCGTTCCTCTACCTGACCACTCCCCAGATATCGACAGCGTCGAGCGTCACATAGCGTGTATCGCCTTCGGCGCTCTGGATGCGCACCGTGTGGTCTCCCTTGGGCAGGGTCCCTGTCGACCACACCACCAGGTTGTACTTCGCCACCGGCGAACTGAGATCCACCGTGTCCACCATGGTGCCGTCGAGGTACACCTCCGCCACACCCGGAGTGATGCCGATCATGCCCACCCAATCGAGACGGGTGCCGTTGAACTCGATGGTTGCCGAGGCACCCACGGATGCGGAGCGGCCGTAGCTGTCCCCGGAGGCGAGCCCCGGTTTGCTGTAGTCGTACCACGAGCCCATCTTGTCGATGCGGTCGTCGGTCTGCTCGTAGCGGATGGGTGCATCGTTGATCGTTCCCCAGACGTCCACCGCATCCAGCGTGATGTACTTCCCGGTGGGATTGGTGGCACTGGGCTCGATACGCACACTGTGCTCGCCGGCCGGGAGGGTCCCGGTGGACCAGACAAGTACGTCGTAGGCGGCCGGGTCGGCGGAGAGATCGATGGTGGCCTTCAGTTCCCCGT
>CAZWAR010000065.1:0-17582 GCA_964631965.1 uncultured Gaiellales bacterium
AGATCTGAGGACTCTCGACAGAGCTTCGCTCGAGCAGGTGGCGGCCGAGGTGCGCGAGGAGATCATCAAGACGATCTCGGAAAACGGGGGCCATCTCGGAGCCAGTCTGGGTGTCGTCGAGCTGACCATCGCTCTGCACGCCGAACTGGACACTCCCAGGGACGCCATCGTCTGGGACGTGGGCCATCAATCCTACGCCCATAAGCTGCTCACCGGCCGGCTCGGCTCCTTCGAGTCGATCAGGACGTACGGTGGGCTCTCCGGTTTTCCCTGCCGTTCCGAGAGCGAGTACGACGTCTACGGGACAGGCCACAGCAGCAGTTCGGTGAGCGCGGCGGTGGGCATGGTGGCAGGCGGTCACCCCGGACGAGTGGTGGCCGTTATCGGCGATGGTGCTCTAACGGGCGGGATCGCTTACGAAGCCCTCAACCATGCCGGACATCTGGGCATACCCGTGCTGGTAGTGCTCAACGACAACACAATGTCCATCGAGAAGAACGTCGGAGCCATGAGCACGTATCTGTCGCGGCTTCGGACCGAACCGACGTTGTACCGCTTCCGCCGCGACATGGAACGACGGCTGCAGAGGCTCCCCGGCGTAGGGGACAGGGTCGCCGCCATGGGGGAGCAACTCAAGGACAGCATCAAGGCGGCGCTGGTCCCGGGGATGCTCTTCGAGGACCTGGGGTTTACCTACGTCGGGGTGGTAGACGGCCACGATATCGAGGACCTTCGGATCAACATCCGGCGTTCTTTGGCCGTAGACAGGCCGGTGTTGTTGCATTGCCGCACCATCAAGGGAAAGGGCTATGCTCCGGCCGAGAGGCAACCAGGGCGCTATCACGGGACCTCGCGGTTCTCGGTCGAGACCGGCATGAGCCTCGACCCGGAGGGGCCCACCACCTTCACCAGGGCCTTCGGCGAGGCTGTGGTCGACCTGGCCCGCAATGACGACCGGATCGTCGGGATCACGGCGGCAATGGCAACCGGCACCGGATTGAACCTCCTGCGCGAGGCCCTGCCAGATCGCTTCTTCGACGTCGGTATAGCGGAGCCTCACGCAGTGGCGTTCGCGGCAGGGCTTGCGGCTACGGGCAAACGGCCTGTCGTCGCCATCTACTCGACCTTTCTGCAGCGCGCCTACGATCAGATCATCCACGACGTCTGCCTCCAAGGCCTTCCCGTGGTATTCGCCGTGGACCGGGCCGGACTTGTCGGCGAGGACGGGCCGACGCACCATGGTGCCTTCGACCTATCCTTCCTGCGTGTCATACCGAACCTGACGGTCTTCGTGCCCACGCACGAGGCGGAGTTGCAGCGGATGCTGGCGACAGCTCTCACGCTCGATGGCCCGTCGGTGATCCGCTATCCCCGGTCGGCGGGCATGGGTGTGAAGCTCGACCGACCCATCAACCCCCTCGACGGTCCCTGGGTGGAGGTGGTGAGGAAAGGGAGCGACATACTGCTACTCACTGCTGGACCGGCGACCCTCTGGGCCGAGGACGCCGCAGGCTTGTTGGCGGACCGAGGCATAGAAGCGACCGTGGCGGGCGTCAAGCGTGTACACCCCCTCGACGAGGCCGTCATCGCCAAGCTCGCTGCCGCTCACTCAGCGGTGGTCACCGTGGAGGACAATGCTCTGGCAGGCGGGTTCGGATCTGCGATCCTGGAGATCATGGCGGCCGAGAAGGTGTGCCGGCCGGTCGAGCGGCTGGGACTCCCCGACAGATTCGTATGCCACGGTTCACTCGAAATGCTGCGCCGCGACGTAGGGCTCACGACGGAAGCCATCGCCGCCGCGGCGGAGCGCATCCTGGGGAGCCACCGGTCCGGCGGCTCGTCCTCGTAGGTCGGGTCGGTGCCTCGAGCGCCGCGCATGCGCCTGGACGAACTGGTCTTGTCCAGGGGGCTGGCATCCAGCCGGAACGCGGCCCGCGCGCTGATCATGGCCGGGGTCGTGCTCGTCGACGGACAGGTGAGCGACAAAGCAGGCACGCCGGTGGCCACCGACGCAGACGTCAGTCTGAAGGCCCGTCCCCGTTTCGTCTCCCGAGCCGGGGACAAGCTGGACGCGGCACTGGAGACCTTCGGCATCGACGTGACGGGACTCTCCGCCCTCGACGTGGGGGCGTCCACCGGCGGCTTCGTCGATTGTCTATTGCAGCGCGGAGCGCGGCGGGTGATAGCCCTCGATGTGGGCAAGGGGCAACTCGATGCGAAACTGCGCACAGACTCGCGGGTGCACGTCATCGAAGGAGTGAACGCTCGGTACTTGGATCCGGAGTCGCTGCCCTGGCGGCCCGAGTTTCTGACCATGGACGTGTCGTTCATCTCAGTGACCAAGGTCCTCCCGGCAGTGGCCGCCTCCATGGCGGCCCAGTTCGCGGGCCTGGTTCTGGTGAAGCCTCAGTTCGAGGCGGGACCACGCGATGTGGGGAAGGGCGGCATCGTGCGGGACCCGGGGGTGAGGCTAAGGGTCCTGCGGGAGACGGCCGAATTCGTGCTCGATCATCTGAGGGTGGAGATCATGGGCGTCTGCCGATCCGCGGTCCCCGGGACAGGAGGGAACGTCGAGTACTTCCTACACCTGAGGCGAGGTGGAGCAAAGGGGCTCGCACTTGATACGCTTGGGGTCGCGATAGACTCGGCCGTGGGAGCAGGGCAGGTGAGCGAAAGGGACGGCGGTGAAACGTAGCATCGACGAAGTGGTGATCCTCACGCATGGAGACCCGGCGGTGGCCTCTGACCATCTCCGGCGGTCGCTGCTCTTTTTCACGCAACGAGGGGTAGGCGTGTGGGCTCCGGCCAATGAGTGGGAGAAGCACCCGGGCATCCTCTCTGCGTTCGAAGGGGTGAAGCCTCTCGAGGAGGGATCCCTGGAGAAGGTAAGCCTGTGCCTCGTACTCGGCGGCGACGGTACGATGCTGCGCGGCTTCCACCTCACCCGCGACCGAAACGTCCCCGTGGTCGGAGTCAATCTCGGACGGGTCGGCTTTCTTACCAGCATACGTGGTGATCGCCTGGAACGAGGGCTGGGCGCCTTGCTCGAGGGGGCGTTCAGTGAACACGCGCTGTTGGGGCTCAAGGCACACCTCGGCGACGCCGAGTTCCGGGCGACGAACGACGTGGTAGTAGGCCGTGGCGACAGCTCGGCCGTGTCGTCGTTGGCCCTGCGGATCAACGGCGTGAATCTCTTCGAGGTATTGTGCGACGGTGTCGTGGTCGGCACTCCGGCGGGCTCCTCAGCCTACAGCCTGGCCGCCGGGGGGCCGCTTCTCGGCATCTCGGTCGACGCATACGTCATCAGCCTGGTTGCCCCGCATGCGGTGGGAGTGCGGCCTGTTGTGGCCGCCCCCGGGGATATCCTGGAGATCGTCAACGCATCGTCGCACAGAGTGTGTTCTGTGGACATCGACGGCCAGCGCGAGGCACTCATCGCACCGGGCGGTGTCATGGAGATCAGGACCGAGCCGGGGGTGGCGGTGCTGGGTCTGCTGGAAGGCGACAGCCTGTACTACCACTTCCGGGACCGGCTCCTGTAGGCGGGCGCCACCGTGCTGGCGTCGCTTTCCATCCGGAATTTCGTGCTCATCGAGGACGCGACGCTCGAATTCGCTCCGGGCCTCAACGCTCTCACCGGCGAGACGGGCGCCGGGAAGACCCTGCTTACAAAGGCGCTCGGGCTGCTGATGGGCGAACGAGCGGAGGAGGGCCTGGTAGGCTCAGCTGGTGACGAGGCCGTCATCCAGGCGGTCTTCGACCTGGACGCGGAGCAGGTGGGCCAGATCCCTGCAGAATTACGGGACCTCGCCGGCATCGACGAGCCTGGGGATCTCATACTCACCCGGCGCCTTGGCCGGTCCGGGCGTAACCGCTGCTACGTCAACGAGATCTCCGTCACCGTAACCTCAACAGCGGCCATCGCCGAGAGATTGCTTTCGTTCGCTGGGCAGCACGAATACCGGAGGCTTCTCGACCCTTCCTACCAGCTGGCCTTGCTCGACGAGTGGGCCGGTGTGAGGGCGCTTGAGCTGGCGGTGGCGTACAGTGCCGCCTATGAGGCGGCCCGCGAAAGCGGCCGCCGGCTGGAGGAAAGTCTGCGGGCGCGGGCCGAACGCCTCCGCGACATCGAACTACTCCGGTTTCAAACCGCAGAGCTGGCGGCCGCCGGCCTGTCGGTTGAGGAGGAGGAGGCGCACCAAGTCGAACAAAGAGTGCTCTCCAGAGCAGAGGAAATCCGGCAGAACCTGGGAAAGGCAGCCGAGTTGCTGAAGAGCGACGACGGAGCGCCCGACGGAGCCGGACTCCTCGGGCAGGCTGCCGGTCTCGTGGGCGGGCTTGTAGAGGTGGGCCCTGAGATCGAAGGCTTCGCGAGCGCTATCCGCGACGCTCACTACTCGCTTATGGAATTGTCGCGGGAGCTCCGCAGATACGTCGACGGGGTGAACGTCGACCCGGCGCGGCTTCAGGTGGTGGACGAGCGGCTCCGGCTCTACACCGACCTGAGCAGGAAGTACGGGGGGTCGACGTCAGCCGCAGTCGAGTATCTCCGTGAGGCTTCAGCCCGCCTGGCCGAACTCGAGCGTGGGGAGGAAGACCTCACTCGCCTTCGACAGCAGGCGGAAGAGGAGCGGGCTGCGGCAGTGGAGCTCGCGGTGACACTGAGCGAGGCCCGCCGCCGGGCGGCGCCGGCCCTCGAGGAAGCAGTGGCTGCGCAGTTGAATGGGTTGGGTATGCCCTCCGCTCGCGTGACAGTGTCGCTGGAGACCAGATCGGGCTGGGAGGGTCTGCGGGAAGGCGGCGCGGATGCCGTCGAATTGTTGTTGGCCGCGAATCCCGGCCAACCTCCGCGCAGTCTGGCCCGGACGGCATCCGGGGGGGAGCTCTCCCGGGTCCTGCTCGGGCTGAAATGTGCGTTGGTGGGGGTCGGCGACGACGAGACCCTCGTCTTCGACGAGATCGATGCCGGCATCGGCGGGCGGACTGCGGTGGCCGTTGCTCAGAAACTGCGAGAGTTGGCCGACAGGTCGCAGGTGATCGTGGTGACCCATCTGGCTCATGTTGCCGCTCTGGCCACCCGCCACTTCGCCATCGAGAAGAGCAGTGACGCGGAGGGGGCGGTCACCCGGCTCCACCTGGTGACCGGGCCTTCGGTGGTCGAGGAGCTGTGCCGCATGATGGGGGGCAGTCCGGACGACGCAGAGGCTATGGCACACGCAAGAGACTTGCGGGACAAGGCGGTCGGGCTGCTAGACTAGGAAAGGCGCGGGGCATTCCTTGAGGCTGCAGGATGCGACGGCAGCGGGCACGCCATGCGCCGCCCGGTTCCACCACGCGCACTAGGGGTGAGCATGGCCAAGCACATCTTTGTCACCGGCGGAGTTGTATCCTCGCTCGGCAAGGGGATCACAGCGGCCTCCCTGGGGCGTCTGCTGAAGAGCCGCGGTCTCAAAGTGACCATCCAGAAGTTCGACCCCTACCTGAACGTCGACCCCGGGACCATGAGCCCCTTCCAGCACGGGGAGGTGTACGTCACCGACGACGGGGCAGAGACCGACCTCGACCTGGGTCACTACGAGCGTTTCATCGACGAGAGCCTTACCCGGGACTCCAACATAACCTCGGGCTCCGTCTACTACAACGTGATCCGCAAGGAGCGCCGGGGCGACTATCTGGGCGGCACTGTGCAGGTTATCCCGCACGTGACGAACGAGATCAAAGAACGGATCACCCGGGTGGGGCGCCACCCGGACATCGACGTGGTCATAACCGAGATCGGGGGCACGGTCGGTGACATCGAGAGCCTGCCGTTCCTGGAAGCCATCCGCCAGTTCCGGAACGACGTGGGGCGGAGGAATTGCATCTATATCCACGTGACTCTCATCCCGTTCATCACCGCGAGCGGCGAACAGAAGACCAAGCCTACCCAGCATAGCGTCAACGAACTGCGGAGCATCGGTATTCAGCCGGACATCATAGTCTGCCGGTCCGACCGGGCCATCAGCGCCGATCTCAAGGAGAAGATCTCCCTCTTCACCGACGTGGAAGCGCGGGCCGTGATCAGTTGTGTCGATGCGCCCCATATCTACTTCGTGCCCCTTAATCTCCGTGATGAGGGTCTCGACGGGCTGGTGGTGGACAAGCTGGGGCTTGAAGCGGGCAGGCCGCAGTTGGGCGAATGGATCACTCTGGTGGATAACGTGAAAGCGGCGACCGGAGTGGTGCGTGTCGCGCTGGTGGGCAAGTACGTCAAGCTTCAGGACGCCTACCTGAGCGTGGTGGAGGCTCTCAAGCACGCAGCCATCCACCACGGCAGGAATCTGGAGATCATCTGGGTGGACGCGGAGACGCTCAAGCAGGAGGAGATCACCTCGCGCCTCGAATCGGCGGACGGTGTGCTGGTGCCGGGAGGGTTCGGCATCCGAGGCATCGAGGGGAAGATCATGTCGGCATGCTACGCGCGCGAGAACAAGATACCCTACCTGGGCCTCTGTTTGGGGCTCCAGGTGGCCGTAGCCGAGTTCGCCCGCCATGTGGCAGGGATGCCTGGGGCCAACTCTTCAGAATTCGATGCATCCACAGAGTTCCCGGTGATCGACCTGCTCCCCGAACAGAAGGACATCGCGGATATGGGGGGCACGATGCGGCTGGGCGCCTCACCCACGAAGGTGGTGCCTGGCACGAAGGCGTTCGAAGCCTATGGCAAGGAGATTATCTACGAACGGCATCGGCACCGCTACGAGGTCAACAACGTGTATCGCGAGAGCCTGCTGAAAGCGGGGCTGATGATCAGCGGCACCACGCCGGACGAGCGCTTGGTGGAACTCGTCGAGTTGCCCGATCACCCCTGGTTCGTCGCCTGCCAGTTCCATCCCGAATTCAAGAGCCGCCCGACCAACCCGCACCCGCTCTTCCGCGACTTCATCAGGGCCGCAATCGCCGGCCAGAAGGCATGATCGACGCCCCGCAGCCGTCCCGCGAGCGCCTTACCGAGCTCTTCCTCGAGTACACCGGGATCCTCAGCCCGTTCAAGCACGAGCGGGCCATGGCCGACGCTGTCAGGACCCACCTGGAGAGGTTGGGTCTCACCGTCAACGAAGACGACACCGGCGACCGGATCGCCGGTGATACGGGCAACCTCTGGTGCACCGTACCCGGAGAGGGAGAGGCGCACGTCGTCCTGGGGGCGCATCTCGACACGGTGGCGCCCACGGATCGCATCGAACCCTATCTCGACGACCAAGCTGTGTTTCGCAACCGTCGCCCCACCATCCTGGGGGCAGACGACAAGGCGGCCGTGGCTGCAATCGTCCACGCCACCGAGTTGCTCATGGCGTCGAAGCGTCCGTTCCCGACATATGAGGCCCTCTTTACCGTGTGCGAGGAGATCGGGTTGGTCGGATCGAAGCACTTCGACGAAAAAGTACTCAAGAGCCCCTTTGCGGTCGAGTTCGATTCGGCCGGCCCGGTGGGGGGTGTGACCGTCAGAGCCCCTAGCCACAACACGTTCAAAGTAACATTTCGCGGCCAGGCAGCGCACGCCGGCGTGGAGCCCGAGCGGGGCCGGAGCGCCGTGCAGGCGGCGGCCAAGGCGATCGCCATGATGCGGTTGGGCCGCATTGACGACGAGACGAGCGCGAACATAGGCGTCATCCATGGAGGAGTGGGTACGAACATCGTGCCGGACACCTGTGACGTCGAGGGAGAGTGCCGCAGTCACGATGACGAGAAACTGGCTCAGGTGACCGCATCCATTGTGGATGCGCTGCACTCGGGCGCCGCCCAGGTGGGGGTGGACGTGGACATCGCCATGGTGCACGAATACTCCGCCTTCGCCCTCACAGGGCGATCCGCCGTCGTCAGGCTGACCAGGTCGGCCCTGGCCGACCTCGGCTTGGAGCCGCACCTGATGGCGAGCGGCGGCGGGTCCGACGCGAATGTGCTCAACGCCCGAGGCCTGCCCACGGTGAACCTCAGCGCGGGCATGAGGCAGGTTCACAGCCCCGAGGAACACTGCAGTCTCGACGACCTCGAGCGCCTCTGCGCGCTCGCCCTGCGGCTCATCCTCATGGCCCCGGGATATGCGCCGAAGACCAGATCCGCAGTCGACGCGGGTCGATCTGGAGACGGTGATGAATAGGCCCGCCCGGGGGGGCTCACACGATCCGGTGACGGCCGGGTTCGCGCCCGAGGTCCTGGCCTCTCGCGAAGTCTTCGCCGGTAAGATGATCAACGTCCGAGTCGACGATATCGAGCTCTCCCGGGGCCGCCGGACCACCCGGGAAGTCGTCGAGCATCCTGGAGCGGTCGTGATCATCGCCCTGAACGACAACGGCGAGGTCACCCTGGTACGCCAGTGGCGGCACGCAATCGGCAGGCTGCTGCTCGAGTTCCCCGCCGGCGGCCTCGAGCCCGGGGAGGAGCCGCGTGCCACCGCGATACGAGAATTACGCGAAGAAGCCGGGTTGGAGGCGGCCCTCTGGACACCACTCGGGCACTGCTTCTCGTCCCCGGGTTTCGCCAACGAGATCTTGCACATTTACCTGGCCGAGGAGCTGCGCGCGGTGGAAGCCGACCCCGACGAAGATGAGGATCTGCAGATCGTACGGTGTCCGCTGAGCGGCCTGTATGACCAGCCGGAACAGTTGGAAGACGCCAAGAGCCTCGCCGCGCTTCTGCTTCTGCAGAAGGTCAGGGGCGGGACAGTAGAACGACGCTAGAGCGAGGCTGCGAGATGCGCATCGGAGTACCTACCGAGATCCGCGAGGAGGAATACCGGGTGGCCCTTACCCCGGCAGGAACGCGCGAACTCACCGCCCGGCACCACGAGGTCCTCGTTGAGCAGGGGGCCGGGGACGGTTCGCTCTTCGGCGACGATGCCTATGTGGCTGCCGGCGCCCGCATCGTCGCGGACGCCGAGAGCGTGTTCGGCCAGGCCGACATGATAGTCAAGGTGAAGGAGCCTCTGGCCCAAGAGATCGCCCGTCTCGAGCCCCGCCATATCCTTTGCACCTACCTGCACCTCGCTCCTGATCCGAACCTGACCGCCGGCCTGGTTTCGAGCGGCGCTACCTGCCTCGCGTACGAAACGGTCGAAACAGCGGACGGCAGACACCCACTGCTCGCTCCTATGAGCGAGATAGCAGGACGTCTCGCCCCCCAGATCGGCGCATACTTCCTGGAACGCATGAGCGGCGGCAAGGGCAAGCTTCTGGGGGGCGCCACTGGGGTCAAACCTGCGAATGTGGTGATCCTGGGCGCCGGTATCGCCGGCTCCAACGCCGCCGTGATCGCCTCAGGGATGGGAGCGCGGACGAAGGTCCTCGACATCGACCTTGAGGCCCTCGACCGGTTGAGGCGGATGGTTCCCGCGGTTGAAACCCTCCACAGCAACCAACTGACCATAGAAGACGAGGTGGCCGACGCAGACGTCCTGATCGGGGCGGTACTGGTTTCCGGAGCCCGGACTCCTGTGCTGGTACCCGAGGAGGTCGTGCAGTCGATGCAGCCTGGTTCGGTGATCGTCGACCTCAGCGTCGACCAGGGTGGGACTGTAGCCACGTCCCGACCGACCACCCATCGGGTGCCCACCTTCGTGGAGCACGGGGTCATCCACTACGGCGTGGACAACGTAGCTGGGGTCGTGCCCATCACGTCTACGCTCGCCCTCACCAACGCGACGCTCCCGTACATCGTCGCGGTCGCCGGGGCGGGCGTCGTGGCCGCCGCGCGTTCCGACCCGGCCCTCGCCCGCGGCATCAACGTCATGGAAGGCAAGGTCACGGTCAAAGAGGTCGCGGAAGCCACCGGCCACCCGTACTTCCCTCTGGAGTACGTCCTGCCGATCGAATACATGTAGACCAGGGCGAGCCAATGGACGCTACGCCTCCTGTCCCTCCAGCACTGGCTGCTCATCTGCGCGCCCTCCGCCTGGAGGAGGGTCTGTCGGAGCGCACCATCGACTCGTACGGGCGGGATCTCAAGCAGTTCTCCGAGTACCTCGAGGAGCGGGGGGCAGCGCTGCCCGATGCCTCCACCGACCAGGTGCGTGACTATCTGGCGGCCGGGCAGTGGCGTCCTTCGACTCGGGCGCGCAAAGCGGCCGCCATCCGGTCTTTCTACAGGCGACGGGTGGTGATGGGCGAGGCGATCACCGATCCCTCGCGCGCCCTCCCCAGCCCCCGGTTGGAGTCGACGCTTCCCCGCACCCTCACCGTCGAAGAGGTGGAAAGACTGCTCGCGAAGCCGCAGGCGAACCCCAGGGGGCTGCGCGATCGCGCGCTGCTCGAGATCCTCTATGGTGCGGGATTGCGCGCCTCCGAAGCTCTGGGCCTCCGTCTGCAAGATGTGGATCTGGATGTCGGCTTCGTGCGGACCATCGGCAAGGGGGACAAGGAGCGTATCGTCCCGCTGGGAAGGATGGCGGTCAGGGCCATCCGCGCGTACAACGAACGGGGTCGCCCGTTTCTCGGTGGTTCCGGGACCCTCAAATCACCGGAGTTGTTCTTGAACAACCGGGGACGGAAGCTCTCCAGGCAGGGACTGCACGCGATCATCAAGCGCTATGCCCGAGAAGCCGGTCTGCCGGACGACGTATCCGCCCACACCTTGCGCCACTCCTTTGCTACGCACCTTCTCGAGGGCGGAGCCGACCTGCGAGCGGTCCAGGAGATGCTCGGCCACGCCGACCTCTCCACCACCCAGATATACACCCACGTGACGGCGGCGCACCTGCAGCGGGTGTATCGGGAAGCCCATCCCCGGGCCCGCGCCGAGAAACCGTGATGCTGAGCGGCCCACGATGGAGCCTGCGACCTATGACGGCCGGCGACAAGTGGTGACCGGGAGCCGTCTCGCGGGGAGCTGCTCGTGACCCGCTTCGTCTTCGTGATCCTTGACGGGGTCGGCGCCGGCGCTCTGCCCGATGCCGCGGAGTACGGGGACGCCGGGTCCGACACTCTGGGAAACCTGAGCCGGGTCGTCCCTTTGCGCTTGCCCTACCTCGAGAGCCTCGGGCTCGGGAACATCCTCCCCATCATCGGGGTACCTCCTGCCGCCCGCCCTTCGGCCCTGGTGGGACGACTGGCAGTGCTGTCGGCGGGGAAGGACTCTACTGTCGGCCACTGGGAGCACATGGGACTGGTGACGAAGCGCCCGTTCCCCACCTACCCGGACGGCTTCCCCGAGGAGGTCTTGGCTCCCTTCACCGCGCAGATCGGCCGGGGAGTACTGGGCAACGTCCCGGCCTCGGGAACCGGAATCATCGAGGCGTTGGGAGCCGAGCACCTCGCGACGGGCAAGCCGATCGTCTATACATCTCAAGACAGCGTGTTTCAGATCGCCGCCCACGTCGACGTGGTGCCGCTGGGGACGCTGTACGGATGGTGCGAGACCGCCCGGCGGATCCTGCAGGGCCGCCACGGTGTTGCTCGAGTGATCGCCCGCCCGTTCGAAGGGCGACCGGGGACCTTCGAGCGAACCAAGGACCGCCGGGACTTCTCCCTCTCACCCCCTGCCCCCCTCTATCTCGACCTGCTCCGCGAAGCCGGCGTTCCGGTGACGGCTGTGGGCAAGATCACGGACATCTACGTGGGCAGAGGGATCACCGCGAGCATCAAGGTGGCCTCGAACGATGAAAACCTCGTTGTGCTCGGGGACCTGCTGCGGCATCGCCGGCGGGAGACCCGGTTCGATGAGGGCCTGCTTTTCACCAACCTCATCGATTTCGACATGGTATGGGGGCATCGCAACGACGTCGATGGCTTCGCAGCAGGGTTGGCCGCCGTCGACAGGGCTCTACCGGACATCGTTGCCGCCTTGGCTCCTGGAGACACGCTCCTCATCACAGCGGACCACGGTACCGACCCGACCACGGCTAGCACCGACCACAGCCGGGAGTACGTCCCGCTGCTCGTATACCCCCGTCCGAGCGAATGCCCTTCCGCCGTCTACGAAGGCACGTTGTCGGATACCGGCGCCACGGTGTTCGCATCGCTCACGGGAGGTCGTCCGGTGCTCGGAGGTAGACCGATCGCAGGACTGCAGCCGACGCGAGGTTGGCGCCCTTACCCGGAAACCCAGCCATGCCCGGCCGGCAGGCCTGGTGACGCCGCGAACGCGCTTCCGCAAAGGCTGCCGTGCAGGATGGGCGCACGCGAGGCCGACGCGGCCGCGTGTTTCCTGCGGGCTCGCCTCGGTGACCCCCCTCGGGTGGCGGTGGTGCTGGGATCGGGGCTTGCAGCCGCCCTGCCGGCGCCCCGTCGTGCTCAGGTCCTCTATCGAGAGATCCCCTTCTGGGCCGAGGGCCGCGTCCCCGGGCACCCGTACAGGCTGTCCATCGCCGACTGGGAGGGTGGGCCAGTGACCCTTCTCGAGGGAAGGCTGCACGGCTACGAGGGCTTCGATTTGAGCGAACTGCAATTGGCGGTCCGGACCGTGGCCCGCTGGGGTGTGAGTCATCTGCTGCTCACCAGTTCCTGCGGAGCGCTGGCGGAAGGTTTGGAGGCCGGCCATGTGATCGTGGCCACGGAGATGCTCGACCTGCTCACGCCCGAGCTCTGCGCAACAGGGTACGGAGACCCGGTCCGGATCCCTGCGACACCCGGACCCCTCGCCGCCCGGGTGCTGGCGGCCGTGGGGAATCCCGCCTGGTTGTCCTCCGGCGTGCACGTGTCGGTCCCGGGACCCCAGTACGAGACGGACGCGGAGTATGACTTTCTTCGTGGCTTGGGGGGAAGCGCAGTGAGCATGTCGGGAGCGCCGGAGTTGCTGGCCGCCCGAGAGGAGGGACTGGAGATGGCTGCGCTCAGCCTGGTCGTCAACGCAGGACATACTTCCCATGGAGGAGTGCTCGCCGGCGCACACGACGCCGCAACCGCGTTCGCGGTGGCGGTGGGGGCGGTATTACGCTGTTGGGACCTCTGATGCCGGCAGGCCGGATGGGCCACTTACCTATACGTTACCCACGCCGCTATATACTACGTACATGACTTCGCCTCCCTCACTACTCGAAGCCCATACAGTCATAACCACGCATCAAAACGCCGACTTCGACGGCTTGGCGGCGGTCGTAGGCGCGTCCCTGCTCTATCCCGAGGCCCGTATCGTCTTTTCGGGCTCCCTCAACCCCAACGTGCGTGAGTTCGTCGCTCTTCACGGCGAGAACCTGCCGATCGTCAACCTCAGGCTGTTGGACCAGAGCAAGATCCGCCAGTTGATCGTGGTGGATACGGCGGACGTTGAGCGCATCGGCGATCTCAGCAGGCTCTGCGGGCGTCCCGGGGTGGAAGTGGTGGTATTCGATCACCACGAAACGGAGAGGCCGGAGCGCCCCTGTTTCGTCGAGGGGGACAACTGGGTCATCTCCCACGACGGCGCCCAGGCCACTTCGATGCTCTACCTGTTGCGAGAGCGGGAGGTGGAGATTCCCTGGCTCGCTGCCACCGTTTTCGCGCTCGGCATCCACGAGGACACCGGCTCACTCACCTATCCCCGCACGACGATCCGGGACGCGGAGATGCTCGCGGCTGCCATGCGTCTCGGAGCCTCACAGCCGCTCATCGAGCGCTATCTGCACAGCGCTCTCGGTGCCGAGCAGCGCTCGGTGCTGATGGAGATGGTCGACCTGGTTCGGTTGGAGCGGGTACGCGGTCTCGACATCCACACTGTGGCTCTCGACGTACCCACCTACGTGGATGGGTTGAGCGTCATAGCGCACAAGCTCATGGAACTGATCAACGCGGAAGTACTGCTACAGGCGGTCGGCATGGAGGACCGGGTGTTCGTCACCGCTCGGTCGCGGGCGGGATCGGTCGACGTCGGGTCATTGCTCGGGGCCATCGACGGTGGGGGCCACGCCCAGGCGGCTTCTGCCGTAGTCCGAGACAAGAGTCCGCAGCAGACCATAGCGGTGCTTCTCGCCCAGTTAGAGGGGAGCAATCTGGGCACGCCCACCGCCGGCGACATCATGAGCCGGCCGGTGCGGCTCATCGATGCCGACACGACAGTCAGGGATGCCCTGGTGACCGCGCAGCAGTACGGCCACTCGGGCATCTGCGTTCGGGAGAACGGCCGTTTGGTGGGCATCGTGGCCCGCCGCGACCTCGATAAGGCTCTTCGCCACGGTCTCGGTCACGCGCCGGTGAAGGGCGTCATGACCAAGAACATCGGCTTCGCCACCACAGGTACTACCGTGGATGAACTCCGTCGGATCATGGTATCGGGTAGCGCCGGCCGCATCCCTGTCGTGACCGAGAGCGCTTACGAAGCCGCCATCCGGGAGAAGTCGCCTAAGGTGGCCGATGTGGTGGGGATCGTGACCCGCACCGATGTGCTCGCCGCGTACCACGGCCGCTGGGAGGAGGAGCGCGCGGAGACACCCGTGCCACAGCTCTACACCATGCGGACGCTCGCGGAGCATCCCTTCTCCGGCCGTCTCTTTCGCGCGTGTTCCGCCTTGTCCGAGGACTTCCCCGGCGTCTACCTGGTGGGCGGCTTCGTCCGCGACCTCCTGCTCGACCAGCCCAACGCCGACGTCGATATTGCGGTGGAAGGCGACGGCATTGACTTCGCCACCCGTCTGGCGGCCGAACTGGGAGGGAGGGTACGGGCCCATCGCAAGTTCAAGACCGCTGTGGTGCTCCTGCCTCCTGACGTTCTTGGCGAGGCGCCGGCCTGGGTACGTAGCTGCGGCGAGCCGTTCCACGTGGACGTGGCCACCACACGCACGGAATTCTATGACTACCCGGCCGCGCTGCCACGCGTGGAGCACGCCTCCATACGCCAGGACCTGTTCCGTCGCGACTTCACCATAAATGCCATGGCCATCTCCTTGAGCGGCGAAGATTTCGGAACGATCATCGACTTCTTCGGAGGCTTTCGGGACCTGCGCGACGGCATCATCAGGGTATTGCACAACCTGAGCTTCATAGAGGATCCCACACGGATCTTTCGCGCAGTCCGGTACGAGAACCGCTACGGTTTCCGCATGGACGAGCAGACCCACGGCTTCGCGAAGAGCTGCGTGGACATGCACCTGGTGGGAGATCTCTCCAGCGTGCGCCTGCGCGATGAGCTGGTGGCGCTGCTCAGTGAGGGCGACATCGAATGGACTCTCGGACGCCTGTTCGAACTCGGCGTAGCGCGCGAGGTCCATCCCAAGCTGGCAACCGGCGCAAAGACGGTCGCTCTCGTGCAGAGGCTCGATGCGGCGGTCGCAGAGATGGGTTTGGACGACGAAGTGATACCCTGGCGGTTACGGCTTGCCGCGGTGACTCGCAACATGACCCACGACGAGTTGTACGTGTGGCTGGAGCGGATGAAATTCCGGCGGGCCGACAGCCAGGCAGTGACGGCGGCGGTGGTCGTGGGGCCTCTTCTGGCGACTCGACTGGCAAAGCCCGACATGCGGGATTGGGACATATTCAAGACGTTGCGCAGCATCCCGTTGGAAGCCGTGGTCTTCGGACTCACGACTCTCGAGCCAGGAGAGGTGCAGACCCGCCTGCGCCGCTATCTGGCCGATATCAGGAAGAGGAAGCTGAGCATCGGCGGTGACGATCTACTGTCGATGGGAATGAGGAAGGGCCCGGCTGTGGGCCGGGTTCTCGAGAGACTGCAGGAGCAGCGTGTGGAAGGAATGATCAAAGGTAGGGACACCGAACTGGAAGCGGCCCGGCGCCTGGTGGAGAAGAGCGCATGAACATCGACTGGCTGCTTCTGGCTACCCTGGTACCGGTTTTGGTTTTCTCGATGAGCCTTCACGAGTTGGCCCATGGACTGGTCGCGTACCGGCTGGGCGATCCCACAGCGAAACTGCGGGGGCGCCTCACGCTGAACCCGCTCAAGCACCTCGATCCTCTCGGCACAGCTATGTTTTTCATCACGGCGGCGCTGGGTGGGTTCATATTCGGCTGGGCCAAGCCCGTTCCGGTTTCGCCGTACTACTTCCGCAACCGTCAGCGGGGCATGATGTGGGTAGGTATGGCCGGTCCGTTCACGAACTTCGTGCTCGCCATCATCTTCGCGGTGGCCCTGAACCTCCTGGAACCGACTCTGAACCAGCCGGGATCCGTACGTGGCTGGGTGTTCACCCTCCTCTTCCTGGCCATGGAGGTGAACGTTGTCCTGGGAGTCTTCAATCTCATTCCGATCCCGCCGCTCGACGGCTCGAGGATCGTGGGTGGCTTCTTGCCTCGCGCAGCATACGAGAAATGGGTGATGCTCGACCGCTACGGCATCTTCATCATCTTGCTTCTGTTGGTCCTGCTGAGCTACGCGGGACTCGGGGATCTGCTGTACAGAGGGGAAAGCGCCCTCTGGCGGCTGATGCTTCCGGCCTACAAGTAGCTGATCCTGGCGGGAGCGGAGGGTCAGCGCAAAGAATGAGACCTCTCGAAGTCGATCTCGACGTCTACCAGGGGCCCTTCGATCTCCTGCTCTCCCTCGTCTTCAAGGAGGAGATCGACCTACTCGAAGTACCGCTGTTTGAGGTGATATCCGCGTACCTCGATGAGTTGGAGGCCAAGGGCGCCACAGGCGACTGGGATGAGATGAGCGAGTTCCTCCTCCTTATGAGCCTGCTCGTGGAGATCAAGTCGCGGCTGCTCCTGCCCGGATCGGAGCCGCTTCTTGAGACGGAACTCACCCCCGAGCAAGCGCGGGACCAGCTATTGGCCCGACTCTTCGAGTACAGCAAGTTCAAGACGGCTGCCGCCCGTTTGCGGGAACTGGGGGAGGAGAACGGCGCATGTAGGCTGCGGCAGCCCGAGAGGACGGTTAGCAGGCGGCTGGCCGAACTGGACGACGTCGCAGGCAGCGAAGACGCCATGTGTCTGCGCGAGGCGATGCTCCACATCATCGAGAACCGCCGGGAGCCGGACAGCGGGCATATCATGAAGACGAAGGTGGAACTGCAGCGGCAGACCCGTATCATCCGGGGTATCCTGGCCCGCCGAGGGAAGTTCTCTTTCAATGCCATCTTTGGCGGGGAGCAGCCGCTGGTGCAGGCGTTGTCGATGTTCGCTCTGCTCGATCTGCTCGCGAGAGGAGAGATCCGAGCGTCGCAGCACGAGACCTTTGCCGACATAAAAGTCCGCCTGCGTGACATTCCCAAGGCCGGATAAGGAGGGGTGGTGAGCAACGAGCGCGAGCTGAGCCGGGACCTGGAAGCGCTGCTCTTCGCCTCCGGCGAACCCCTCGCCGTGGAGGCCATGCTCGACGCACTGGAGCTTCCCGGCGACCTCGGACGGGCGCGGGTGGAAGCTGCCCTCGGCGTTCTCGCCGAGGAGTACGACGGCAAGGGGCGACACGGAATCGAACTGGTGCGTTTGGCCGGGGGATGGGTCTTTCGGACGGATGCCCGTTGTCACGGGATCGTCTCGCAGTTATTCGAGTTGCCGGAGGACGGCAGTCGTTTGTCTCCGGCAGCCCTCGAATGCTTGGCTATCATCGCGTATCTACAACCCATATCACGGCCGCAGATCGCGGAGGTCCGTGGCGTGAACTCCGACTCCACCGTACACAAGCTTCTGGAGCGGGAACTGATCACCGAGGTGGGGCGCTCCAGCGCCATCGGAGGCGCG
>CAZWAR010000066.1:0-17577 GCA_964631965.1 uncultured Gaiellales bacterium
GTCCATCTGGCTCTCGAAGTCCTTCGTTGCCACTGTGAGGCCGGCGGCCCAGCGCCCCGCCGGCGGCGGCGCGTCGTCCACGAAGTGGTACATGAGGATGGGGATCTCCATCGTTGGCGCGTCGGCGGGCAGCGCTCTGGGCAAGGTCGTCGGCGTGGTGAGGGAGGGTAGCGTCGTGGTGAGGGAGGGTAGCGTCGCGGTGAGGGGAAGCACCGGCTGCGAGGTGGACGGACCCGGCCGGGTCGTGGATGGCGCCGTCGCCGGGGCCGTACTGCCAGACGCTGTCTGAGCGATGGCCTTGGCGGCCGTCACCCCAGCCGGACCTCCGATCTCCTCATCGGCCGTGCTCTCCAACGCGGTCAGCTGTGTAGATTGCCCGGCGGCGCACGACGCGGCGAGAACAGCCGCAGCTACCAGTGCCAATAGGATCGTCAACGGCCGCTTCACGCCTCGCCTCCAAGGACGGGTCTCAACCCGACTCGAAAGTGCTCGACTGCACCGCGGTGGCCGCCTCGCTCATGACGGCGGCTGTCGTGGGCGGGGTGGTTGTCGGCTCTGCTGCCGTGGGCGGCGAGGTGGGAGTGGGCTTGCTGGTGGTGGCGTCGCTGCTTGTCGACCCTTTCTCCAGATTGATGAACACGGCCCGGCCCAAGCCCTCCCAGTCGACCCCCTCGTGCTTATGGAAGCGATGGTCCTCCATGGCGACAATCGCCTTCTTCAGATAGGCGGAGATCTCCCGACTGCTGACGATCGTGCGGTTCTCCTCGCCGTAGAGGTAGGCCAGGGTACTTCCGTCGGCGGCGAAGATCTGACTGGTCTGGGCCTCCGTCGGCGTCCGCCGGTCGGCCACGATGGGAAGGTCGCCCTCCACTGCGGCGATGACGCGGATCCCCGCAAAGAAGGCTCCGAACAACGCGATCGCGATCACCATCAGCGGTACGATCGCGATGGGAACGCGCCGCGGTCCGCGCGCGCTGCGGCGTCCTGCCCTCCGTCTCACGCGAGAGCTACGCCTGCCGCTGACTTTGACAAGGGTGAACTGCCCCATAGGCCGGCTCTCCGCGATTCCACACTGGCAGTATCGCTATCCTCCCCGCGGCAATTGGGCGCTAAACGGCTACGGGGCCGTCTCCGTCCCGCGGGACTCACATCCGCAGGAGCAGGGCCGCCGGGCGCGAAAATGACAGATGAAGAGGGCGGCGGTATAATCCGGCGCCAAGTGATTCGGCCGCTGCCGCCGGCTCCCAGTCTAGGCGGAGAGCGGCGGGCCAGAAGGGGACCGTTGCGCGGCACCAGACGCATAGCACACGGACTGCCCATCCGCTTCGCGGTGTCCGTTATCATCGCAGCGATCCTGCTGCCTTCGTTGTCGATCCCTGCGCTGGCCACCCCCGCCATCGACCAGGCCACGGCCGAGGCAAAGGCGCTAATGGACCTCATCGATAAACTGGACGAGGAGCTCAGCGCCGTCACCGAGGAATACAACTACGCCACACAGGTACTCGAGGACACTCAGGCCGGCATCAAGAAATCCCAGGACTACATCGCCAAAGCCGAGAGCGACCTACAGACCGCTCAGGACCAGCTGAACGTGCGCGTGGTGAGTATCTACAAGGCTCGGGGTGTCCAGATGATCGACGTCCTCCTCGGCGCCAACAGCTTCTCCGACCTGATCTCCAGGGCCACCCAGTGGGAGCACCTCGGAAAACAGGACTCGCAATTGGTGGATGAGGTCAAGACCTATCGCCAGGACGTCTCCGAGCGGAAGACGCAGCTCGAGGCCGACCTGATCCTGCAGCAGCAGGAGGCGGACAAGGCGGAGGCGGCCAAGCAGAAGGTGCTCGCCCAGCTCAAGAAGCAGCAGACGGCACTCAAAGGCAAAGAGAAGCAAATCGCCCAGCTCAAGAAGGAGGAGGCCGCCCGTCAGGCCAGACTGAGGGCGGAGGCCGAAGCGCGCAGGCGGTTCCTGGCCTCTCGTCCGGGTATCGTCATCAACACGGCCATGAAGTATCTCGACGTGCCTTATGTCTGGGGAGGCGCCAGCCCCAGGGGCTTCGACTGTTCCGGGCTGGTCAAGTACTGCTTCGCGAAGGTGGGCATCAGTCTGCCCCACTCCAGCGCCATGCAGTACAACTACGGTACGCACGTCTCTCGAAGTCAGCTCAAACCGGGTGACCTCGTCTTCTTCTACAACCCGATCCACCACGTGGGTATCTACATCGGGAACGGGAACATGATCAACGCCACCGGGGACCACGTTCAGATCGGGACTGTCTGGAAGAGCAGCTACTATGGAGCCACTCGCCTGCTCTAGGCACTAGGCACAAACCCCACGACAGGACAGGCCCTTTGATGGACTTTCTCGAACTCGCAAGGTCGCGGTACGCGTGCCGCTCCTACCAGTCCCGCCCCATCGAGCAGGACAAGTTGTTCCGCGTGCTCGAGGCGGCGCGGCTTGCGCCCTCCGGGTCGAATCGCCAGCCCTGGAAGTTCATCCTGGTCCAGGATCAAGAGGTCAAGCGGAGCCTGATCCACGCCTGCGCGAATCAGCGCTTCGTTGCCACCGCTCCCGTGGTGATCGCCGGCTGCGGACTCATGCCCGACCGCATGATGAGCTGCGGGGTCCCTGGCGACCCCGTCGACGTGGCCATCGCCATGGAGCACCTGGCTCTCGCCGCCACCGCTGAGGGGCTGGCCAGTTGTTGGATCGGAGCGTTCTCGCAGGACGAGGTTCGCGAAGCGCTGGGCGTGCCGGCCACCGTCAAGGTCATCGAACTCATGACCATCGGCTACCCGGCCGGCTCCCCCCGACCGAAGACCCGCAAGCCCCTGTCGGAGATCGTAGTCCTCGACCGCTGGGAGTAGCGTGGCCGCCCGGCCGCCTGCGCGATCTCTCGGGAAATCCCGCCGCCTCCGGCGCGAAGCCCGGACCGTTGAGCTCATGATCCGGCTGCACTGCCGGAGGATGCACCCGGAGGCCCCAAGGTCTCACCCGGCCTCTGCGGCCACCGACAACCGACGCCTGCACCGACGCCGGCATCCGCATCAGCGTCAGCCCCTCTGTGGGGATTGCGCGGCCCTCCTCGAGTACTCCCTTGCCCGCATCGACGCCTGTCGCTTCGGAACCGCGAAGCCAACGTGCGCCCGCTGCACGGTCCATTGTTTTCGTCCGGCCATGCGGCAGCAGATCCGAGCGGCTATGCGCTACTCTGGTCCCCGCATGACCTATCGGCACCCGTATCTCGCCGCACGTCACCTGCTCGACCGCCGGCACACGCCGGATGGTCCGGGGGGCTCAGGCCAGGCGACCCACCCGGGAGCCACCTCGGACGCTGCTACTCGAGACCCTGAGTGATCGACTCCGCCAGGTAGTTCTCGAGGCCGGCCTGTTCAATCTGGTCGAGTTGCGCCTCCAGCCAATCGACATGCTGTTCTTCGTCGCCGAGGATCTCCTCCAACAGCAGCTTCGTACCGTTGTCCGCCAACTCCACCGCCAAGGCGATACTCTCGTTGTAGCCCTTCACCGCATCGTATTCGTGGCCCAGGTCGTTCTTGTGCATATCCGCGACCTTGGCACCGATGTGCATCGGCCGCAGTTCGCTCACTATCGGCCGGCCCTCGAGATAGAGGAGCCGTTCGATGAGCTTCTCCGCGTGCTTCATCTCCATGATGGTCCGGGCCCATACGGGGTCGTACAGCTTACCGTAGTGCCAGTTTTCGAGCATTTCGGCGTGCACGGTGTACTGGTTGATTGCGGTCAACTCCTCCGCGAGACGTGCGTTCAACGATTCGATCATCCTCGGGTCGCCCTTCATGGAGCACCTCCTGGGAGCCTGTTGCCCATTCCGTGGGCATCTACCCGAGGCAGGTGCCTGCGAAACGAAGGGCCGAGCGAGAGACGGACGGAGAGGCAGACGGACGGAGAGGCAGACGGAGAAGCTTCTGGGAAGGCAGACGGAGAAGCGGGCGGGAAGAGAGGAGAGGGACCTACGTGTCTTTACGTTCCACAATTTCCACGTTGAGCGGCACCTGTTGCTGCAATTCTCCGTCGATGAACACGTCGAACGAATGCGGCCCCGCCGTGCCGAACTTGACCAGATTCAAGTCGAGGATGAGGTTGACGGAGCGCTCGCTTCCACCTTCGGCTTTCAGTTCAACCTCACCTTCCATGGCGGGCACCACGTCGCCCCCATCCGGGTCTACAAACCGTACAGACAGATGGTGCACCGACTTTTCCCCTGGATCGGATACCAGTTTGAGGGCAAGCGCCATGCGGGGATGCACCGCTTCGAGATCGGCCAAGGAGATACGGTCGAAGATGCCGCAGACTATCAGCTTGCCACCGCGCTGGCTGACTTCGGCGTAGTCGGCCAGCAAAGCCAGATCGACCTTCACTACTCGCCCCTCCTCCCGCGCCGGGCACGGATCTCTCTACGCCGCGTGCAGAAGCTCTTCGTACAGTCTGACCATGGCCAGTGTATCTGTTTCGCAGTAGCTGCGCAGGTCGGCAAAGATCGCCTCGCACACGGAGGCGGGTGCTTTGCCATACACGGCCTCCTGCCAGCGCAGAGTCGCAGCCTCGCCGTTCTGGATGGCGAGACCCTCATACGAGCAATCGCGGACGAGGGCAGGAAGGACGTGCTTGAGCGAGTAGCTCCCGTGGAAGTCCGGATGCTGCACGTAATTGCGCACCACCCTGTGGAGGTCGAACAACCGAGCCTGAACCGCGGCGATGGAGGCGGCGAACTGGGGGAGGTCACGCGCGAGACCGTCCAGGATGTAGTTCTCATAGCCGGTGTAGACGACGATCGGGCTGCCGTCCGCCCCGCCGCTTTCCCCACCGAGGGCCTCGAGCAGCGTGACCGCGAAGGCCTGGCGCGGGTCGGTGCGGTCGGTGTGGAGGAACTCCGCGTGCTGAAGCCCATGGTCGAGAGTGTGCAGAGACCACTGTACCGGCAAGGGCTGATACGGCCGCGTCCCAGGAAAGGCGGGAAGTGCCGACCGCCATGTCTCGAAGTCGAGGAAGTGGATGGGCTCGGCCAGCCCGGACAGCTCGTCCTTCAGCTCCGGCGCGTAGCGCGCCTCCCCGGTCTGGATGACGTCGCACACCATCCGCTGAGTGGGCGTGAGCCCCGGGTAGTCGAGCGGTACCTCCCGGATGGAGCAGTAACCCTCGGAGAGTAGCGAATTGAGGACGTCAGAGGCTACCCGAGGGATCTCGGTGACCGGGAACTCGGGCAGATGGCTGTGGCAGTGGCCGTGGAATGGACAGGCGTAGGGACTGTCACACCGCCGTCCGATCTGGATCTCAGGCGTCGGACCGGCCAGCATCTGCCGGAACTGGCTAAGCAGACCCGGTACGGACTCGATGAAGGGCTCGACCTCGGCGGTGAGGTCCTCGATGGTGAATAACTGCCCCAGGTCGTAGGCGCCGCCCGGATACTCGTAGCCGCTGTTGAGGTGGAGCAGGCACATGTTCCTCACCGGCATGCCTGCGCCCCTGAGCACGTACCCCTGGATGCCCAGGTCGGTGACGTGCTCAGGCTTCACCTCGGTGGAGGACTTCACTTCCACCAGGGTCCAGCCCTGACCGTCTTCCTTGAACAGCACGTCCGGACGCACCAACACGTCGTCGTAGCGGAACGCACTCTCATAGAGGCAGGTTGCCCCGTCGGCCACGAGTTGAGCCGTCGTCCGCAACGCCTGGTCGGCCTGGGTGAAGTCCTCTTCCAGTAGGATGCCGCCCGGAAAGAGTCCTCTCGCCAGTTGGCCAACGGCGTGACCCTGATCGAAGATGGCCTGCTGCGATTCGCTCACCGGGTCGGCCAACTGGCGCGCCCGGCACAGCAGCCACAAGTACTTGGGACACTGCAGCCCCGCCTGAAAACGAGATTTCGAGAGTCTGGGAGTCCATGCCGCCACGTCACACCTCACCGCTGTCGCTCTGAACCCAGAGTACCAAGCGAGGCGGACAGGAAAAGGGCTGCTGCCCTGGCCTGCCCCCGGCATGGGCGGGCCGCATCAGCGTCTCTCCGCTCGGGCCCCCGTCCCCCCGCGAGGCGGCGCGCCCGCCCGCTTCATGGCGATGTCGAGAGAACCGAGCAGCACCTGGGCCTCGGCGAAGGCCTTCTCCCCTACCACCCCGTCGACGTTCACAGGCTTGCCCCGGTAGAAGCAGATAAGGACCTCGTCCACCTCTTCCCCGTTTCGGAAGCTCACCCTCACGCCGACCATGGTCAGCTGTCCGAGCACCGGCTGTACCTGAGGGAGCCCGGTCATGGCAGGACGCTTCACCCGGCCGGTGGAACCGAAGAGACCGCCACCGTTACCACCGTTATCAGACGCCCGGTGGGCCGGCTCCCCGGGTGTGAGGGAACCGATCACCTGGTCGTTCTGTACGATCTCAGCCGAGAGGATGTGCTGGAAGGAATAGATGCGGGTGCGCGGCTGGAAGTGCTTCCTGGCCACGGCAATGCGCCGGCCCCGATCGTCGATGCCGAGGGACGCTTGCCCATCGCAGTCCGTGTAGGTCTGGTTGGCATAGAAGTTCGGGAGGCTGTCGAAGTCCTCGCCCACCCGAGATCTCCGCCGTTCTCGAGCCTGTTGGCTGAGCAGGTAGTACCCCACCACGAGTACGACGATGACGACGAGTACCGCCCAATACGGCATATGTGGCAACCTCTCGCCTGCAGTGTCTTGATCGACGGACCGGGCGCGCCCGACGGGCCCTTATACTACATAACCGGGCAGCTCCTATCCAGGACGTGCGCAATCTCACCCCTTGAGGACGGCCGTTTGGCGGACATCTCGATCGGTTCGAGCGTCGCGCTACGCGCAGATTCAGAAGATCAGCATGAGCTCGGCGTCCACGCGGGTGCTGGGCCCCGCCACGAGCACCCCGGCTTCTCGTACCTCGTGATATGCCGTCGAGCAGAAGACGAGCGTGTAGGTGCCCACCGAGACCGGGATCTCGAAGTGCCCGTTGCAGTCGGTCTCGCACCAGCCGACGAGCGCATCGTCACGCAGAGCCTTCACGTGGATGCCCCGCAGCGGTTCGCCGTCGACGTCGCAAGCGGTGCCGGTCAATACGGGCATGGGTAGTCTGCTGACGTCCGGCCTGGAAAGGGCGCCGACGACCTTGGGCGCCGCTCTGGAGGGAGGCCCGTAGGCCTTACCTGAGCAGTCCACCTCGTACCTCCTTAAGGTACGGTCCGGCTCGCGCCCGCCACCGGTCCTGGCGGGTGGTGGCGCTTCCCGGATCGCCGGCCGTTCAGCGTCCGCCCTACCTGGGGCCGACTGCGGTCGGCGCCACCACCTTCACAAGGCTACGGTGTCGCGTCGAAATCCCTCCAGACGGATGAGCGACGAGCCTTGACAACCACTCATACGAACGAATCCCCGCGGTAGAAGGTACGCATCGGTGCCGATCGAAGAAACTGACTACGGCACCACGAAGCGAGTATGGCTGCCGCCGGGGCCGCCCCGAACCTCCAGCCGGGCGGGAATGACCTGGCGCAGTTCGGGTACGTGCGATATGACTCCGACGAGACGGCCCCCCAACTGCAATTCCATGAGGGCATCGATCGCGAGTTCGAGCGCGTCGCTGTCCAGGGCCCCGAAGCCCTCATCCACGAAAATGGTCTCCAGCGGCACTCCTGCGGCATGCTCCTGCACCGTCTCGGCCAGTCCGAGGGCCAAGGCGAGTGCGGCCAGGAAGCTCTCTCCACCGGAGAGCGTAACCGCAGGCCGGGCCGACCCCGAATACTCGTCGAAGACCGCCAGATCGAGCCCTGACGCCCTGCCTCTCCCGGCGGCCTCCTTCTGGCGCTGGAGGCGATATCTGCCCTTGCTCATGAGGAACAGCTTGCGGCTGGCGTTCACCAGCACCTCGTCGAGATATACCCCCAAGGCCCAGCGCTGGAAGGAGACCCGGTTCGGGTTGGCGCCGTTCGCCACATCGGCCAGCACTCCGACCGTCTGGTAGAGGCTGCGCACGTTCTCGGTGCGGCCGTCTATCTCCCGGAGGACCCGCTCGACCTTCAGCAGGCCCTCGAGCCGGTTGTGTGCCCTCTCCCTTCGAGCGATGGCCTCCGTGTGAGCCCACCGCGCCTGCTCCGCCACCGAGCGCAGACCGGCGATGTCGCCCGGCTCCGGCCGGGCGGCCACAACGAGTTGCGCCTGACGCAGCCTTCCGCGCGCTTCGTTCAAGGCTTCTTCATATGCGGCCAGGTCCGCAGCGAGCCGTTTCCGCTCCTCCTCCGACAGAAGCGACGCGCGCCACTCCTCCTCTGCGGCGAACCCTTGCTTCTCGAGGGCGGCGGCGAAGGCGGCTGCACTCGACCGCTCCTGTTTCACCGCACCGGCGCGATTGACGACCGCGGCGGCGGCGTCACTCTGCCGAGCGATGCGCGCCTCCTTCGTTTCCAGAGCGCGCAACTGCGCGGCCTCGAACGCCTCTTCGAGCATCCGCCCGGCCTTGCGCGCCTCTTCGATGGCCGTCTCCAGGGCACCGGGCGCGCGCAGGATCTCCGGCACCGCTGCCGCTCGTTCGCTCAGACGGGCCTCGACCGCCGCCAGCGCCCGTTCTGCGGAGGCATGGGTCTCGTGCGCCGCGCCCGCGGCAGTGCGGGCGGCCTCTGCGGCGGCTTCCGCCTCGGCCATGCGGGCTTCCGCATCTCCCACCTCTGCCTGAGCGCTCAGTGCCTCCAGCTCGGCCCTACAGACGGCTGTCTCTGCGGCGGCGTCGGAGAGTTGAAGGTCGGGTCGGGCGCCTGGCTCCAGACTGATACCTCTCTCAGCCGTAGCCGCTTCGGTGAGCCGGTTCTTCGCCTCCCCCGTGCCATCACGAGCGGCAAAGTGAGCCGCCCGAGATGCGTCGACCGCAACCCGGGCGGCGCCCAGTTCGTCGTCGGTCACGTCCCCCTTCTCCGAGACGGCTGGTGAGGGATGGTCGGTAGCTCCGCACACCGGACACGGGCGCCCCGGCGCGAGAGCCGAGGCCAGCGCGGCCGCCCGCCCTGCCCGCCACCGTTCCTCCAGGGCAGCCAGCGCCGCTTCGGCATTCGTGACCGCTTCGCGTGCGTCGCTCTCCGCCGCCGCGCAACGCATGTGCCATTCTTCAGCCGCTTCCACGGCATCGCGAGCCGCGAGCAGCCGCCGACACCGTTCCTCGTGCTGCCTGGCTGCGTCCAGGCGGGTCTGAGCGGCTTCCGCGAGCATCGCGGCGGCCTTGGTGCCGGAAACCTCATCCCGAAGACCGGCCAGCCGTTCGTCGGCCGCCGTCTTGGCACCGGTGGCCGCATCCGCCGCGCTTCGCGCGGCCATGGCGCGGCTCGCCGCGCCGGTGGCTTCCTCGACCGCCTCGCGCCACGCCGATATCGCTGCCGTCAGGCCCTCGAGACGGCGGACTTCCTGCGCAGCCGCCTCCCGTTCCCCGGTCCTCCCGCGCTCTGCGGCCAGGACTTCGGCCGCTAGCCGCTCCGCCTCTTCAGCGGCGGTCAGTTCGGCCGCCGCTGCATCGGCCGCGGCCGTCGTCTCGGCGACGCGAGCACGGGCTTCCACCAAACGCTCTGCCGTGGACTGGACCCTCTCCGCCCTCACGGCGGTCTCCAGGCGGAGACGGATGGCCGCGAACTCCCGCGCCCTCGCCTCCAAGCCCTCGAAATCCGCGCGGGCCGCGGCCAGGGCCCTCCGCGCCTCCTCGGCCGCCTCAGCAGCGGCCAGCGCTTCGCCGGCAGCCAGAGAGACCCCGCCTGATTCCTCCGCCTCAGCCTCGGCAGCCTTCAGGGCAGAGGCGGCGGCCGCCTTCAGAGCGGCGAGCTCGTCGTCATCGGCTGCGTCCACCAGGCCAAGCTGGGCTTCCCTTTGCGCTTTCAGCTCCTGCATCTGAGCCCTCACCGTCTTCGCCCGCTCAGCCAGGGCCTCTTCCAGTTCTCGGAACCGGGCGGTTTTGAAGAGCTGACGAAGGATCTCCTCCCGTTTGTCGGAACCTGCCGACAACAGTTCCCGGAAGCGCCCCTGGGGCAGAACCACCACTTGGCGGAACTGCTCGCAGGAGAAGCCCAGGGTCTCCTTGATCAGTGTGTTCGCCTCCATGATCTTCGTGGTGAGGAGCCTGCCTTCCTCGGCCTCACCACAGCCGGAGCGGTCCCACAGCACCACCTCCGCCGGCTTGGAGACCGGCTTGCCGCGAGCACCCGTGATCTCCTGGCCCGGGCGGCGGGCGACCCGGAACTTCCTGGAACCGAGAGCGAAGTCGAGGACAACCTCGGTGGGTACGGAGGGAGACGCAGACTCGCACCGCATCTGAGCCGCCTGGCGGTCTCCCCCGCTCGTGTCGCCGTAGAGCGCGAACACCATCGCGTCGAGGATGGTGGTCTTGCCGGCCCCCGTGTCCCCGTGGATGAGGAACACCCGGTTGAGACCCAGTTCTCCGAATTCGACGGTCTCCCGCTCGCGGTAGGGCCCGAAGGCCTGCATGTCGAGTCTCACCGGCTTCATCGCTACCCTACCCTGCCTCTCGGCCGACGCGCTCCAGCTTCTCGAGGACGGCCGCCACTTCGGCCGCCTGGCCCCCGCTGACCGGCCGGCCGCTCACATCCTCGAAGAAGTCGGCGAACAAGTCGGCGGTGGTGCGGCTCTTGATGCCCGAGCTTCCCGAGGCAGGGCCGCTCATCTCCCGCTCGGTCTCCTCTCGCCGGAGGGACCGGAGGAGCGGGAATCTCTTCTTCAGTCTCTCCACCGGGTCCGCGACCGGTTCGGCGTCGGTGAGTATCACCTCCAGGTAGGCGTCGGCAAACTCGTGATCCACTTCGCGGTTCATGAGCTCGGCGAAGCCGCCCCGGAGCCGGCGAACATCATGCCGGATGGGGAGCGGCATCTCCCGAACCGAGACATCGCCCTTCTTCCCCAGATCGACCAAGGTGACCGATTTCTCGTGGTAGGTCTCGCTGAAGGAATACTTGAGCAGTGAACCGGAGTAGCGGACTCGCTCCGACCCGGCCCTCTGCCGGCCGTGTAGGTGCCCGAGGGCCACGTAGTCGAAGTCGACGAAGAGAGACGCGCTCACGGCTGCCGTACCCCCCACGGTGAGCTCCCGCTCCGACTCGCAGGTATCGCAACCCGACACGAACGCGTGGCCCACGACCACGTCTCGCACGTCCGCGTCCTCGCGGGCGATTGTCTCGAGCTGCGCGGCTATCGCTTGCTCGTGGGTGTGGATGTCGTCGCGGCCCATCTCCTCCCGGGCGCTCTCCGGATCGGTGTACGCGAGGGGCCAGAAGCGGACGCCGGTGCCGTCGGCTCCGATGACCTCGGCCGGCCGGACTTCGCATCCCACCCTGCCCACCACGTGGACTCCCGTCCTGCGGGCCAACTCGCTGAGATACTCGAGACGAGCGGCGCTGTCGTGGTTGCCCGCGATCATGACCACCGCCACTCCCACATCGAGCGCCAGCCGGGCTACGGTGCGATCCAGCAGCCTGACCGCGTCGGGAGGCGGCACCGCCCGGTCGAAGACATCTCCGGCAATGATGACAGCGTCGGCCCGCTCGCCGTCGGCCAGGGAGATCAGCCCTTCGAGAGTGAACTCCTGGTCGTCGGTGAGATGGGCGCCGTGGAAGAGCCTCCCCAGATGCCAGTCTGCCGTATGGATGAAGCGCATCCCGCCGTCCTCTTCGCCCCGGGGCGACTCGGGGAGATCGCTGTCCGCCCACGACCATGCTAGCGCACGAGGCGGACGGTGGCTCCGCCGGCGACCGGGAAGCAGGGCTTCGCCTCGGCCTTCACCGGCTTGGGCGCCCCGTCCCGTACCGTCGCGCTGCAATCCAGCCTGCGGCTCCCGCCGCCAGCGCCACCACTCCACCCAGGATGATCGGCACGCGCCCCCCGGTGGTGTCCGCAAGCCATCCCAGCAGCGGCCCCCCGACCGGGGTCGTGCCGAGCAGGAGCACGGTCTGTAGCGCCAGCACGCGGCCCCGCATGTCCGCCCTCGATTCCACCTGCACCAAGGTCGTGGTCGCCGTCGAATACAGGACCGTGGCCATGCCGACGAGGAAGGCAGCCGGCACGGCCACTGCGACGTCGGGGACGAGCGCCAGGAACAGCATGGTGAGGCCCAGGGCCAGAGCGCCGAGAACGATGTGCTCCATGCGCACGAAACCACGGTGCGCCACGATAAGGGCGCTGATGACAGCGCCGAAACTGAACACCGCGTAGAGGATCGTATAGATGCTCGCGGCTCGGTGAAGGGACAGGTGCACGAGCAACGGCAGGGTGACGTTGAAGTTGTAGGACAGCGCCCCGATGGCGGCCAGCATGGCCAGGCTGATCCACAGGACCGGCATCGAGGCCACATAGCGAAGACCGGCCCGCACCTCCCCGCTCCCTCGAGGCCTGGGTGGTTCCCTGTACAACTCGGCCGGACGCATCAGGTAGAGGCAGACGAGTACGGCGACATATGTGACGGCGTCGATCGTGAAGCACCAGCCGTAGCCCAGAGTCACCACGAGGAGCCCTGCCAGAGCAGGACCGAACGTGCGGGATACGTTCACCGTGGTGCTGTAGAGCACGACCGCGTTGGGGACGTCCTCGGACCGGACCATCTCGCTGACGAACGACCGCCGCAAAGGATTGTCGAACGCGAGCAGGATCCCGCCGAAGACGGCCAGTCCGTAGAGCCCGCCAAGCGGCGGGTGAGGCATGAAGGCCATAACGGCGAGACTGCCCGACTGCGTCATCTCCAGACTCTGGGTGACGAGGAGCAGGCGGCGCTTGTCCGAGCGATCGGCAACCGCGCCTCCATACGCCGACAGAAGGAGGATGGGGCCGAACTGACACGCCGCCAGGAGACCCACGGCAAGCCCGCTGTTGGTGAGTTCGAGGACGACCAGGACGAGGGCGACGTTCGTGAGCCAGTTGCCCGTGTTGGAGATCAGTTGGCCGGCGAAGTACAGGCGGAAGTTGCGGTTCCGCAGAGCTATGAAGGTTCTGTGTATCGTGCGTGTGAGCCTGCTCATGATGTGCTACCAATCCTCATACCCGATAATGGGTATCAGTCCTTCGACCACGAGAGCCAGGAGGTCGTGACGACATGGATGAGCCTGCCAGCGCCAAGGACCCCGCGCGCGCCGATCCCGGCGGCGTTCCGGAGCCGGGCAGCACTCCGGCGGCGACCGGCCCAGGAACGGGCCCCGGCGGCGAGGCCGCTCCCGGACCTCCCTGGGCACCGCAGGACTTGATCGCTCTCGCCGACGCCAAGCGCAGGCTGGAGTACCCCAGTCTGGCCATCCGGATCGCGGATGCAGTGGGCTCTCCCATCGAGGCTGGATTCAGGATGCTCCCGCGCGGCTGGCAGCGGAAGGCTTCTGGGGCGGTGGAGAATGCTCTGCTAACGGGGCTCGAGTTCTCCGTACGTACCATGGGTAGAAACGCTCGGCGGGGCTCCGGCATGCTCGACGATGGGGCGGACCACGCTCAAGGAGCAGGCGCCGCCGCGCACGGGCTTCGCAGCGTCCGCCGAGGGCTCGACGTCAGATCCCACGACTGGCTGCACAGAGCCCTGGTGATCGGCACGGGCACCGCCGGGGGTGCTGTGGGCCTGGCTGCGCTGCCGGTCGAGTTGCCGATATCCACGGTCGTCATGCTTCGTTCCATCGCCGATATCGCCCGAGCAGAAGGGCACGACCTCTCCCGCCTCGAGGTCCGCCTCTCCTGCCTGGAGGTGTTCGCCCTCGGCGGAAAGGGGCATCCCGCCGACGAGGCGGCCGAGACCGGCTACTGGGCTGTGCGGACCGCCCTTAGCCAGCAGATGACCGCCGCGGCCCGCTCCATCGCCGAGAGGGGTTTCGCTGATGCGAGCGCACCGGCCGTGATCCGCCTCATCCAGAAAATCGCACCCCGCTTCGGCGCCGTCGTCAGCGAGCAGTTGGCCGCCAAAGCGGTCCCGGTGATCGGCGCATTGTCCGGTGGGGCAGTCAATTACCTTTTCATGACTCACTTCCAGGACATCGCCCGAGGCCACTTCGTCGTCAAACGGCTGGAGAACACGTACGGCCCGGAGGCGGTCCGCTGGGCCTACGCCAAAGTGCGGATCTGAGCGTCCCCGACACTCTCGCAGGATCGTCTCGAGGTGACTCCCGGACAGCCTGTCCGGCTGGACGGCCGCTCCTCTAGCTCAGCCGCCCGCCCTGTCCCTCCTCGTCCCGCGGTGGCATGGCGTCGTCTGCTGCCTGGACCCCCTCGTTGCGCGCCAACACCGACCCGGTGTGGGCCGCTGCCAGCGGCTCCGGCACCCGATGTCTGCCGGTTGACCAGGCGAGCGCCATTGCGATGGCGCTGGGGAGGTCCACCAAGTGTCCCGGCGAGACGTACACCGGGTTCGAACGTGCCTTCAGCCGGATCGACGCTCCCTGGGCGCCCCACTCCTTCGTGAGCACGTAGTAGTCGCCGCGCTTGGGGCCCGGGTGGTGGTCGATGGCGTGGAACGGCGTCTTCGGAATCCCCACTGTGGGGACGCCGAGCAGCACTCCCACGTGCGAGGCCAGTCCCAATGCCCGTTCGTGCACCACACCGTGGCCGTCGAGGAACACCACGTCGGGAGCCACCGCCAGAGACTGCAGCGCCTGCACCGTCAGCCGCCCCTCTCGAAACGCCAGATATCCGGAAGAATAGGGGCGGTCCGGCGTTCCGGCGACAATCGCGCTCGCAACCACGTCCCAGCGTCGGTCCATCGTCACCGCCACCGCCCACGCCCGGGTGCCGTCCCTGCTATAGGCTACGTCCACGCCGGCCGCGAACCGGGGAGCCCCGGGTCCCTCGACGGGAAGCGGCCGCAGCACCACGTGCCGGGCAAGCCGTATCTGGATGTCGGCCGCTTCCTCCCAGGTCACACGCCAGTCGTGGGCCGGCGCCCCTCCGGGAGCCTGCGTCACGGCCCGCCGGCCGATGAACCGGCCTCGAGCACCCACGGCCCGCTCCGTCCAGCCATCACTCGAGCAAAAGCTGCCACGACACCCCGAACCGGTCCTCCACCCAGCAGTACTTCCTGGCGAACGGGTAGGTGTCGAGCGGCATGTGGAACATACCGTTCTCTCCCAACGCCGCCGCAAGGCGGTCGATCTCCGCTTCGTCGGCGCACGTGACGAAGAACGAGATGGCCGGCGTGAACTCGTAGGCCTGTTGACCAGCGTTGTCCATGGCGATGAAACGCTGGCCCTTCAGCCGGAATTCCGCATGGACCACCTGACCCTCGGGCCCAGCGTACCTGTCGCCGTAGCGCTCCAGCCTATCCACTCGCGAGTCGTCGAACAACTTCACGTAGAAGGCGATGGCTTCCTCCGCTTCGCCCAGGAACATCATCGTCGGGGCGATCTTCTGCATTTCGACCATCGATGCCTCCTCGCCGCCCGCCGGACTCACCGTCGGCGGTGCCGGTCCCTGCCTTCTCCTGCCGTCGATCTCCCTTGACGCGGGGCACAGCGATCGTTCCCCGCTCACCGTCCTCCGCTCACCGTCCCCCGGTCATTGCTCCCCGTTCGTTGTTCCCCGCTCACGGTTCCCAGGCGCAGTTCCCACCGATACCAGACGGTCGGCCAACTCCAGCGCATCCACAGGCCAGAAAGCCTCAGGCCGTGGCTGCTTCACCCCGGGTCGCCCCCGCTCCGGGCGGCAAGCAAGAATCGCCTGGACCCACTGCTCGGGAACCGCGCCCGCTCCGTGAACCGCTCCCAGGAGCGCTCCGGCGATAGCGGCGTTCGTGTCGGTATCGCCGCCGGACATGACTGTGTCAGATACGCCGATCTCGAGATTCGGCGCCGTCAGCATCTGCCAGAAGGCGTTCTGTAGCGCCACCAGCACCCAGCCCTGATGCGTCTGGAAGTCGACCGGCGGACCCTTCGCGGCCCCCTCCAGGCAATCGAGCACCTCCCGCCGCACCCGAGGCCCAGAGGCGTTCATATGAGCGCCCCCGGGCGAGGACGTCCCTATCCCGTCACCGTCCCGCCCGCGGGCCCACTCCATCACGTACCGATAGACGGCCTCAGCGCCCTCTCCCGTTCGGATAGAGGCCGCGATGGCCACGACGAACGTCGCGTTGGCGTCGGCACATATGGGATGGGGGTGGGTCAACGACGCATCCATCCTGGCCAACGCGGCCGAATCCGCAGCCGGCCGGTCGTAAGCGTAGATACCGAGCGGGCTCACCCGCATCAGGGCACCATTGGCCTGACTGCCGCGATTCGCAGCCGCCCGGGCCGCCCCCGCCACCGCCGGCGGAGCATCGCCGTGCCGCGCCGCTACAAGAGCGGCGCTCAGAGCCTGCCGAGTGGTGCCCCCGATGTCGAATGGGCCGGATTCGTACCAGTACGCATACGCGCGCGCCGCCCCACCGGGATCGTAGCGCCCCGCCTTCGCGATGGAGCGCCCGAGCATGAGCGCCAGTTCCGAGTCGTCGGTGGGTTGGCCGGCGATGGTGCCCCAGGTGCCACCGTCGGCCAGCAGGCGCAGGCCCCCAGGATACCGGCGGCGGATGTCCTCGGCCGACTGGAACTCCACCAGGCTGCCGAGCGAGTCGCCGGCGAGCTGCCCGAGGAGGCAGCCGCGAGCCCGGGCGGCCAGGCCTGCCTCCACAGAGCTACTCACTCGTCGCCTCCTCCGGGACCGGCCCCTCCCTGACCCGCACCCGGCCATCCTCGATGATCGCGTAGCGGAAGATGAGCGGCTCGCCCAGATCGGTCAGCCAAACGCCCGGGTCGATCATATGGAAGCCGCTCTCGGCCAATCCGGCAACAGCCGGCGTGTGACCTGCCACCTGAGTGACTCCGGCAAGCGGACGGACGCGCGTGAACGGCGCGGGTCTGAACCAGAAAGGACCGTAGTCGCCGAAGAGATCGAGGTCCTCCGAGAGGCCGACCTCATCGGCAACGGCGGCCGACTCTATCCGGTCGTCCTCCTCGCCACCCTCGACCCACGCTCGCACGGTGGCTCGGAAGACCGTGTTCATCATGTCGGCGAACAGGGGTAGTTCTCCCCGGCAGGATCCGCGGAACACCCGCTCGTATCGGGCGGATATACCTGCGTGCGACACCAACACCTCCTCCGCCGCCACGACCGCCTTCCAGGCGCGACCCGGGTCCCTGTCCAGCACCCTCTCCACGAGCAACGGCCGGAACCCGGGGCTATCCGCCCCCTGAGGCCAGATGGGGGTATCGAGCAGCACAGCCAGGTCGTGATTCCCGAGAAGCACTTCATTCGCATAACGTTCGATGAGGTCGAGACAGCCCTGCGCATCCCGACCCCGGTCGAGGAAATCGCCCGCGAAGACCAGCCGGTCGCGACCCGGTTCGAAGGCCCCATCTTCGAGGGCATCCCGGATGATCTCCGGATGGCCGTGGACGTCGGCTATCACGAACGTGCGCATGCCCGCCCGCCTACACCCACAGCTCCATGCGCAATCCCCGCTCATCGAGGTCGGGGTCTCCTGCCAGCCGCTCGGCCTCCCCGCGCGCGATGCGCGCGGCCGTCCAGCAGACGGCATAGGCGTCGAGCACGTCGATGCGGCCCACCCCGGCCTTGGCCGCC
>CAZWAR010000067.1:0-16809 GCA_964631965.1 uncultured Gaiellales bacterium
TAGGCGCGCGCCTCCTGGGTATCCGGTTGACCGACCCGTTCCTGCTCCGGACATTCGATCCCCCGCTCCAGGCAGTGGCCGGCGGCCGGGTGGCCGCTGTATCTCGTCTCGGCAAGCGGATAGTCTTCGAGGTCGTCGCTCCCGGGTCTTCGACGCCCCATTTCCTGGTGATCCATCTCATGACGGCCGGGCGTTTGCACTGGACACCCTGCTCGGACGAGCCGTCGCCGGCGGAGAAGGAGAGGGATCATGCGGCGCCCGGCCGCGGAAACGCGGCGGGCACGGCAGGTGCCCGGCTCCGCCGGCGCGGTGGTGCGCTGGCCGTCCTGGAGTTCTCCTCGGGCTTGCTCACTCTCACGGAGGCCGGCACAAAGCGGCGGGCGTCGCTTCACCTGCTTCGCGGCAGGGAATCTCTCGCGGCCCTCGATCCCGGGGGAGTAGACGTGTTCTCCGCAACAGCGGAGGAGTTCGCGGCCATTCTGCGCCGGGAGAACCGCACGCTGAAGCGGGCCCTCACCGATCCCCGGCTCCTCAGCGGGATAGGCAACGCCTATTCGGACGAGATCCTTCACCGTGCGCGTCTCTCTCCATTCAAGCTCAGCCAGAGCTTGAATGATGACGAGATGAAGACCCTTCACCGGGCGGTGGTGGAGGTGCTCGAGGAGTGGACGGAGCGCTTGGTCGCAGAAACCGGCCGGGGCTTTCCGGAGAAGGTGACAGCCTTCCGGCCCGACATGGCCGTGCACGGCAAGTTCGGTTCGTCTTGCCCCGTCTGCGGCCGGACCGTACAGCGCATCGTCTACGCCGAGAACGAGTGCGACTACTGCCCGGGCTGCCAGACCGGCGGGCGGATCCTCGCCGACCGCTCGCTCTCTCGTCTTCTGAAGGATGACTGGCCCCACGGCACACCCGACCCCGGGGACGGAGACTAGAGCGCGATCGCGAAAAAAGGCCTGCTCATCTTGCATTTCCCCTGGCAATCTGCGCGCGGTCTGGTACAATGCTGGCAAGCGTGGAAAGGAGGTGGTCCCAATAGACAGCATGCCTAGTAGGCGCGGCGACCATTGGACCGGAGGTGGCGTTCGCCTTTAGTCGTTGGATACCCGACTGACGCCTTCCGACGGCGCCTTCGGGGTTGCAGCGCTACAAGAGCTTCTGGAGCCCGTCTCGGCAACGAGGCGGGCTCCGGCGTTTCCGGGGTGAAGGGCCGGTCGGGGCAATGGGCCGGGTCGCGGTTCCCCGAAGGCTCTCGCCCGACTCAGTCTTCGGGGCCGGGCAGTTCCGACCGCGTGAGGAAAGCCGCCAACGCGGCCGCCATGTCCGCCGCCTCGTAGGCGTAGATCTCCCCATTCTCCGAGGTCGCTCTCGCCGGATCGCCGATGTGCCCCTCCGGGGACAACTCCCGCCACTTACCTGTTCTCTCCGCTTCCTGGAAGTCGCGGATGCTGTCCGGGACCGCCCTGAGGCCGTCCAGGTCGACGTCTTCCGCCAGGGTTTCGGGGAACCAGCGCATGATGAGGCTCGTCTCCCGCTCTCCGGCGTGCACGTCGAGGGCTTGGCTCTGAGTGAGCCGTGAGATCGTGGTCTTTGTCGCCTCCGACTCGGGCGAGCGCAGCACCTCGTCTCCGTTGAGCGGCAGCGGCCGCCCGAAGGTCCCCAGCCAGGCGGCGTCCACGAACGCCTGGATCATCCCGCCCAGGAAATACGTCGTCTCCACTCCTTGGGCTCGCAGCGCCTGTATGGCCTCCACTATGGCCCGGTTGTGCTGTGGGTCTCCGTGATGGTTGACGATGAACTGTCTGCGTAGTCCCCACCGGGCGTAGTTCTGGAGGATCTCCACCAGCATGTCTCTCACGAGCTCCGGCCGGATGTGGATCGAGCCGGGGAACATGGCCGTGGTAGCGTTCACCCCGAAGTAGTACGGTGGAGCGATGAGCACCTCGAGATCCCGCTCGGCCAGGTCTTTCTGGATGAGCGAGCAGAGCAGGTAGGCGCCGTAGGTGTCGGTGGCCAGGGGCAGGTGGAGGCTGTGCTGCTCGATGACCGCCACCGGGACGAGGAGCGGGGCGTTCCGGGAGGCGGCCGCTTCCACCTGCGGCCAGGCCATATCGGCCAGGGTCCCTGCGAATATCGAATAGCCGCTCACGTCTGCCCCCTAGTCCTCGAGGGCGGGCGTGAGCAGCGGTTCGAGGCGATCGATGGCCCAGGCCACGTAGTCAGTGCACCGGTCCCGAATGTCGCTCATCTTGAAGGCGGTCATGCCTTCGGCGGTACTGAGGTCGTGACCGGTGAGGTCGGCGCAGCGCGGGGCGCCGAACTCATCGGCGAAATCGCGGATCACGGCCCTGACCGCGTCCTGGGTGTCCGCCGGCGGTTCGATCCCTCGGTCGTTCATGGCCAGGTCCCGCACCCCTAGCGCGAGCACCAGACCGCCGAGGGCCCCGCACAGTTCCCCCATGCCACTGAATCCGCCTCCGAAATACTTCACCTTCGTGATGCCCTCCGGGTCCTCGCCGAGTCTCAGCAGAGCGTAGTCGAGCACCGCCTGGGCGCAGTTGATGTGAGCGGAGCCGGGCGCCTGGAAACGCGAGATGGCATCGGCTTTCGCTTCTTCGGGGGGAACAGAGGTCATGGATGCTCCTATTCGCCTTCGGGTGTGGATCTGTGTGACTGCACGGGCTAGCAGCCCGGCTCGAGTTCGGTGAGCAGCCGGAGCAGCAGGGTCGCCGACGATCCCACGAGTACCACGGCACCGGTGATGATGATTCCCAGACTGAAACTCGCGGCCTGGCCCACGTACCCGAGAGCGGTGGGAAGCAGGCCGCCGCCGAGGAGAAAACCCAGCGGCGGCGCGAACCCGGCGGCCAGGCTGCGCATCGAGGGCTGCACGATTCGCGACAGAGAAGCGAAGGCCGGGGCGAAGAAACCCACCGCCAAGCCGGCCATGAAAATGATGGCCACAACAAGGGCGGTGCCCGAAAGCAAGCCCACCAGCAGCACCATGATCCCCGCAAGGCTGAGGAAGAGGGACATGGTGGCACGCAGCCCGATCTTCCTGGCGACCCAGCCGGAAAGGAAGACGACGGCCAGCGGCGCGATGTTCGCCAGGCCGAGAACCGTGTTGGCGTACGAGACGGTCATGCCACGCTCCGTGGTGAGATAGAGCGGCAGCATGGTGAACACTCCCACCTGCGCCCCCATCCCGAGCGCGAACAGGAAGATCATCACCCAGAAGGAGCGGATGCCAATCACCGGCTTGATGAGCGCCAGGCCGGGGACATCGCCCGGGAAGTTGCCGATTCCGCCAAAGCCGAACAGGAAGATGAGTGCCAGGACGGTCCCGAGTCCGGCCACCCACAGCAGGGAGTTGTTCCAGCTGAACGCGGCCAGTAACCCGGCTGCGATGAGCGGACTCACCACCAGACTGAGCGGCGGACCCAGTTGCTGGACCGAGAGGGCCGTCCCCCAATCCTCGGGCTTGACCGTACCGGTGATGGTGGCAATCGAGGAGGGCAGCTGGAGACCGGCGAAGAACCCCAGCAGGACGAAGACTCCCCGCAAGGCGTTCAGGGAACCCGCAAAGCGCGCTCCCACCAGTATCGCGGCCATGGCCAACACCGAGAATAGGATGGTCCCTCGATGCTTCAGCCGCGACGAGACCAGCCCCGCCGCGACGGAGCCCCCGAGCACCCCCACTGCCCCCAGGAGGAAGAGAGTCCCCGCCTGGCCTGGCTCGAAGCGGAGGTCCGCGCTTATCACCGGAAACAGCGGGGAGAAGATGAAGCGCGCGACGAACGTGAAGAAGAACAGCAGGGTGATGACGATCACGGTGCCCGCGACCGCTCGGAAGGGCTGAGGAGTGGGGCATGCCTTTGCCATAGGAGGAATCCTAGCAGGTACCCGCGTGCTCTACTGTCCCCGCTCTTTGCGCCTGGAGGTGGTCCTGCAGCCGCCTATCCAACAGAGGGAGCTATCTCGGAGGGCGACGGCGGTGCGCACGAGGCCTCATCAGGCCGTCTTCGTCCTCCCATCCTGCAGATCTGCGAACGTCGTCCTGCTGAACAGGTCGTTCAGCATGTCGGCCGCTTCCTCCCATATCGGACGGGTAGGGCAATCGGTCCAGCGGTCGCACCGCGATCCGCCCTGGCAGGGGGCAGGCATCACGTCCCCCTCCACTGCTTTGAGTACGTCTGCCACTGTGATGTCTTCGGGTGCGCGGGAGAGACTGAACCCACCTTCGCGGCCGCGATGGCTCTCGACGATGTTGGCGAGCCGGAGCGCCATCATGAGTTGCTGCACGTAGCCTGCAGAGATGCACTCCGCGTCGGCGATCTGGGTCTTGGTCATGGACGCTCCTGGCCCCTGAGATGCGAGCAGGGCAACCATTCTCGTCGCGTAGCGGCCCCTCGTGGAAATCGTCATCATGGCCTTGTCGAGTCCTTTGCGCGAGGATTCATAAATGTAATAAACATAATGTATATAATTTTACTTGCCATTTCAAGCCCGGGTGATGGCCGGAATCGCGATCTGCTCTTCTCGAATCAGGCAGAGCGACAGGTCGCCGCAGGTACGGCTCACGTGTAGATATCGCGGCGCTGGAAGCGCATCACCGCTATGGCCCCGATCACACAGACCGCTGCCAGCATGAGGAGCACTGCACTCCACGGGAAATCGCCCTTGATCGGGTGGCCCAAGTGGTAGAAGAGGGAGAAGGCCCGTATGGGCTCTGCACTCTTAGAGACCTGGGCCAGGTTGGCGATGACATACATGACCACCAGCAGGACTGCGGGGATCACGATTGCCAGGAAGGAGCGGCGCACCCAGGTGGAGACCAGCAGGGCTAGTGCACCGAACAGGAGGCAAAAGACCCACAGGACGGCAAGAGCTGCCGCGAGTCTTCCCGGTCCCAGGCCCACGCCAGCGATGGGCACCGCGACGTAGGTGAGAATCCAGGTGATCGTGAGGACGGCGGCCAGCGCCGCACCCATGGTGGCGAGCGCCGAGAGCACAACCTGGCCGCGCGGCAGCGGGGTGCTGAGGAGCATGTCCATGCTCTTGCGCTCCTCGCTGCCCGCAATGGCTCGCGCCCCGAGGGGGATCACGAGGAACGGGAGGGCGATGGGAATGATAGACGTGAGGAACTCGATCTCCATCCAGCCTTCGATGGTCATCGAGTCCCGAACCGGACCCATGAACTGCTGCATTTGATCGGAGGCCTGCTCCAGGTACTCCTTCAGGAACCCGCTCATGCTGGGGAAGAGGGCCACGTAGAGGGCTCCGAGGGCCCCGAGCGCGACCCCCCAGACGATGATGGAGCGCATCCGTGCCCGCAGGTGCTGCTTGGTGATGAGCCACCACTGTCCGCTCATCGCCGCGCCTCCTCGGCCTCGTAGTACCCGAGGAAGACCTCGTCGAGGCTGGGGTGCTCCACACTCAGGTCCACAAGGGTGTGGCGGGCGGCAAGTTTGATGACCCCGTCGATGCCTTCTGCCACCCGCATCCAGACGGTACTCCCTTGAGCGGAGACGTCGCTCACGCCGGCTAGGGCTGCGAACGGAGCCGGGTCGACCGGCGAGGCGAACACGAGCGCCACCCGCTTGCGCCGCTTCTCGAGCAGGGACTCCGTGGTCTCGAGGGTGGCCAAGCGGCCGCCGCGCACGATGGCAACACGGTCGCAGACCCGTTCCACCTCGCTGAGGATGTGCGAAGACAGGAACACAGTGCGTCCTTCGGCTTTGGCTTCGCGAAGGAGCTGCAGGAATGTTTCCTGCACCAGGGGATCGAGACCGGTGGTTGGCTCGTCGAGGATCGCCAGGGCAGGCCGATGAAACAGAGCCTGGATAATGCCGACCTTTTGCCTGTTGCCGCGGCTCAGCCGCCCGGTGGGAACGTCGAGATCGAGCCCCAGGCGCTCCGCCAACACGAGGGCGTCGCCCAGGTTCTTCACGCCCCTCAGACGGGCGAAGTTCTGGACGAAGTGTCGCCCGGTCTCGCGGGGAGAGAGCCCGAACTCTCCCGGCAGGTAGCCCACCGACCGGCGGATCTTCACGCTGTCCCGGTGGGCGTCGAGTCCTAGCACCTGGGCTCGACCGCTCGTCGGATGGAGCAGGTCGAGGAGAAGGCGGATGGTGGTGGTCTTACCGGCACCGTTGGGCCCTATGAAGCCGAAAACCTCACCAGGGCGGACCTCGAGGTCCAGGTCGGCGATGCCGAGGCGGCGGCCGTACGTCTTGGTGAGGGCTTCTGTGAAGATGGCGGCTGGCATGACGAGCAGACTAACATACGGGCGCGCTCGGCGGGGGGCCGAGCGCGCCCGTCGACGGCTGGGTGCGCCCGCAGGCTACAGCGCGGCCGCCTCGTCCGGCAAGAGCGGCCGGAAGTACAGGTTGTATTCCGCATCGCCGCTCTTCCACAGGGTTATTTGCGTGGCCTGGTCGAGCAGCGGCTTCACCAGGCTCAGATCGTCGCCGGAGATAACCACTTCCCGCAGGCCCCGGGCATTGGGGACTTCCGTGCCGGCGGTGCCGAGATCGGCTAGGGGCCAGGGCAGATGGTTCGGTTGGATCTCGGTGGAACCGGTCTCCGCGCCCGGATCCACGGCCCTGCTGAAGACCTTTAGTGCGGTGAAATCGTACGGTTCCCAGGCAAGCGGCTCGTCCACCAACAGAGATGGGTCGGTGAGCTTGCCCAGCAGGCCGCTTATGACCGCCCGCGCCTCTTGCTGTTCCGCGGTCAGGTCGCCGCCCTCGTTGAAGCCGAGAGCATAGATGCTCGCGGTGTAGGTGGTACCGTCGGCATTGATGGTGATGGTGGTGGTAGCGACGTCGGCGACACCTGGGTGCCCGTAGTCGACGCCGTTCCGGAACAGCCCGTCCTCCCGGGCGACCGAGAGCATTGCCTGGATCGCATTCTCCGAGATTACGGCGGTCTGCAGGCTGGGCAGGGCCTTACCGGGATACTCGAGGGTGGTCACCCCCGGTGCGATGATGCGGCCGTCGCCGTAGAGGGTGAACTCCGGTAGCAGCGTGACGTTGTACTCGACGGGGACGAACCCGCCTCCGATGACCACCCGGATGACCACATCGCTGGCTTCCGTCGGGTGCTGGATGGCCTCGTCCGGAAGGGTGGTCGAGGAGTCGTTGGGGGCCGAGGTCGACGAGGTGTCGGGAGCGGAGGTGGTATCGGTGCTCGAATCGGAACCCGGGCTTCCTGGAGGAGTATCGACGGTGCCACAGGCGAACGCTCCGAGTCCGAGGGTGAGAATGAATAGGGCTGCGACGGCAGCGGCGACGAATGGTACGCGGGGCATGTGGGACCTCCCTCCCTTCGAATACGCGCCTAGGACGCACACAGTGCTCGGCGGCGTTCCTGCCCGGCCATCAGGCTGTTCGCCGGCGGGAACACAGGGGCCATTCCACCTCGCACCGGCCTTCCCGGGCAGGTATAGTGCATCGCACTATGCGGACGGCGGTGGCGGTGATCGATCTCGTTTTGGGTGTTGCGGCGGTGATCGTCGGCGCCATCCTTGCGGTGCGCGGCCGCCGTCTCGCGGCGGCCTGGCTTCCCAACGGCCCGTTCAAGAGCCTGCTCTGGCCGGGTCTCGCGCTGCTTGTGCTTTCCGGAGGCAGCCTGTTGGGGGCGGCAGGTCTGGTTCTCTCGGCCGACGTGCACACGGGCCGCTTGGTATCGGTGGAGGCCGGGGTGGTGCTGGCGGCCTGGGGTGCCGTGATGATGTCGCTGGCGGGCTATCGGCGATGGCAACTGCTCCTGCCCTTCGTGCTCGGTGTCGCCGTGGTGGTGTTGTCGTTCGGTCTACCCGTCCCCGGCTGAGGATTGGTGCTCTGACCCGGCGGTCGGTCGGGGAAGCAGGCGGACCGGCAGCTCAGATCAGGGCAACTCAAGCAACTCGAACCCGGTGGCTGGGTCCACCATGCGGAGCCCGGAGGCTCCGGTCACCTCCATCAGCACCATCTCTCCGATGAGCCAGGTCTCGAGCCCCGCCCTGGTACAGCCCACCGTGGCATCGCCCTCTCTTCCGCAGGCGGCGTGCATGTGGAGATGGGGCTCGCCCTTCTCATCGGGGAAGAGGGTACCTACGGCGAAAGTCTCGTGGGGGGCGGGCAGCCTGTGGAAGAGAGGGACCACCGCGTCGGAGCGAGAGGCATCGGGCCCTACGACCAACCCGGTTCCCGGGGCTCCGCCTCCCACGTAGAAAACCACGCCCCGCTTCACCCCGTGTTCGCGGGCGAAGGATTCCACGGTGGTGTTGAGCGGGTCCCCATCCTCCAGCCGGAGGAAGAACACCCGCCCCAGGGAGCCTTCCGTGTATTTCATGACATCACCTTCCGCGTGGGACTTCATCCATTGAGGTCGCGTGTTTCGCCCCGGCCTGGAGCAGGGTTGTGCGCGGCGACCGCACGCCCGTAGTATGGACGTGGTACTCAGTGGAGTGCAAGAACCGAGAAAGGCGGAAGTCATGGCTGATACGGTCGGAACGCCCGGTCGTTTGGACGGCAGAGTGGCGATAGTCACCGGCGGAGGGGGAACCAACAGCATCGGGCGGGCGATCTGCCTACGGTACGGTGGGGAAGGTGCGCGGGTCGCAGTGCTGGACATAAATGCGGAGGGGGCTGCGCGGGTGGCTGCGGAGGTGGCCGCCGCCGGGGGCACGTCCATGCCGGTGGTCTGCGACCTCACCGACCTGGCTCAATGCGAAGCGGCTGCCCGGACTGTGGCCGAGACCTGGGGCGGACGCATCGACATCCTCGTGAACAACGCTGCCTTTTTCGGGGGTATGGGAGCCTGGCGGGCGTTCGACGAATGGACGGTCGACGACTGGGACAAGATGCAGCAAGTGAACGTACGCGGCATGTGGTTCATGGTCCGCGCCGTCTTTCCCTATATGAAGGCGCAGGAGTACGGCAAGATCATAAATCTCAGTTCCTCCACCTTCTTCGAGGGCGTGCCGGGCTTCATCCACTACACCACGAGCAAGGGCGGGGTCATCGGCTTCACCCGCTCACTCGGGCGAGAGTTGGGGCAGTATGGCATACGCGTGAACGCCATCGCCCCGGGATTCACCGTCTCCGACGCTCAGCTCCAGCTGACCAAGGACTCCCAGGAATGGTACGAGCGGAACAAGAACTCTCAGGCCCTGAACCAGCGCAACGAGGTCCCGGACGACCTGGCCGGCCCCGCGTTCTTCTTGGCCTCGCCGGACAGTGACTTCATGACCTGTCAGGCGCTCCTCGTGGACGGAGGAGTGACCCCGCACTAGAGCGAGCACCCTCTCGGACAAGGGCGGGGGAGTTCAGCCCGGACGAATGCCTTACAGGTTGCTGCGCCCGTTTGGTGCCCGCAACTGCTCCGGCTTGCAAATCGGGGCCTGGGATGGAATGCTCACCCCGAGACGGCAATCTCTGGACAGCCAACGTAGGTGAGGGGAGACCGGCATGAGTGCGATGGACACCGGTTGGTACTACGCCAGGCCAGGGGGATCTCCGGGCCAACAGGTCGGGCCGCTCTCCTGGCAGGACTTGGTCGCGCACGCGCGCGGCGGCTCGTTCGGACCGAGCGACCTGGTATGGCAGGAACAACTCGGTGATTGGCGGGCAGCCTCCGACATCCCGGGCTTGTTCCCAGGGGCTCCGCCTGCCCCCACGCCGGCCTACGGTGCGGCGGCCGGGTATGCTGGGCCGCCGGTCCGAGGCACTGCCCAGCCGCCCAGGTCGAAGTTGCTGTATTGGCTGCTCCCTCTCATCGCCATCATCATCGTCGGGGCCGGACTCGGTACCTACTTCGGGTTCTTCTATCACAGCGACGAGGCCTTCGCCCAGAAGGAGGGGGAGATCCTTCTCGAGCCCTCCGGAGTAGCCGGTCCCGACTCGTTCGCGGGAGAGGAGTTCGTGGCTGCCGGGCCCACCACGACGTTCAACATCCCCAACCCGCAGGTGACGCTGCCCCAGGTGTCGACGACTCTCGCGGTCACGACCACCTCGGCCCCCACCCCCACCACTCAGGGGGCCACCACCACGGCGAGCACTGCGGTCAAACCGACGGTACTGGTCGCCTACCCCGGCGACACGCCGGCTCTCTATGGCGGATCGAAGGACAAGAACGTCGCCGACAAGGAGAGAGAGCTCCAGTTCCTCGAACAGAACCCCCAGAAAGCCGCAGCCTTCTGCGAAGCGCTGAACAGCGATCCCACCCTGCGATGGAGCGGCGGCAACAAGGTGTCGCCTGAACAGCTCAGAGCCTACTTCGACGAACTCACTCCAATGCTGCTCACCCGGGACATCCGGGTGACCAACTACGGCTACAAGAACGGTCGTCCCACTCCACGGCAGTCGGTGCTTCAGGCCGGCCAAATGATCCTGGTCGACCGATACGGCGTGCCTCGCAAACGGTGCGAGTGTGGCAATCCCCTCACTCCGCCGAAGCCTTCGTCCAAGCCGCCGGTGTACACGGGACCGAAGTGGCCCGGGTTCGATCCCACGACCATCATCGTGATCCAGCAGACGACCGTGGTGATCAACATCTTCACGGTCATCGATGTCCACACCGGAGAGACGTTCGTGCGACCGGCCGGCACCGAGGGCGGTTCGGACGGAGCGACGAGCGGCGGCACACAGACGACGGACAGCACCTTGCCGCCTTCCACAGGCACCACCGGCCCGACCGGCACCACGCTCCCACCCTCCTCGGAAACAACGGGCACCACGACCGGCAGCCCGGTGAGTCCAGAGGATCTGAACGGCGCCTGGAGCGGCACCATGACCATCACTCAGTTCGATCTGCCGGCCGATGCCATCCAGGAGGCGCAGCAGGAAGGCTGTGACCTTTCGTTCCTCGAAGCTCTCAAGGGGATGCCGCTTCCCCTGGAGATGAGGATCACCATGGATGCCGGCGGCACGACAGGGAGCGCGACGATGATGATCGATACGTCTGCGCTGGATGGTGGCGACTCCAGCAGTCCGGAGACCTTCACCTTCACCCTCAACGGCAACACCCTCACGTTCGACGTACCCGCGGAGCAGGGGGTGACCTCGACCATGTCGGGCACCCTGGGCTCACAGGGCCAGGCTCTGATGATCAACGGGGAGATGACCTCCAGCGGGCAGGGCGTCACGATGAAGGCCGAGTGGCAGGTGACCAAGCAGACGGGGATCTAACGGCTCCGCCGCCGTCGACCGAAGGGACTTCGTTCCTCGACCGGGAGGACGCATCCATCGTGAGCCGGTAAGGCAGACGTATCTGCTAGACTGGCCTCCATGACAATGCTCTATCGCCCCTTCGGCCAGACGGGGGAGCAGCTCTCCATACTCGGGTTCGGAGCCATGAGGCTTCCGTTCCTTGATGGACATCGCGAGCGCATCGACATCCCGTTGGCCACCGAGATGCTTCACTACGCCCTCGACCATGGCGTCAACTACGTCGATACGGCTTTCCCCTACCACGGCGCCAGTTTCGACGACACCCCCGGCAACAGCGAAGGCTTCATCGGGGACGCGCTCGCGGACGGATATCGGGACAAGGTTCTCGTAGCCACCAAATTGCCTCACTGGTTGGTCAACGCCCGCGAAGACATGGACCGTATCCTCGCCGGGCAAATGCAGCGCCTGCGCACCGACCACATAGATTCGTACCTGCTTCATGGCATAGGGGCCGAAACCTGGGAGAAGCTCAGGCAGTTCGGCGCAATGGACTTCCTCGATGCGGCGAAGGCCGACGGCCGCATTCGGTTCGCGGGCTTCTCTTTCCATGACGACGCGGCCGCCTTTGCGCCGATCGTCGATGCGTACGAATGGGACTTCTGCCAGATCCAGTACAACTTCCTGGATGTCGACTACCAGGCGGGGGCGTCCGGGCTGGCGTACGCCGCCCGAAAGGGGCTCGGCGTCATCGTGATGGAGCCGCTCAAGGGCGGCCGCCTGGCGCCTCCGGTGCCGGCGTCCATTCAGGCCCTTTGGGACGGGTACAGGGTCAAACGCACGCCGCAGGAGTGGGCTCTCCGCTTCGTCTGGGACGATCCGCGCGTGAGTCTCCTGCTCAGCGGCATGAGCACTATGGAGCAGGTGGTCAACAACGTGGAGTTGGCCTCCCTCGGGCAGTCAGGCTCGCTTACCGCCGCCGACCACGATCTCGTCGCTGAGGTGAGAAACGCGTACCAAGCGCGCACGGTGGTGGACTGCACCGGTTGTCGCTACTGCATGCCCTGCCCGCAGGGCATCGACATCCCTCTGATTCTCTCGAAGGTCAACGATGCCTCCCTCTTCGAGGATGAGGAGGAGGAGAAGCGCGGCTATAACATCGAGGTGGCCCTCAAGCACACGGCCCCCGCATCGGAGTGTAGCGAGTGCGGGCAGTGCGAGGCCGCATGCCCCCAGAAGCTCGAGGTGCCGAAAGAACTGGCGAACGCCGTCCAGCTCTTCGAGTAGGCGGAACGAGGCTGAGCTGTGCAGGGCGCGGGCAGACCATACCGCTTGCGGGGCAACGTTGCGCCGGGCACCGGCACAGCAGCCGGCCCCGTGTTGTTTCTGACTTCGTCCGGCGACCACGCGGCCGGCCGGACCCTGCTCATCGACGACGGCCGCAACCTCGGCTAGCAGATGGCAGGCGAGCAGACACCTGGGGCGATCAAACCGCGGGCGGCCCGCTTGACGGGCGCCGAGCGGAAGGCGCAGATCGTGGACGTGGTGCTCAAATTGGTGAACGAGCACGGGGTGGAGGGCACGACGACCGCACGGATAGCGCGGGCGGCGGGGGTCACCGAGCCCACGCTCTACCAATACTTCGAGAGCCGGCGCGACATGCTCCTGGCCGGACTCGACGTGGTCTTCCAGCGGGCCATGGACGTGATCGGATCGTCGCACGAGGGCGATGCCGTCGAGAGACTGCGGGGCATCGGTGAATACCATACCCGGGAGACCCTCGCCAGGCGGTTGGGCTTCGTCAACCCTCTTTTCGAATTCATGGTGGCTTCGCCCGCAGAAGGTTTGCGCGAGCGGGTGCGCGCGGGCAACCTGGCCGTCCTCGACTCCCTCATAGCCATTGTGGACGAGGGGAAGGAGCGGGGATGCATCCGGGCGGACGTCGATTCGAGACGGGTGGCCTGGCGGATCATGGGCTTCTACTGGTTCGAGGACGTCTCTTCGTTGATGGGCCTGCGCGAGAGCGTGACAGAGGGCATCTCCACGGAGATGCTCAACGACATCCTTGCCGCCATCAGCGTGCAGGAGTAGCCACGTTTCTGCCCGAGCGCGGGCGGGGCCGGACGATCGGGAGGCTGAGGGATGGGTGGTCTAGGATTCTTGGGCATGGGGACGATGGGGTCGCGCATGTCCGTGCGCCTGCTGGCGGCCGGCCATCAGGTCACCGTCTGGAACCGCACGGCTGAGAAGACCTTTCCTTTGCGGGACAAGGGAGCGGCCGTGGCCGCTACGCCGGCCGAGGCGGCCTCCGGCAGAGACGTCGTCTTTGCCAACCTCACCGATGCCGCCGCTCTGAGAAGTGTCATCGCGGGGACGGCGGGCGTCCTCGAGGCCGATCCCCTTCCGGCGATCTTCGTCGATATGGCCACCATCGCCCCGGGGGAGTCGGGCGAGATTGCAGGCCTACTCGAGCCTCGCGGTGTCGGATTCCTCCGTGCTCCGGTCAGCGGGACGGCGACCGTCGCGGAGACGGGCAAGCTGACGGTCATGGCTTCCGGAGACCCGTCGGTGTTCGCGCAGGTCGAGCCCTACCTGGCCGCGTTCAGCGAGACCCGCTACTTCATCGGCCCGGGGGAGCAGGCACGATATCTGAAGTTGATCCACCAGATGATGATCGTCGGGACCATGCAGATCTGGGCGGAAGGGCTGGTGATGGGTGAAAAGGCAGGCCTCGAGTGGGAATTGATGCTGGACGTGCTGGCCCGGAGTGCCGTCGGATCGGGTGTGGTCAAGGGCAAAATCGCTATGCTGAAAGCCCGTGACTTCGCGAATCCCGCTATGAGCCTGCACAACATCGTCAAGGATGTGGACCTGGCGCTGGCGGCGGGTGAGGAGGCGGGCGTCGACTTGCCGGCCACCGAGCGGATCAGGGAGCTGTATCAACCGGCGGTCGAGGCCGGTCTCGAATGGGACGACTACGCCGCCGTCCTCCTGGAGATCGAGCGTCGTGCCGGCCTGGAACCGAAGAAATCGTCGTCCTCGGCTGAGAAAGGAGAGGCATGAGCCTGCAGACCGACCTCATACATGAGCCGGGCCGCACGGCCCTGGTGGTCATCGACCTGCAGCATGGCATCGTGGGAAGAAGCCCGGCGCCACACTCGGGCGCGGAGGTCGTGGCTCGAGCCAGCGCTTTGGCCGGTGCACTGCGTGCCGCCGGTGGCACAGTGGTGTGGGTGCACGTTACCCCATCACCGGATGGCAAGGACGCGCTGCAGCCTCCGTCGGACGCTCCCACGGTGACCCCGGCGGAACGGTCGGCAAACTGGGCGGAATTGGTACCCGAACTCGATAGACGGCCGGAAGACCTCCTCATCACCAAGCGGCAATGGGGCGCTTTCTATGGTACCGAACTGGACCTGCAGCTCCGGCGCCGGGGGATCCACACCGTCATTCTCTGCGGCATCTCCACCAATATCGGGGTGGAGAGCACCGCCCGGGCCGCCTATGAGCACGGCTACGCACAGGTGTTCGTCGAGGATGCGACTGCAGCGCGCAGCACCGAGGAGCACGAGTTCGTCATGAAGACCGCGTTCCCGCGCATGGGCCGGGTGCGGAGCACCGCTGAGGTGCTGGAGGCTCTGGGGGCGTGACGGGGGATGCTGGTAGGGCGGTCGGGGATGCGCGCGGCCGGGGCCCGGTGAAGCGCAGAGTCCTGGGTGCCCAGAATGTCAGTCGGATGTGCATGGTCTGCGGTGTGGAGAACGGTGCCGGCTTCCAGGCCCGCTTCTTTGCGCTCGAGGGGGGAGAGTTGGTGGGCGTGTTCCGACCGCGCGAGGAGCATCAGGGCTATCCGGGCAGGCTGCACGGCGGCCTGGCCTCCGCCCTGCTCGACGAGACCATCGGACGGGCGATCAACGTCTCCGATACCCAGACGTGGGGAGTGACCGTGGAGTTTACGGTGAGATTCCGCAGACCGGTACCGCTCGACCGGGAGGTCCGGGCCGTCGGCCGGATCACTCGGGACGGCAGCCGGGTCTTCGAGGGGACCGGGGAGATCGTCCTCGAAGATGGCACGGTGGCGGTGGAAGCTCGCGGAAAATACGTCAAAATGCCTATAGAGGGAATCGTGGACACGGATTTCAGCCAGACCGAATGGTTCGCCGACGCACTGCCGCTGCCGGCCGACATCGGACTGGGCGACGGACCGGCACCGGGGCAAGGGCCGGATCGGCGGGAGGGAGGATCATGAGCGGAGAACTGGCAACCGGGCGGGCGGCCGGCGAAGACATGGGCACCGGGGTGTCGTGGGTGCCCTTCGACCTACTCGAGGCCTTCATGGTCGATGTCTTCAAAGGAGTGGGCGTACCCGACGCCGAGGCGCGAGTGTGTGCGGAGGTCCTGGTGGGGGCCGACAAGAGGGGAATCGACTCTCACGGTGTCGGGCGGCTCAAGCTCATCTACTACGACCGCATCAAGAAGGGCATCCAGAGCCCGCTCACCGAGTTCGAGGTGGTGCGGGACGTGAAGGCCACGGCCGTCGTCGACGGCCACAATGGCATGGGGATGGTGGTCGCGAGGCGCTGCATGGAGATGGCTGTCGAGAAGGCTCGACAGCACGGACTGGGCATGGTGGTCGCCCGCAACTCCACTCACTACGGCTTTGCCGCCTACTATTCCCTCATGGCCGTGCAGGCGGGGATGATCGGGCTGAGCGGCACCAACGCCCGTCCTTCGCAGGCACCCACTCATGGGGTGGAGAACATGCTGGGCACCAACCCTCTGGTATGGGCTATGCCCACCGACGAGGAGTTCCCCTTCACCAACGACTACGCCACCACGGTCATCCAGAGAGGCAAGATCGAGCAGTGGGCTCGGGAGGGCAAGGACTGCCCCGAAGGCCTGGTGATCGACCGGGAGGGCCGGTCCACCACGGACTCCGTCCAGATCCTCAAGGACCTCATCAACGGGGCCGCCGCCCTGGCGCCCATCGGAGGCCTGGTAGAGGAGACCGGCGGTTATAAGGGTTACGGTTTCGCCACGGTGGTCGAGATCCTTGCCGCGGCTCTGTCGCAAGGCGCCTTCCTCAAGGCGCTGAGCGGCAAGGACGAGCACGGCAAGGACATCCCTATACCGATCGGGCACTTCTTCCTGGCCGTCGACATCGAGTGTTTCACCGATCTGGCCGCGTTCAAGAAGACCACCGGTGACATCCTTCGCGCGCTGCGTGCCTCGGCGAAGGCTCCCGGCAGGGAGCGGATCTATACGTGTGGCGAGAAGGAATGGCTGGCCTGGGAGGAGCGCGAGGGTAGGGGCGCGCCGCTGGACCAGGGCACTCAGAGGGACCTCATCGCGATGCGGGACGAGCTGCACCTGGCATACCACTTTCCGTTCGAGAGCTAGATAGGGCCGGCCTGCCGGCCGCAGTGACGGTCTCACCGACGGGAGAGGAGGCCCGGCCGGGCCTCCTCCGCGGCTCATGTCGTGGACCGGACTACGCGCTGCGTTGTCCGCCCCGCTGGGGCTACTGTCCGGTTGAGCTGGTCGTTCCGATCGTGCCGGAACGCGTTTGCTCGGATCCTCCGGAGAAGAAGTTCATCAGGCTGTTGATCAACGTCTCGAGTTGGCTGAAGGGCTGGGGGTTCTCCGGCGGGGTGATGGT
>CAZWAR010000068.1:0-1786 GCA_964631965.1 uncultured Gaiellales bacterium
GATCTTCGGGTCGCCCACCTCGATGCGGTTGAACGGGCAGTCCTCGGCGTACTCCTCGAGGTCCTTCACCCGCTGCTCCACCACCACGTGCCGGGCGATGGCGTTCTGCGGCATCATCAGATACTTGTTCCAGTTGCGCGTGAGCTTCGTCACCGGGTCGGTCTCGGCGCGCTCTCCGTAGGTCACCAGGCTCTTGGAGTGCGACGTCCGGGTGGTGGTGCGGAAGAGCACCGGGGTGTCGAAACGCTCGGAGAGGTCGTAGGCCAGGACCATGAAGTCTTTGGCTTCTCCGCTCTCGGCCGGCTCAAGGAGAGGAACGCGCGCGAACTTGGCGTAATTGCGGTTGTCCTGCTCATCCTGAGAGCTGTGCATCCCCGGGTCGTCGGCGGAGACCACGACCAGACCTGCTTCCACTCCGATGTAGGAAGAGGAGAAGAACGGGTCGGCCGCCACGTTGAGACCCACGTGCTTCATGCAGACGAGCGCGCGGCCCCCGGCCATCGAGGCGCCGATGCCTACTTCCATGGCCACCTTCTCGTTCGGCGACCATTCGGAGTAGACCTCCTTGTACTCGGCGAGCGCTTCCAGGATCTCGGTGCTCGGCGTGCCCGGGTACGCGGCCGCGAGCCTCACGCCGGCTTCCCAGGCGCCGCGGGCGATGGCTTCGTTGCCCGATAGAATCTCCACTTCCTGCTTCTGCTCTACGTTGACCGCCATATCTCCTCCACCTAGGCCGGGGGTTCTCAACTCGTCTCCAATGAGGCCGCGGCCGCTTCGCGCGCAAGCCGGTAGGCACCATACCATTCCATGCGGTCGAGCGCTCGCGCGGCCGCCTGGGGATCGCTGAGGACGATAGGTTTGTACGTGCGCCCGAGGTCGAACACCGAGCCCCGGATGGGACTATCGGGCACGTTGAAGATGGGCTTTCCCGTCTCCTCCATGAGCTCGGCGACCAGGGTCATGAAGCCCGTCTCCCAGACACTCAAGCCGGCATACTCTCCGCCGTCGTCTCCAGCCGCACGTTCGCTGGCACCGGTGGTGGGCACACCGAGGCACGACAGCACGATGACGGCGTCCACGCCGTCACATGCGGTGACTGCTTTGAGCACCTTGGGGCCCACGTCTCCGCCGGCAGCCGCCACCATGTCGAGCGGGTTGTGTCGGCTGTAGAAGGGTGGCAGTATCTGGTCGAGCTCGGTCCAGAGCTCCGGCGGGAATTCGGCCAGCTGGAGACCGGCCCGGGCCACCTCGTCGGCACATATGACCCCGGCGCCACCACCGTTGGTCACGATGGCCACGCGCCGGCCTTTCGGCAGAGGATTGTAGGCCAGGCAGGTACCGAGGTCGACCACTTCCTGCGTGCTCGTGCACGTGATGACGCCGCACTGTCGCGCCGCGGCCTCCCACACGGCGGCATTTCCAGCCATCGCCCCGGTGTGCGACGCTGCCGCCCGGCTCCCGAACTCCGTGAGACCCGTGCGTAAGACCACGAGCGGCTTCACCGCAGTCGTACGCCGGGCGACCTCTATGAAACGGCGTCCGTCGTCGATGCCTTCCATGTAACTCATTATGGTGGTGGTGTGCGGGTCGTCCTTCAAGTACTCGAAGGCGTCCACTGCCCCGATCTGAGCCTCGTTCCCCACGCTCAGGAACTTGTCTATCCCGATGCCCCGCCGCTGACAGGCGTTGGTGGTCATCACCCCGATGTTGCCCGACTGAGAGACGAAGCTCAGGCTTCCCTTCTCCGGATGCAGTTCGACGAAACCCACCGCGTGGAGGCTCACCT
>CAZWAR010000068.1:1796-16612 GCA_964631965.1 uncultured Gaiellales bacterium
ACCTCGTTGGAGATCATGCCCATGCAGTTGGGGCCCATCAGGGTGATACCGCCGTCGGTCGCGATACGGGCGATCTCGCGCTCGGCCTCGGCGCCACCCTCCCCGGTCTCGGAGAAGCCGGCCGCGATGGCAATGGCCGCCCTGATGCCTTTCCTGGCGCACTGCTCCAGCATGGGGGCGATCTGATGGCCGCCCACCGCCAGCAGAGCCAGGTCGGGGGCCTCCGGTAGCTCCTCGATGCTTGTGTAGGCTTTGAGTCCGAAGAACTCGCCGCCCTTCGGGTTCACCGGGTAGACGGTACCGGTATACCCGCCGTCGATGATGGACTTGAGAGCTGAGCCCCCCCATTTGATGATGTCGCCCGAAGCGCCGACCACCGCCATGGAACGGGGGGCGACCAGGGCTTTGAAGTCTGGGGAGAAGCTCGAGTCGGCTGCCTTCACCGCCTGCTCCCCGGAAAGGACCACGAGGGCGTCGGCCGCCACCGGCCGGTCTCCCTCCACCATGAGCGGGTTGACGTCGATCTCCGCTATCTCGGGATGGTCCAAGGCCATCCGGCCGATGGCCTGGAGCACCCCCGCGAGCGCTTCACGATCGACGGCCGGATATCCCCGGAAGGCACCCAGCAGCTTCTTGGCCTTGATGAGCCCAGGGAGCTCGGCCGCCTCCCGGTCGTCGAGGGGGGCGACGCCGAGCGCGACGTCTCCGAGGGCCTCGGTGAGCACGCCTCCCAGCCCGAATGCGACGACCGGGCCGAAGGCCGAATCCCGCTTCATGCCGACCATCAACTCCCGGTTGCTCTCGATCATCCGCTCGATGAGAACGGCTTCCAGAGCGCCCTGGGCCCGCTCGGCCAGTAGCCGATAGGTGGCCGCAACATCCGAGGAGTTCCCGGTCTCGACTCCCAGAACGACCAGGCCGGCCTCTGTCTTGTGATGGATGTCGGAGGCGACGCCCTTCATCACGACCCTGCCGCCGATCTCTGCGGCGGCCCGCATGGCTTCCTCTTCGTCAGCTACCAGAGCACCCTCCGGGACCGCTATGCCATACGAAGCGAAGAGTCGCTTCGCTTCCCACTCGTCGAGCGCCGTCTTCCCGGCCGCCAGAGCGGCCCCGATAATATCTCTATCCACCGCTTCTCCCCCGTCGTATCTGCGATATGTCTAATGGTATCTATTTTAACCTTTGAGTGCAAGGTAGTCCGGGCAACGTCTCAGCCATCTCCGCGTCTCAGGCCTCTCGGGCATCGCCGCCAGCGCCTTTGGTATAGTGGACTCACAAAAGTCCAAGCGACGACCGGGGTGAACAGTGGAGACAAGTGCCGAGAGGTCCCATGACATCGCGCTCGAGACCGAGACGGCCAGCGACAGCGCCGTCCGTTTCCTGCGGGCCTTGATTTTCTCGGGTGAACTCGGCCCCGAGGACAAGCTGCCTCCCGAGCGCGATCTCGGCGCCCGGCTCGGAATCTCACGCATGACCCTGCGCCTCGCTCTCAAGGCGCTGGAGAGCACCGGGTACATCGTGACCACCAGGGGCTCGCGTGGTGGTTCCAGGGTAAGCGACGCCGGGATGCTCTCCCGATGCTGGACGCAATGGATGAACGAGCACGTCGATGAGTTGGACGATATCTTCGAATTCCGCTCCACTATAGAGACCAGGCTGGCGGCACTCGCGGCGGCACGACGTACCGAGAGCGAACTGCAGGCCATGGAGCGAGCGACTGCCGTGGAGCGGCAGCCCCAGGAGTGGTCGGCGCTCTTCCGTACCGACATAGACATCCACCGGGCAATCGCCCGAGCGGCCCACAGCCCCCGACTCGAACGGGCCATGATGCAGGCTCGAGGTGATCTCTTCGTCCCGATCCACCTCGATCGCCTCGAGAACAGGCCGCACGAAGTCCACGACAGCCATTCGTTCATCATCCAGGCCATCCGGGAGCGGGACACCGAGAAGGCCGCAGAAGCCATGGCCGAGCACATCCGGTTGGTGGAGGCTCTGGTCGACAAGGCCCTCGCCGCGGAGGCCATCGAGCGCCGCGGTCGCTGAGGGATCTGACGGGCACCCACGACGCAGCCGGCGCCCGGACTTGCTGCTTGCGGCTCCTAGAGGAGCACAATCTTACTGAGGCATCGCGTTCAGGTCGCGAATGAGCTTGAAGCCCTCACCGTTGGTGTACTGCCACTGGAAGAAGCCACCGTGGCCACCGATATGGTCGGTCGCGGAGAATACGTAGTGACCCTGCGCGCCCCACCAGTCGACCTTCTCCAGCGCGGCCGCGTAGCCGGCGGGAGTCTGCTCGGTCGCCGTCAGGATGGCCTGCTCGGCCAGGTGAAGCGTGTCGTAGGCGAACCCGAGGAAGAGACTGGCGAAGGGCTCTTGGGCCCCCGCTCCGGCTCTCCACCGCTCGACGTAGGCGATGAGGTCCTGCTTCGCCGGATAGGCGTCGGGCACCTGGGTCGGATCCACGATTGCCGGGCCGATGGCGTAGTCGCCCGCCACCACGGCCGGGTCGTTACCGGCACCGGCGAACATCGGCAGCGGATGCGCGCCCGAGCCCTGGTTGTAGATGGGCACCGTCACACCCAGTGCACGCAGTGCCTTCGTGAGCGGGTTGACCGCCACCGGGTTGCTGCACAGGATGATGGCGTCCGGGTTGACTTCCTTGGCCTTCGCAGCGATCTTGTTGGCGATCGGCTGGAAGTCGGTCTCGGAGAGAGCGTAGCTGTCCCCCATGACCGTGACGGTCACGCCTGCTTCCGGCAAGCTGGTGCCGAGGACTTTCAGGGTCTCCTGGCTGATGGTCAACTGGTCGCCGATGGCGAGGACGTTCTTGCGGCCGTCGGCCTGCATCTCTTTCACGAAGGCGTCGGCGCAGCCATCGGAGCCGGTGGCCGGGGTGAAGGAGTACTTGAACTGGGCATCCTTGGAGATCATGTCGATGGTCGGCGGTCCGAAGGCGATCTGAAGAATCTGGGCCTTTTCAGTCAGCGGAAACGTCGGAGGTTCGGTGAAATCGGGGAACGGGCCGATGATGACATCGACTTTCTGGTCGATGAGGGACTGGATGGCCGCGATAGCCGTGTCGATCTTCGACTGGTCGTCGACGTATATCAGGTTCACCGGACGGCCGTTGATGCCCCCGTTCGCGTTGATGTGGGCGGCTTCGGTGTCGAAGCCTTCTTTGATCTGCCCGCACGGCGCGGCACTGTCGCCGGTGAACGAGAGCACGATACCAATGTGGATCGCCGAGGTATTCTGAGCCGCCGTTGTCTCGGCCGACGCGGCCCCCGTCGTTTCGGTCGATGCGGGGGCCGTGGCCCCCGTGGACGCGGGTGCGGTCGTAGCCATGGCGGCCGCCGTGCTGGTGGTCTGAGTGGTGCTGCCGCACGCCGCGGCGAACATACCAAGTGCAAGCACCAGGACAAGCCCCGAGGCTACCCAGTATCCTTTCCTCATTACTGCCTCCTCCCTGTCAATCTACTATCTGCCTCCGTGCTGCCCCTGTTGTCAAGACGATCGCGTGCTCCGCTCTTCTTAGCCGCCCAATTAGCTGGCGCGTACGCGGTCCTCCTGCCGAGATTCGGTGGCCGTGCCGGCCAGCCTGGTGATGTCGGTGCCCTGATAGTTCATTTTCCCGCGGCTGGCACTAGGAGTCCCGAGATGGTATGAAGCAAAGTACTCTTGCCGGCGCCGTTCGCGCCGAGGACGGCCACCACTATGGCCTTTGGCACTACCAGATCCACACCATGGAGGGCCTCGATGGAGCCGTAAGCGCTGACCAAACCCTTGATCTTTGGCAGCTCTCCGGGCACCGGGCAGCTTTGTTAGCCAACCAGGTCGCGAGTGGAGCATAGATTCCGCCCCGTTGCGGTCGAGCGCAGGGTGGGCCTTGATCCTGGAGGTCTACCAACGCTCGATCCCGAGCCCGCGTAACACGAAGTCGACAATGAACTCGACGGCCGCGTCATAGGCGGCCTGATCGTGAAGATCCACGTTCCAGCCACGCAGCGCCAGGAACGTGCACATGAAGGACACGAGGCTCGCCGCGAGATGCTGCTGATCGGTTTCGCAGCTGCGGCCGGGAAGCTCCGAGATCAGGTGGCAGTAGAACCCGACGACGTTCCTGTTGTCGAGATCCAGCGCCTTGCGCAGGTGATCCCGGTTCATGTACTTGCTCTCCGTGAAGATGAACTGGTAGAGAGCCCGATTCTCGGAAATGTGCCTGATGGAGGTGCGGACACCGTGCTCCAGCCTGGCCACCGGGTCGGTGATCTGCTCGAAGCCGGCGTCGGCGAGACGCCGATACCACTGCTCCTGGCTGTAGAGGTGCATGAGGAACAGGATGTCATCCTTTGACGAGATGTAGTGGTAGAGCTGCCCCATGGACATGTCGCAGGCTGTGGCGATGTCCCGGATAGAGGTACCGTGGAAGCCCTTTTCGAAAAGGACCGGGCTGGCCCGCTCCACGATCTGCCGCTGCTTTGCCTCCGTAAGTTCCCGGTCGGCGGGCCCCCCAGGAACGTCCTGCTCGGCCACCCGCACGAGCATCTCCTCGACATGCCTTTGCGTGGTGCTTATGACTTCCTGGACGTGGTCTAGGGTGTTGTCTTCCGCAGTTGTAGCCACCGCTCCTCCCCCGACCCGGGCCTGTCTGTGATCGAGCGCCCATTATCCCAGACAGTAGAGTAGAGCACTCGCTCTACGCATTCTGGCAGGGCGCTCTCCCCGGCGTCAAGAGGCGCTACGTGGTGGTCTGGACCCTGGACTCGCCTGCCGGTCCGCCGACCGGTCCGTTGGAGTGGAGGACTTTCTGTATGCGGTCCGTCAGGTCGTCGAGGCGACGGCAGAGGTCGGTCCGGTATTCCGGATCCATGTCGGCAAATATCTCGTTCATCCGGGCCTCGCGGACGTGGCCCTTGCGGCGGTCGATCTCCCGACCCAGGTCGGTCACGAACACCCTCGTGCGGCGCCCGTCTTCACCGTCGCGTTCACGCCGCACGGCTCCCGCCTTCTCGAGGGCCTGGACGATCACCGTGACCCGCGCGCGCGAAATCCGCATGGCATCGGCGATGTCGCGCTGGCACATCCCGTCGCGGTCCACGAGCATACGTAAACAAGTGACCTGGCTGGGTTGGGCCCCCTCTTCCGATAAATCTTTGATCGTCAGCTGTTCAAAACTGTTGACCACCTTGTTGAAGGCCAGGAACGTCTTCAGAGTGTCCGGATGGACGCCCTCCACATGCTCCGGGAAGGGCAAGGGCTCCCAACCCTCGGCTCTATCGGGAGGGACGGGGATCATGGGCGCACGGCCACTTCGACCAGGGACCGGTTGTTGTAGCGGACCATGGCGTCGGTGACGTGGAGTTTCGGACCGAGACCAGGGGTGTCGGGCGGCAGCGTGCCCGCGGCAAGCGCCTCGGTGTCGATCTCGCCCCTCTCTTCCAGAGTCCTGTTGGCAGCCAGATATGCGGCTGCAGGCTCAGTCTCGCGTCCGGTATAGATGCCGGGGCAGACAATCTCGAAATCGGCCGGATCGAACGATGCCATCGTCACACTCCTTGCCTTATGAATATTAATCAGACCTTGTATCCATTTGTATCACGCATCCTCGAGCAGGTCGTGGATGTCGAAACGCGGGGTTCTCTCGATGCGGAAGATGGGCTCGTCCCGCCCTCACGTCACACGCTCGCCGTTCCTGAACACCGGGCAGCCTGCCCGTCCAAGAATCTGGTAACCCCTTAACAAACAGACTAGCACCGCGAGGGGCAGGAAGGCTAGCCCCTTTTTGCAGGGGCTTGTGAGGCGGACTGCGACGAGAGACGAGCGGACCCTCCCAGGAGGTCAGTGGGCCAAAGCGGGTGGAGGTGGGAGCCTACAATCTGCCCGGCGTTTCGGCCAGCCCTCGCTCTCAGAATTCGGGCTGAGGCTCCGGGCGCTGCTGTCCAGTCACCCAGGCCACGCCGACCGGGGCAAGCAATCGGGTCATCGCCGAACGCACGAGTGAATCGATCACGGCCGCGGGGACGCCGTACGCCAGCACGGCCAGTTCCAGCCGGGCGTCTTCCCCGGGCTGAAGGGTAGTCGCCCCGGCGGTGGGTCGGGACGAACACCTGGCCCCAGCCCGCGGCGAGGTGAGGTTGCAGGCCAAGACGCCACCGGACAGGTGAACGACGCACTTGAGGTGGCCGATCAGTGTGGCGCCGGCGACAATGCACCCGGCGGCCACTTCCTCGAGGAACGCGACAAGGAAAGGCTGCAGATCGAACTCCCGAGTGCCGGCACAAAGCGTTGCGCGGACACCGTAAGGCTGCAGATGGCCGGCCGCCGACGGGGGGACCCCACACTGCTGGACGTGGCCGCCGCCGTCGCTCTCTGTGTGGTTCCCGTGGTGGTGATATCCGGCGTCCCGATGGGGGGCGGAGCCGCACGCGTGGTCGCGACCGTCGGGCGCGGATCCGCCGGTCACGGTGCCGCTCCCCTACGCGCGGTCGCGCCTCCAGTGGAGCCGCCCTCATTCGTGGCGTCGTCTTCAGTGTGAGTCGCGCCCCCGGCTGCCGGAACGGCCGCCGTTGATCCTTCTACCCAACCCAGAAACGCCTCGAGTGTGTCCTCCCGCAGAGAATCGGCCACGAACAATGGTGTGGCGGGCGCGAGCCGCGTGACTCCCCCGACGGTCAAGGCCTGCTCTTCGGGCGTGGACTCGTCGGCCTTGCTGACAACGACCGCATCTGCTCCCGTGATCTGCCCCTCAACAAGCGGGGCGAGCACCTCCTGGAGCGCCTCGAAGCGAGTGGGGTCCACCACGGTGACCGTAAGGAGGCTCTCGAGCGTCTTGGGAGGATAGCGCCGGATGGAATCGAGCACGCCCTCCGGGGTGGCTATGCCGCTCGCTTCGACGATCACCAGGTCGGGGGCGAACTCCTGCTCAAGATCCCGCAGCGCTCGGATGAGGTCGACCCCGATCTGGCAGCAGATGCACCCACCGGTGATCTCCACCACCTCGAGGTCGCCCAGACGGAGTACCTCCCCGTCGATCCCGACCTCGCCCACCTCGTTCACCAACACGCAGACGCGCGCGCGGGCAAGCGCCGCGCGCCGCGCGAGAGCCAGGATGAGGGTGGTCTTACCCGAGCCGAGGAATCCGGCGAACAGGAGCAGGCGCATCGACAACCTTTCGACGACATGGACGCTGTGGCGGCCAACGCTCGGCGGGCCGCAGCGCGGCCGGCGTGGGGACTCACGCGCCTTCCTCAGCAGCACGTCCGCCGGTGGAGACGCGGGCTGCGCCGGCGCAGAGACTACCAGACGACAAGGCGCTAGGCTTCCTGCCGCGGAAGGTACCGCTCTTCGAGACGCACGATCGTTTTCTCGAAAGCACCGGGCACCTGACCGATCGTTTCTTCCGCGATGCGGTCGTATTCACCCTGGAGCGACTCCTGCAGTTCGCCGGCGAGCAGGCCATCCGCGGCGGGGTACAGCTGCTCCTCCTCGCGCATCACATGGGGCCGGACCAGAGCAACATACCCGGCAATGGCACGATCCGCCGCCGCCGTGTCCAGGAAGTCTTCTCCACCAGGCCTGCCCGCCTTCGGGTTGCCAGGGAGGACGGGATCGGTCCCTGCTGCTGCGGCCAAAGCCGCCACCAAGCCCCGACTCTCGACGTGCTCCACAAGCAACTCCTCCATCAGGCTCTTCAGTCGATCGTCCGCCACCAACATCATGGCCGGGAACAGGGCCCGCTCTTCCTTCCCATGGTGGCAACGGTCGACGAACACCCGGAGGAAGTTGACGATGTCCTCCCAGTCCTCGAGCGGCGGCGGGTCGCCGGAGGCCAGGAGGCCACGCACGGCCTCGAGGATGTCGAGCATCCGGAGCACGTGAACGTGCTCCGTGCGAAGATCCCGGGAGGCCCGAGGACGAATGCCCGCCATAGCCTCATCGGCAGTTTCTCCGGCGGCCACAGGGGCATCACCCTGTTGCGGGTCATCGCGCTGCTGCGCGTCTCGGTTCTCTTCAGGTCTGCGATTCATCGAATATCCGCCCTTCTTCCGGCCGGCATACGCGGACTTCCTTGTATTCTCCCCTAGGGTGGGCTCGATAACACTATGCCTGCTCGAAACCATGCCGTTCACTTGTGGGGCTCTTCCCCCCGACCACCCGCGCCCACCACCACCCGGAAGCGTGAATCCGCCGCCCGGAGCGCGGCTCCCCGCACCGAGTTCGCGGGTAACGCACCCCTCCAAGTCGGTCGTGAGACCTTCACCGAGACAGCGGCTACCCGTTTCTGGGTTTTGCTGGGCGTGGGCGCGGGCAACTCCCAGGCAAGATGAAGGTACTGCTCGTCCAGCCTCACTCGCCCAGTTGGCTCGGGTATCAGTCGATCGCCCGGGTGGAGCCCCTGGGTATCGAGTCTCTGGCCGCTGCGCTTCGCGGCCACGAGGTACGTCTGGCCGACCTGCGGAACGGCAGGTCCCTGGCAGCCATGCTGGACGGATACCGCCCGAACCCACGCGGCATCTCCTGCAGTTTCACCATGGCGGCGAACGAAGCCCTGGCGGTTCTCACTCCCCTTCCCGGGATCAGGTCATTCAAGGACAACGTGCGTTCTCTCCAGACCGACTACGATCTCTTCGACTTCATGCACGCCGTCCTGCCGACGAGGCTACTGCTCTCCGAGTTCTACGAGGAATTCGCCGGTCTCTACCGATCGGCCCATAGCACCCGAGGCCTGCGCCCCGACAAGGTCCTCGGTTTCGCCCGAGGCTTGGTGACTCGAAAACAGACGGTCGAGCAGGTCGCCGCTATCGCCCGGGCTTTCCGCGGTCTCACCACAGTCGATGTCTACCTGCGCGGCCACCGGGAGCGACCAGTCTATGGCGGGTAGGAAAGACAACGAGAGCCGAGGTCCGGACAGCGCGCCGCCCGACGACCTTGAGGGGGAAAGGGCGGGGCCGGGAAGCCACCCCTCGCCCGGTCCGACGGGAACCGGGGGCCGGGCCCAGAAGAACGAGCGCCGGCGCATCGTGCGGACCACGGGCTGGGCCACGCTGGTGTTCGCCGGCGTCGTCATCGTCATCCTCCTCGCCTACCACCTTCTCCATTTCCTGATCATCGTGTTCATCGCGATCGTGGTGGCCGCGTCCATCTACCCGGCTGCCTCCTGGCTGGAGCGGCACAAGGTGCCGCGAGTCCTGGCCATCCTCATCCCGTACATCGTGATCACTCTGTTCCTCGGGTTGCTCGGATACGTGATCGTTCCCCCTCTGATCCAGCAGATCCGCTCGTTCATAGACTCGCTGCCGAATCTCATCCAGAACATTCAGCAAATGTTCTCCGGCCTGCTGGAACGTTTCGGGCTGGGCAGCGGAGGATCCACCACCAGCATCTCCAACGAGATCAGGAAACTCATCCCGAGCATCGGCACCCTGATACGACTCCCCATCACCATCGTCACCGCCATCGGAGATCTGCTGATCATCGTGGTCGCCAGCATCCTGATGCTGTACGAGCGTGACCGGATTGCCCGGTGGATCGCCAACTTCCTGCCGAACGACATGAATGACCCCTTCCTCACCGTCTCCCGGCAGTCGATCCACAAGGTCGGCCACTACGTACTCGGCCAACTCGTGATCATGGCGGTCGTCGGAGTCGGGACCGGATTGGTGATGTTCATCCTCGGCCTGCCCTTCGCCCTGCCCATGGGCCTGCTCGGTTTTGTCGGCGAGATCATTCCCTATCTCGGCCCCATCGTGGCCGGCGTCCCCGCGGCGATCATCGGCTTCGTGCAATCGCCGCTCGACGGCTTCGTCATGGGCGGATGGCTCATCCTGCTGCACATCCTCGAAGCGTACGTCCTCGGCCCCCAGATCCAGCACCGGGTGCTGCGCATCTCCCCGTTGGCCGTGGTGTTGGTGGTTGTCCTCGGCCTGTCCCTGCTCGGCGTCCTCGGCGGGCTGGTGGCGATACCGTTCCTGGCCATCGTCGACATCCTCTTGAACAACGTGATCTTCCCGTGGCGCCGGCGACAGAGAGCCAGAACCGCTTAGGGACGGCCGGTCGAACCGAGGCAGGGTAACGTGGCGGTCGGTCGCCCCGCGCGACGACCGAGACTACTGGCCCGTGAGCGCCGGACGCAGCGTGAATTCCGCGTGGCCGGTCTCGTCGGGGTAGTCAACTCCGCCCCGCGGCAGCGTCTTCAGGTCCGGCCAAAGATAACGGGGAAGCGGGGAAGCGGCACGACCGCTTCCCCGTTCCGAGCCCGAACCGTCACCGGGCGGCGCCGCCCTGGTTGCCCGGTTCGAGCGGCGCCGCTGCTGGCGGCGCCGTTGGTGGCGGTGGTGTTTCTTATTTCCCGGTCAATTGCTGCGCGATGCCCTTGACCGTGTCGGCCGGGATACAGAACCCGATGTTCTCGGCTCCGGTCTGCGCAGGAGGCAGGTACACCTCGGGCATCCCGATGAAGTGGCCCTGGGAATCGAAGCAGCCACCGCCGGAGTTCCCCGGACTGATGGGCGTGTCGATCTGCATGAGGCCGGTGAGGGGAGGCGTGTTGGTGCCGGTCTGCAGGGTGCGGTCGAGGCCGCTGACGATGCCGAGGGTGACGCTGTTACGGAAGTCGAGGGGGCTCCCGATGACGATGGCCCACTCAGCGAGCTGTACGTTGCTCGACGAGCCGAACGTGACCGGGTTGAGTCCCGACTTCTGCACCTTCACGGCCGCCACGTCCCTCTGCGCGTCTTCCCCGACGATGGTGGCGGGAGCCGTGCTCCCGTCGCTGAAGGTAACGGTGATCTGCTGGCCCGAACTCACTGTGCCATCGAGGGTGACGACGTGATCGTTGGTAAGGATCAGGCCGTCGGCCGTGTAGATGATCCCGGACCCGACGCCCCCGGTGCTCTTTCCGCCCGTCGTGGCCTGGACCATGATGTTCACGACGCTCGAGTAGACGGCGTTCAGCACGTCCTGGGCCGGGCTGGCCAGGTCGGCTTGGACGTCGGTGCCCGAAATGGTTGATACGATCGTGGTGCCGGAGGAGCCGGCGGCGGTCGTCACGGCACTTGAAGAGGCTGCGGAATTCCCTCCGCACGAGGCGAGCAGCAACGAGATCGAGACCAGCGCGATCACGAGCACCCCGAGGGCGAGTGCTACAGAGCGCTTGGGTCGAGATGGACGCGATGCGAGTCCTGGCGAGAAGTTCACTGAGACCTCCCTTTGGGTCGGTTCTGGACGTCCGAGCCCAAGGTCCGGACGGTCAACCTAGTACCCAGGAAATGGAGCGCCTGAACAGGAGGGGCGACACCGGCTCGAAGCCGGCGTCGGTTCGAGCTCCGAGAGGGGAGGTCGGGGCGGCCTTCTACGCGCCCACAAACTCGACAGTCGCTACCAGACAGCGGGAGCCAAGGCCGGCCTCTTCGGCGGATTGACGCTTAGAATCCCTGGAGAAGCGAGTAATTTCATGTTTTAGGCCCAGGCGCTGACCGGCGAAGAGCGCGCAATTCTGCAGTGCCGGCGCAGCCTCAGATCAGCGGCAGCCGGAGTTCGAAGCAAGATCCGGGTCCGGAGCCGAACACCGATACGCTCCCACCGTGCAGCTCCACCGTGGCCGCCACGATGGCCAGACCCAACCCGCTACCCGGATAGGCGGCTGCGTTGCGGCCCCTATGGAAGCGGGAGAAGAGAGCGCCAAGATCTTCCGGCGGGATGCCTATCCCCGTGTCGGCCACCCACAACACCGCCTGCCCGCCGTCGGCCTTGGCACCCACTTCCACCGAGCCACCCGACGGCGTGAACTTGATCGCATTGTCGATCAGGTTGTCGACAGAGCCACGCAGCCCCACCTCGTCCCCGTTCACCCTCAAGTTCTCGGCCTTCAGTCGAAGAGAGAACTCGATACCCGACTGTTCTGCACGCGAGGCTGCGGCTCCGGCGGCGAAACGAAGCAACGGCACAAGGTCGAGCGGCCGCAACCGGCCGGAAAGACCGGTATCGAGCAACGAAAGGCGGAGCAAGGCCGTGGAGAGTCGGCCTATCCGTTCTCCTTGGGCAGTGGCCCGGTCGAGCAGACGGTCGCGCGTCTCTTTGTCCTCGCTGTCCCTGGCCAGCTCGAGGTCCGTTTGGAGCGCGGTCAGCGGGGTGCCGATCTCGTGGGCGGCGTCCGCGACGAACCGGCGGAGGCTGGTGACCGTCGCCTGGTTCTTGTCGGCCATGGCGTTGAAGGCGTTTGCCAGAGTGCCGATCTCATCCGCCCGATCGACCGGAGCTCGGACGCTCAGATCCCCCTTGGCCATGCTGTTGCTGGCGCCGGCCATAGCCAGAACGGGCCGAGTCAGCCGACGGCTGTAGAGCCAGCCGGCCAGCCCGGCCAGGACCACCGCCGCCACCCCGGCGATGAGCCAGGCGACCAGAGTTGTCCGTACGACCGCCGCTCCGTAGTCCGGCCCTTCCGAAACCACCAGCGCGGCCACAGGCGTGCCGCCGCTGGTGAGAGAGGCCTCCATCGTCCGGTCCGAGCGATGCCCGTCGTCGGCCAGACTGCCAAACAGACCGTCCCCGAGTGGATTGGGAAGAGAACGCTCCTTCCGGCCCATCCCATGGCCCATGCCGCGCTCATCACCGTCGTCCTCAGAGGATTCCTCGCCGGTCAAGCCGACCACGTCGATCTGGCTGGGAAGCCCGGAGTCTACAAGAAGGGAACCGGACAGATCGTACACGCGGACCCGCACCTGAGTGGAGAGAGCGACGAGCTGGGCGCTCATCCGAGCAATGGCCGTCTGGCCGGTCCCCGCCGAGGCAATGTCCGCTCCCGCCGCCTGTTCGGCGGCGATAGCCCCCCAGTCCACGGCCGACAGCCCCGCGGCGGCCTGTTCCGCTGCCGCCCGCAGATACGACGTCTCCGTGCGGGAGTAATGCGCGTTCACGACGGGGATGAGGATGGCTCCCAAGGCAACCATCGCGAGCAGAGCCACACCGGCGAAGGCGGCAGGCAGCTTGCGCCTCAGCGAGACACGAGCCACCCGGCGCCCCATGCGGGTCGCCCGCTTCCTCACCCGCGCGGCCAGGCTCATCGGGATCTCCCGGGAACGACGGGATCATCCGGCCGTCTCACGCCGCTCCATTCAGTCGGTAGCCCAGTCCCGGCTCGGTGAGAACCAGGCGCGGATCGCTCGGGTCGATCTCGATCTTCGCCCGCAGACGACGCACGTGGACATTGACGGTGGTCTCGTCGTAGTAGGCGTCCGCCGAGCCCCAGACGTTCTCCAACAGCTGAGCGCGACTGAACACCTGGCCGGGGTGTTGGGCGAGGAACACAAGGAGCCGAAATTCGATGGGTGTGAGATCGATACGCTTCACGCCCCGGGTGACCTGGGCGCTCGTCCGATCGATGACCAGGTCGGCCACGTAGAGGAGGTCGGCCTCAGCGGTGGACAGCTCGCCGTAGGCACGCCGGAGCAGCGCCCGGATGCGGGCCACCAGCTCGCGCAACTTGTACGGCTTGGTCATGTAGTCATCGGCGCCCATCTCGAGGCCGAGCACCTTGTCCAGTTCCTCGGTCTGGACCGTCAACATGAGGATTGGCTGACGCAATCCGAGTCTGCGCATCTCCTTGCATACGTCGAAGCCGGTACTGTCGGGCAAGCGAACATCCAATACCACCAGGCGGGGATGTTTCTCCCTTGCGTAGGCGATACCTCCGGCTCCAGTGGATTCCCAGTGCACGGCATACCCTTCTCTCCCCAAGCCTTCGCCGACGCTTTCGGCGATGGCCGGGTCGTCTTCGACGAGAAGGATGAGGGTCTGCTCGCTCTCGTTCATGGCGCGAAGGCTATCACCTACGGCGTAAGGGAGATATCAGGGATGTCCGGCCGCGCGGCGCTCGACCGGGAGGCCCACCCGGTGAGGCGAACGCCGACTCCCGGGCGACCACTGATGCCCGGCCTGAGGCCGGTCGAGTGCGGCCCAACGGCTGGGGCGCGGCCTCCCCCAAAGGGGCGGCCGCGCCCGACCAGGTCGTCCGTTTCGGTCACACCACTACCGCCGGTCCGCCTAGGTACGTTCGGGGATCTTTCGACTCATACCGATCAGGTGGTCGACGTACCGGTGGCACCGTTGCCGTTGGTCGACGGCGCGCCATGAGTGCCATCGGCATCGCCGAAGCAGCGGCCATGGCCTCCGCCCATGCGGCCTGCCCCGCCCTCGGGGCCGCGTTGAGCCGCAGTCTCCGTCTTGACCACATTGAACGCGTTGTCGAGGTACACGATCACGTAGGTGCCGTCGGCTTTCTTCACGAGCACTTCGTAGGCGGCGGTGCCGTCGTCCTCGGTGGTCGCGCAAGCGACCGTGGAGCCGGTGCCGGCAGCTGCGACCGCGGCATTGCCGGCCTTGGTCAGGGTATCGCCGGTGAGGGCTGTCTCACCGGCCCTGCCGTGACCTCTTTCGGCTCCATTCGGACCGGCACAGGTTTCGACACTTACCACGTTGTACGACTCATCGACATAGACCGTCACCTGGATGCCGTCGGCCTGGGTCGCGTGGACCTCGTATGCGGCATGGCCGTCGGCATCAGTCTCGACCCGGATCACGGTGGCGTCGCTGCCGATCTTGGCAAGTGCTGCCGCCTTCGCCTTGTCCATCAGATCACCGGTGAGGAGGGTCTCGTCGCTGCGCTGCCGGCCCCAGCCGGGACCGACCATGCCGCGAACGGCGTCGGAATCGTTCGTCGTGGCCGTATCGCCCGCCGTCGTGCTGTCCTGGGAAGACGAGCCGGTGGCCGCGAAGGCAGCTCCGGCGATGGACAGCGTGAGGACAAGGGCCGCTAG
>CAZWAR010000069.1:0-1764 GCA_964631965.1 uncultured Gaiellales bacterium
GGGAACGAGGTTATGAAGCTGTCCTATACACCCTGTTTTTCAGCAGCCTGCTAGGCGCACACAACGCGGGACGGTCGGGTTTGCTCGGTCGGCGGGCGGGCACCTCAATACTTGAGTGGTCTGCTCGTCTGTGGTTGTCGGCCCGACCGTTATCGAGTTCGGTGCGCTTGGTTCACCCCGGCGTACCGACCAGGGTGAACCACTCGATCGGTACGCGATAGGGACACCCAGGCAAGGAGATCAACAATGTCGGCAACGCTGCAGGTGACTCACAAAGCGATCGGAGTGGAGGTCCGCCGGGCCGCGTACGACATTGTGCTCGACGGGGAGCGCGTCGGATCGGTCGAGATGAACGAAACCTTCGAGAAGTCGGTCGAGCCAGGACGGCACACTCTGCAACTCCGGGAAGGCCGGAACTCGAGCCGGACCAAGACTTTCGATGCCGCTGACGGCGAGACCGTTGCCTTCCGGGCCACCGGCAAGAGCCTTCTGCCGATCTTTCTCGCCTCCTTCTTCGTCCCCAGCCTGGCGATCTCGCTCGTGCGCGAGTAGGCGAGGACTGAGTACCGGGGCGCGCCGCGGCCGGAGGGGGATAAGAAAGAAAGACGACGGAGACGACGGATCGTGCCGCCCATGGTTCTCGACAGTGACGTGCCTGCATCTGTGGTAGACGAGTACGCGATGCTGCCCACCGCCGGGGTCGTGGATACGCTGTCAAAGAAACATTTCGTTGACCTGGTCGGCTACGGAGTCAACTACCAGCAAAACGGTGGTGGGGTCGGACCCTATGGTGCGTGGCAATGGGCGAGAGCGCGCTACTACGCTCCAGCCCAGCTAATCAATACCCAGAGCGTGACCGGCAGTGAATTCCTCAAACTGACGGCCAATCATGGTCAGGACAAAGGCGGAACCACATTCGGTGACTCCGGGGGTCCCATACTTGATGCGGGAACACGCGTTATTCTGGGCGTGAACTCCTTCGTGACCAACTACAACTGTACCGGCGTCACCTACGCCCAGCGCATCGATATTCCGGATATCCTGGAATGGACAAACACCTTTCTCCAATAGGGAGTTGCTCTGATTGAGCATTCCCTTGAGCTCTGGCTCACCTGTCCAGGAGAGGGGAACAGAAAGGGGCCAACCCGTTCGGGCTGGTCCTTTTCTGCTAGGTTGGCAGACGAGCACGGCAAGGATGGGTCAGTTGGCCGGGCACCACTGAGATGCGGAGGCGCATATGGACAGGCTTCGGGGAAAGGTGACCATCATCACGGGGGCGGGCTCCGGTATCGGCCGGGCCGTCGCCGTCGCCTTTGCCCGGGAAGGGGCGAAGGTGCTCGTGAGCGACTGCCGTAGCGACGGCGGCGGCGAGGCGACTGCAGACCAGATCCTTGCCGAGGGAGGGGAGGCCGTCTACGTGGCGGCCGATGTCTCCAAGGAGGACGATGTCGCACGACTCGTGAAAACTGCCATCGACGGGTTCGGCCGTCTCGACGTGATGGTGAACAACGCGGGGGTGATGAGAGCGGGGCCGGTCACGGAACTCACGGAGGCCGACTTCGACGTCGTCACGTCCGTCAACCAGAAGGGGACGTTCTTCGGGATCAAGCACGCGGCTCGAGCCACGATGAAGACGGGCGGCGGCTCGATCATCAACACCTCCTCGATCGCGGCCGACCACGGGCAGCATGGCGGCGTGATCTACGCGGCCACCAAGGGCGCGATCCTGTCGATGACCATTACCGCCGCCTCTGAGTTGGCCGA
>CAZWAR010000069.1:1774-16331 GCA_964631965.1 uncultured Gaiellales bacterium
CGAGTTCGGCATCCGGGTGAACGCTGTGCAGCCGGGCGCGATATCGACGGGTATCCTCGCCGCATCCGGGGTGGTGGAGACTCCGGAGAGAACGGCCCGCATCCTACAGGGGACTCCTCTCGGCCACCGCCGCGGCGTCCCCGAGGATGTAGCGCCGCTGTACGTCTACCTGGCCTCCGACGAGTCGGCGTTCGTGACCGGTCAGAAGATGGCCGTGGACGGGGGCATCTCGGCCGACAGCCACATCATCTGAAGCCTCAGGACCTTCCACTTATGGCCGCCGCAGACACGGCGTCCTAAGAGGTGCTGATTGATATTTGAACAGGCTTTGTCGACTGGCTGTCGACAAGATGGATTCATCAATCAAGTCGCCGCCAGCGGTTGAAGCCTCAAGAAGAACCTTGAACCGCAGACGTTTCGGGCAGCGGCAATCTTCAGGAATTCTCGACGACTGTACGAAGAGTCACTCATGTCAACCCCCTGTTCCCTGCGGGACCTTCGCGCCCAGACTATATGCTTCCGGGCGACACTGCTGAACATGGCGACGCTGGCCCGGTGCGTGGGAAGATGGTTGGAAGGCGCCCAAACACGCGATTTCTTGGGCTGAACCGCCGGGTCTGGTGGAGAATCAGTTGCTTGAGTCGAGCATTCTAGCCACACCTGCGCTACGACAAGATCATACGCACTGATGACTGATCAGCGCTTCTTGCTGCAACTGACCATCTATCAGAGTGAACCCCGAGATCCGACCCACTGATTGTCTCTCAGCGGCAGGGGCTGGGGTAGTGTCCCTGGACGTGGTGTAACAGGAAGTCGTTCATGACATCGACTTCCAAGAAGAGGAGAGCCATCGGGTGTTCTCGTAGGTATTGGCGACGAACCGGTACCTATGAAGGAGGACACCACGATGGCCGATTCCATCGTCACCCCCAAAGAACTCCTCAGCAAGCTGGCTGAGGGGCAAGAGTTCGACTTCTTCCGCGAAGCCTGCTTTCTGTTCTTCGGGAGGTCATGGAGATCGAGGTTCAGACAAAGACCGGGTTCCCCGGGGCGAACGCAGCTCGGAGCGGATCTGCATGCGCAACGGCTATCGCGATCGGCGCCTAGATACCTGCCTCGGCTCGCTTCTTCTGCCCATCTCCACGCTGCGGGAAGGCAGCTACTTCCCGAGCTTCCTGGACCCCCGCCGGGGAAGCGAAGAAGCGCTGCTCTCGGTGATCGGCGAGGTCTACGTGAAGGGCGTCTCCACCAGGAAAGTGGAGGATCTGGTCGTGGCCCTGGGGCTCGATGGCATCTCCAAGAGTGAAGTCTCGCGCATCTGCGCCCGCTTGGACGAGCAGGTGGAGGCCTTCCCGGGTCGTCCACTCGTCGGCCGCTATCCCTACCTGTGGCTTGATGCCACCTACGAGAAGGTGAGAGACGAAACCGGCCGGGCGGTCTCCATGGCCCTTCGTCCTTTGACTCTGGCTCTCCGGAACCGGTAGGACTCGCCATCGAACACCCAGGATATGGCTGTGGTGCGTCAGCCGATCAAGCAGAGCCACAGTCAGCACCGGATCGCCGAAGACTTCGTATGGCTATTTTAACTTAGGAACTTGCAATCTTCTTGCAAAGCACTTAGTATGAGTCATCGGGCGGATACGCCGGGAGCATCGTCCGCCAGGGACTAGAGCGGGGGGAATCGTCTCGAGAGGAGGGCCTCCATGGGGGCCGATGAAAGCCGGAAGGGCACTCTGCGGATCAAGGACAAGACGGTACTGAAGACTCTCGCCCAGTGCTCCTTCGCGCAGGGCGGCGAGATTGCGTCGGTCGACGTCAAAGACGGGAAGATCGTCAGGATACGGCCCCACCACCATACGGAGCGATACTCAGAAGAAGAACTGGGACAGTACGAACTCAAGAAAGACGGGATCACCTACAGAACCCCACTCAAGGGCCTGCTTCCCCCCTATCAACTTGCTTACAAGAAGCGCGTCTACTCCCCCAATCGCATCAAGTTCCCGCTCAAGCGCGTTGACTGGGATCCGAGCGGTGCTCCGGGCTCCACCGGACCGGGTGGGCGCAACACCCAGAACCGCGGCACGAGCAAATACGTGAGAATCTCCTGGGACGAGGCGACCACCATCATCGCCGACGAGATCAGGCGCGTCCAGAAAGAGTACGGGCCCTACGGGGTGCTCGCCCACGGTGACGGCCACGGCGAGACCAAGACGGTCCACGGGGCCCACGCCGTAATGATGGACCTCCTCGACATCGCCGGCGGCTACACCCAGGCCATCCGCAACGCGGACAGCTGGGAGGGCTGGTTCTGGGGCACCAAGCACGTATGGGGTAACGGTGAGAACGGCCTATGCCTGCCCGCCGACAACCTGATGAACGACGTGACCCAGAACACCGACATGATCGTGCATATCGGGGCCGACCTGGAGACCACGCCCTGGGGCTTCGCCGGCCAGTTCCCGAGCAACGTCCTCTTCTTCTGGCAGGAGCTCGGCAAGAAGCAGCTGTTCATCTCTCCGGACCTCAACTATGCCGGCGCCATCCACGCCAGCAAGTGGATCCCGATCCTGCCCAACACCGATGCCGCGATGCATCTGGCCATCGCCTACACGTGGATGACCGAGGGCACCTACGACAAGGATTACGTCGCCACGCACGTGGTGGGCTTCGACAAGTTCGAAGACTACGTGCTCGGCCGCGAGGACGGCGTGCCCAAGACCCCGGAATGGGCGTCGGGCAAGACCTCCATCCCGGAGTGGACCATCAAGGCGCTCGCCCGCGAATGGGCCGCCCAGCCCACCACGGTCATGCACTTCTACGGCGGCTCCTACGTCCGCGGTCCCTACTCGCATGAACCGGCACGCCTGGAGGCCTGCCTGCTCGGCATGCAGGGTCTGGGTAAACCGGGCGTCCACCAGTACTTCAAGATGGGCGGCGATGACCACTGGATGAACGACACTCCGCGCCCGGTCAAGACGCTCCCCGATATGCGCATGATGCAGGAGGGGCTCATCGAGAAGGGTCGCAAAGAGGGCGAAGAATCCAAGTGGACGCGCAACGTCTTCCCCGGCCAGAAGCAGTTGCAGGTGTCTTCCAAGCAGGTCATCCCGAAGACCCAGCTGTCCCAGGCCATCCTCGAAGGCTCCTGCTGGAGCTCGGGTAGCACCCAGCAGTTCATGCACCTCGAGGACCAGTTCAAGCGCTACGAGTACCCGATCCCGAAGGAAGAGGGCGGCACCGAGATCCACATGATCTGGATGGACAACCCCTGCCGTACCACCTGCTGGAACGATGGCTTCATGACGGTCGAGGCCTTCCGCAGCCCGAAGATCGAGACCATCGTGGTGCAGCACCTGTGGCTGGAGAACGACGCCATCCTGGGCGACATCATCCTCCCGATCAACACCAAGCTCGAAGAGGAAGACATCGGTAGGATGTCGGCCGGAGGGAGGTCCGTCCACGGATCGCTCATGGAGTATCAGGCGATAGAGCCGGTCGGAGAATCCCTGAGTGATTTCCAGGCCGTGGGCGAAGTGGCGAAGAAGCTCGGCCTCTACGAAGAGTTCACCTGCGGGATGACCCTCGAAGAGAAGATGGAGCTGAGTTTCCACAACATGGAACTCGACCAGGTGATCTCCTGGGAGGACTTCCTGGACAAGCAGTACTACATCGTGCCCACCGATCCAGAATGGGAGAAGGTGCCGGCCGGCCTGTACGAGTTCTACAAAGACCCCGAGAAGTACCCGCTCCAGACGCCGAGCGGCAAACTGGAGTTCTATTCCCAGCGCCTCAAGGATCACTACCCGAACGACAACGAGCGCGGTCCGCTGCCCAAGTGGGTGGAGAACAGCGACTTCCACGACGAGCGCATCGGCGGGGAGCGGGCCAAGAAGTATCAGCTGCTCCTCATGAGCAACCACGGACGCTGGCGCACGCACGCCCAGAACGACGACATCACCTGGCAGCGGGAGATCAAGACCTGCAAGATCAAGGGATGGGACGGCTATCTGTACGAGCCCATCTGGATCAACCCCGAGGATGCGGCTGCCCGAGGCATCAAGGACGGCGACATCGTGAAGTTGTTCAACGAGCGAGGCATCGTCCTCGGCGCCGCCTTCGTATGGGAACGGATCATCCCCGGCGCCGTCTCCATGGACCACGGGGCCCGGGCGGACCTCATCTACGTCGGCCCGGACGCCTACATCGACCGCGGTGGCGCCAACAACCTCATCTCGCCCATCAACGGTATCTCGCAGATCTGCTGGGGTATGGCGACGAGCGGTTTCCTCGTGGACATCGCCAAGGTTACCATGGCCGAGATGGAAGAGTGGAGAGAGAAATATCCGGAGGCGTTCAAGCGCGAGTACGACCCGGCCGCCGGTCTCCGCTTCGACGCGTGGGTCATCGAGGACGGAGGGGAGGCCTGATGAGTAGGGTATTCGTCTTCGATGCCGCTCGCTGCAACGGCTGCTACTGCTGCCAGATCGCCTGCAAGGACGAGCACTGTGGCAACGACTGGACGCCCTATGCCAAACCGCAGCCCGATACCGGCCAGTTCTGGCTGAAACTGCACGAGTACGTGCGGGGCACCGTGCCCAAGGTGAAGATGCACTACGTGGCCACCCTCTGCAACCACTGCGACGACGCCGCCTGTATCAAGGCCTGCCCGGTGCAAGGCGCCATCTACAAACGGGAAGACGGCCTGGTCATCATCGACCCGGAGAAGTGCAACGGCTGCAAGCGCTGCGTGGATGTGTGCGCAAGCAAGGCCATCTTCATGAACGACTCCCTGAACATCGCCCAGAAGTGCACCGGGTGTGCTCATCTCCTCGACAGCGGGGAGTGGAGCGAACCCCGCTGCACCGACGCCTGTCCCACCCTGGCTCTTCGGTTCCTGGACGAAGCCGAGGCCAAGGAGCTGGTGGCCAATTCCGAGTTCCTGCACCCGGCCGCCCAGAAGCCCCGGGTCTACTACAACAACATCCCCAAGAAGTTCATCGCCGGCACTCTCTACGACCCCAAGGCGAAAGAAGTGGTCAAAGGCGCCTTCCTGACGCTCAAGGCGAACGGCAGCACCTGGACCACCACCACCGACGGGTTCGGGGACTTCTGGTTCGAAGGTCTGGAGCTGGGGACCTACGACCTGGAGATCAGGGCGTCGGGATTTGCGAACAAGTCCTTCCCTTCTCTCAGCACCGAGACCGCGGTCAACCTCGGCGATATCCCCCTGACTGCTGACGCCGGCTCCTAGCTCATTCACTGATGGCTCCCGCCAAGACCGCGCTGTGTATGATCTTCCCGGAGCCGCATCCCCTCCGCGGCTCCGGGAAGGGCCTCTCCATGAGCGCCCGCAGTGCTGTGGCGGCAAGGGAGGCTGCGAAGCGGCGGGCGACAAGGAGCCAGGTTTGATCCAGGTACTGACGATCGGTGAACTCGAGCGGTTGAGCGGCGTGCCGCGAAGCACCATCCACTTCTATCTGAGCATCGGCCTGCTCCCCCGTCCGCAGAAGTCCTCGACCAGCCGCTCTCTCTACACGGAAGATCACGTGCAGATCCTCAAGAGCATCGCGGAACTCAAAGATGCGGGGTTCACATTGGCGGAGATCGAAGAGAAGTTGCAGGCCAAGGTGGACGAAGCAAACAAGTCGACTGTGGACCTGGCTGCTCAAGAGTACCAAAGGGTACACAAGCGCATCTTGGCGCTTGGCGCCCAGGAACTGACCGAAAAGGGCTACAAAGACACCCATATTACGTCCATCGTCCGGAAGCTCGGGATCACCACCGCCGTCTTCTACAGCCACTTCTCGAGCAAGCGCGCCCTTCTGGCGGAATGTGTACGATCCCTCACCGACTCGGGTCTCGAATACGTCGAATCGAAGGAGGCTGCCACCTCGGATCCTGCGGAGCGCCTGCTTTGGCTCTGCTTCAGTCACTCGCGCGTGTTCCGGCTGGGGGTCACGGCACTTACTCTCACGCGCCTGGAAGCGTACAAGGACGAGGGGGAGCTCTACACATCCATCCACGAGACGTTCAACGAGATCGTCGCGCACATCGAACAGGATCTCTCGGGGGCGCTCGGTGAGAAGCGCGAGGCTCTCGGCGTACCGGACGAACTGGTCGCGCAGAGTTTGTTCGCCGCCTATGAGCAAACCATGTTCCGGATGCAGGCCGATTCAAAGTATCGACTGCAGGACGTGCTGCTCACCCATCTGTGGATCTTCCTAGCCATTCAGGCGGCGCGGAGCGGCGAGATCGATATCGATTCCCGCTTGGACCGGTATCGCGGGTTGATTGAGAAGCTGGCGTGGGAGCTTCCGCCGCCGCCCTCGCTACTCCAAGAGTGACTGTTCCGGCGTCTTTTCACCGGAAGGAGAGGAAAAAGATGATCACGCGGCGCGAGCTGGCAGAGGTCGTAGGGGCGCAGAACATCACAGACGATCTTTCGACTCTGGCCGCGTACGCCGGCGAGATGAGCTTCGTGCGCAGGATCCCCCCCCGTTTTGTCGTGAGGGTCGACGGCGCAGATACCACGCAGAGATTGGTGCGGTTGGCGAAAGAGACCAATACTGGACTGGTCCCGGTTAGCTCCTGTGCTCCCCACCTTCACGGCGACACGGTCCCCGCGGTGGCCGATACAATCGTGCTCGACCTCAGCGGCATGAAGAAGATCGATCTGGTGGACCGGGCCGAACGGGTCGCGTCGATGATCGAGCCGGGGGTGACTTTTGGAGAACTGAGCGCGGCGGTGGCCGGCAAGGCCCTTCGCCTGAACATGCCTCTTGCTCCTCGCGCGGGCAAGTCGGTGGTCGGCAGCATGCTGTCTCGCGAGCCGGTGATCATGCCCCACTATCACTGGGACATAGGAGATCCCCTTGGGTCGATGGAAGTGGTGTTCGGTACTGGCGATCTGTTCCGGACGGGTGCCGCCGCCGGTCCCGGCACCATAGAGGACCAGAGAGCGGCGGGCGGCGTACAGAAGGAGGCGGCCGGTCCCTCCGCGAACTCGCTTCATCGTTTGGTGCAGGGTTCTCAGGGAACGATGGGCATTGTCACCCGGGCCTCGGTGCGGTGCGAGCTTCTTCCCAAGCTCGAGCAGCCGTATTTCATAGGTGCCGCTGGTCCCCAGGACGTTCTGGAAGCCGCCTACTGGCTGCTCCGTCTGCGTCTCGCGAACGAGCTGTTCGTCCTCAACGCCACCGATCTCGCCGCTCTCGCCGCTGCGAACGGGCACGAGTATGGCGGGCGTGCCACCGGGCTGCCTGAATGGGTTCTGTTCTTCAACTTGGCGGCGTACGACTATCTGCCGGAGACGAGGATCGACGGCCTGAGGAAAGACACTGCGGATCTCCTGCAGCGGCTCGGGCACCAGACGTCCCAGACCCTGGCCGGGATCAGCGCCTGGGAGTTCCTCGAGGCCGTCCGCCGTCCGTCGGACGAGCCATACTGGAAGCTGCGCCGGGGTGGCGCCGTACAGGATATCTTCTACTTGAGCACCTGGGGCAAGATCCCCGAGCAGGTCAGGGTGATGGCTGAGCTCGCCCAGACGGCCGGCTACGCGGCCGAGAAGATGGGCATCTACCTCCAGCCGGTGGTCCAGGGTGCCAGCTGCCACGTGGAATTCAGCCTGTTCTACGACCCGAGCGACCACACCGAGACAGCAGCAGTCAAGAGGCTCGCGACCTCCGCGATCACGCCGCTCATGAACTCAGGCGGCTTCTTCTCCAGACCTTTCGGCCAAGCGGCGCGGGACATCATGAACCGGGACGCCGCCTCGGTGGAAGCGTTGAAGAAGTTCAAAGCCATCGTCGACCCGGCGGGCATTCTTAATCCCGGCAAACTCTGCTTCTAAGGGAGGAACCGAGATGGCGTTGGAAGATCATCAAGCGGACATGGAGTGTTGCTCGCGGTGCTCGGCCTGCAAGTTCATACCCCTGGAGAAGGTCACCGGGTACGAGCACGTTAACATCTGCCCCAGCATCTCCCGCTACAACTTCCATACCTATTCCGGAGGCGGACGGATGGGCTTCGGCCTCGGTATCGTCCACGGGCGCGTCGACTACTCGCCGCGGGCGGCGCAGGTCATCTATAACTGCAACCTGTGCGGTGCCTGCGATGTGTCCTGCAAGTACGGTATGGAGTTCGATGTGCTCGAGCCGCTCTACTCCATGCGTGAGGAGTGCGCCGCGGCCGGCCTGGCTCCGAAGGTCTGGGACGAGCTGGTCGCGGGCATGAGCAAAGGGGCCCCGACCCTTCTCGAAGCCGCCGGCACGCGCGGCGAATGGGCCGCAGGCCTCGGTGCCAAGGACTACACGAAAGACAAGGTGGACGTGATCTTCCACGCGGGTTGCCTTGCCGGAACCGACCCGGCTGCGGGCAAGGTGGCCCGGGCCGCGGTCTCGCTGCTCGAGAAGGCCGGAGTGGACGTCGGGATCGCAGGCGACAGAGAACTGTGCTGCGGCGGCCGCGCCTACGAGATCGGCTATCGCGGCAAGGCGATCGAGCAGGCCGAACGGAACGTGGCCCGGTTCAAGGAGTCGGGAGCGACGGAACTCGTCACCGGATGCGCGCACTGCTATCAGTACTTCAAAGTGCTCTACGCCAAGTTGGGGGTCGAGCACGGGCTGAAGGTCAGCCACGTCACTGAATACCTGGCCGATCTCGTCCGAGACGGGAAGCTCAAGCCGACCAGACCGGTGGAGATGATAGTGACCTATCATGACCCCTGTCATCTCGGTCGCCTCAGCGAGCCCTGGATCGACTGGCGGGGCGTGCAGCGGGAGCCGCACTTCCGCGTGTACGACCCTCCTCGGGTGCTGCGGCGCGGCACCTACGGCGTCTACCAGCCGCCCCGAGAATTGCTCGAGAGTATTCCGGGCGTCAAGCTCGTGGAGATGGACCGGATCAAGGAATACGCCTGGTGCTGCGGAGCGGGCGGCGGTGTCGCCGAGACGAATCCCGAATTTTCCCGCTGGACGGCTGCCGAGCGCATATCGGAGGCGGAATCTACCGGCGCGGAGGCGGTCATCACCGCCTGCCCATATTGCAGGAGAAACCTCGAGGGGCCTGCTAGTCGGCTCCAGGTCCTTGACGTCGTCGAGGTCTTGGACGAGGCGATTTAGGGGGATCGGCATGGCACTGGCGAAAGAGCACTACAGGACATTCGAGGTCATAGTCGGGCCGGAGAACATCACCGAGGACCCGGTGGACCTTGACGCCTACGCGTGGCGATCGGGGCTCGTGGCGCTGCTTCAGGAGCACCGGCCGCGCTTCGAGGCCATCCTCCTGCCGGGAAGCACGGCCGAGGTGCAGGCGATCGTGCGGCTCTGCAATCGACTCGGCGTGCAATTCAAAGCATCGAGTACCGGGTGGGGCGGCTATGCCGACCCCGGAGGCCCGGGTTGCATCAAGCTCGACCTGCGCCGAATGAACCGCATCCTCGAGATCAACGAGCAGAGCATGTATGCGGTCGTCGAGCCATACGTGACCAATGCCCAGCTTCAAGCCGAGTTGATGAAGAAAGGCCTCAATTGCAACGTGAACGGGGCCGGAGGGAACACGTCCGCGATGCCTCTGGCGGCGCATGAGGGAATAGGGCATCTCAGCCAGGCGTGCAGCTTCGGGGAGCGAAACCTCCTGGCCGTCGAGTGGGTGACCCCCGATGGCGAGATCATCCGCACGGGGGCGCTGGGGGCCATCGGCGAGTGGTTCTGCGGCGATGGCCCCGGTCCGTCTCTGCGAGGTGTACTGCGCGGAAACGTCACTCCGCTCGGTGGACTCGGCGTGTACACGAAGGCGGCCACCAAGGTCTATCATTGGGGCGGCCCCGCAACCATGGAGCTCACGGGGACGTCACCTTCGTACTCCCCGGGGATAGAACCGGCCCGCCTTCTCATGCGCTACCTGTCGTTCCCGACGGAGGATGGCCGGACGTTAGCCGTTCGCCGGATCGGCGAGCATGAGATCGGCACTGTGCTTATGGGATTCAACGTGAACATGCTGGCGGCCAACATCGCGACGAGCAATGAAGAGGAACTCCAGTTGGCCGCCGAATATGGCAAGGAGATCCTCGGGCCCGGCTTTGTCCTTGGAGTGGTGGGCACCTCCGAGCGAGACTTCGAGTACAAGAAGCAGGTGATCGACCTGGTGCTGCGGGACGCCGGAGGCAGCTCGCTGAAGGCGGTGGAGGACCCGCACGTCCAGTACGCCCTGCTCTGGAGATGCGTCCGCGTGACCGCCTCGATCCGCGAGACGATGCGCGCGAGCGGGGCCTTTGCGGGGGAGGTGTTCGGCACCGACTCCTATGGGGTGCAGGCCAACTACATCCAGCATTCGCTAGAGGACAAGTCGGAGCTCATCAAGCGGGGCCTGGTCTACGGCGACAGCAACCTGCCGTTCCTCACGTCCATCGAACACGGTCATTTCGGGCACTCGGAAGTCCTGCTACGCTACGCTCCCGGCCCCGCGATGCCCGAAGCGCTCATGGGCTACGTCGGCAAAGCAAACCAACACGCGGTGAACGGCCACTACGGGATGCCACATCACGTCTTTGGTGATGGACAACATGACTTCTTCGGCCCATCCACGTCGAACTACACTCACTGGCTACGGCAGGTGAAAAAGGCCTTCGATCCGAATCAGGCGAGCGAAGCCAGCAACTACATCTCGGCCCAGAGCTGACCTGTGTCCAGGCCGAGAAGGGAGGAGCCAAACGATGCTGACCATCGCGGTCTGCGCCAAGCAGGTGGTCGACCCGGAGGCGCCGCTCTCCGTGTTCCGCATAGCCGACGACGGCAAGAACTTGGTCCCGCCGCCCGGCACCCCTCCGGTGATCAGCACGTTCGACGAGAACGCGCTCGAAGCGGCGTTGAGGATCAAAGATGATGTGGGCGCGAGGGTGGTCGTGTTCAGTCTCGGGAGTAGGCTGGCGCAACCCGTGCTCAAGAAGCTGCTCGCTGCGGGAGCGGATGATCTGATCCTGCTGGACGATGAGGCGTTCGTGGACGTCGACAGCAGCAGCACCGCCTTGGCTCTTGCCAAGGCGATCGAGAAGATGGGCGGCGCCGACCTGGTCCTCTGCGGACGCCAGGCTGCCGACACCGATGCCGGTCAGGTGGGCTTCGGTATCGCCGAGATCCTCGGCCTGCCGGCGATCACCCTTGCCCGGAAGGTGCAGGTCGAGGGGACGAAGGTCAGGGTGGAGCGCGTGCTCCCCGATGGCTACGAGGTGGTGGAGGCCGCCCTTCCGGCGCTCGTCACGGCCAGCAACGAGATCGGCGAGCTCCGTTTTCCGCCCGTGAAGGCGGTGATCGCCGCGCAGAAGGTCCAGCCGACCTGTTGGAAGGCGAGCGAGCTGGGCCTCGACCTCTCCGGCTCGCGCCGGGCTGAGCTCGAAAACTACTTCGTCCCCGATCGCCGGTTTCGCTGCGAGATGATCGAGGGCGGCGCGGCGGACGGAGTCGCTGAGGGGATAGCCCTGCTCCTCAAGAGTAAGGTGGCCTAGATGAGCGAACAGCGGACGATTCTTCTCCTTGCCGAACGCAGGGGCGATGAGCTCGATAGGACCTGCCGGGAGCTGGTGACGGCGGCGAAGAATGTGGCTAGGGAGTGCGGCGCCTGCGTCGCTGCGTTGCTCGCCGGCGGCCCGGGCGAAGACAGCGCCCGGGAACTGGCCGGTATGGGCGTTGACAAGGTCTACGTGGTCGATGACCGGATGTTCTCGAGCTATGCCCCGGAGCCATACGTGGAGCTTCTCGCCCAGGCATGTTCCGAGATCCGTCCGACGCTGGTGCTCATGGCCCACTCCGACCTGGGCCGCGATCTGGCCCCCCGCCTGGCATTCCGCTTGGGCGCGGCCCTCGGCTCCAATTGCGTCGATCTGGCCTTCGACCCAGTCTCGGTGGTCCTTCGCGTCACCCGGCCGGTGTTCGGCGGCAAGGCTCACGGCTGCTTCAGCCTCCTCGGCCCCGGTCCCCAGGTCGTCACTCTGGCCCAGAAGGTGTTCGAGCCCGCTGCAACGGAGCAGGGCGGACACGGGGAAATACTGCCGTTCGTACCCACGATCGACCGGGCGAGGTTCAGGACCTCCGTCGTCGAGCGGGTCGTCGACAGCGACGCCGTTAGGCTCGAGGACGCCAGTGTAGTCGTGTCCGGAGGCCGGGGGATCGGGAGTGCCGAAGAGTTCGCCACCCTTCGGGAACTGGCCTTCGTACTCGGAGGTTGTGTCGGAGCGTCCCGGGCTGCAGTCGACAGCGGCTGGGTGCCGAGCAACCTTCAGGTCGGTCTGACGGGTTCCATCGTCAGTCCCAAGGTCTATCTGGCCATCGGCATCTCCGGAGCCGCACAGCACATGGCGGGCTGCTCGTCAGCGGAGACGATCATAGCTATCAACAAGGACCCGGAAGCCCCCATATTCCAGCGAGCATCGCACGGGGCGGTGGCCGACTGGCGGGAGGTTGTTCCGGCACTCATCGAGAAATGCCGTGCAAACATCGGCTAACATTCCGGACCCTGGAGACTCCATCGGGTGTTTGAGGTAAGCTCAACGACTTGAGTCTTGCGTTTGTGACGTTGCTTGGATCCATAGTGCGAGTCGGCAAATAGTTGTAGCATGGTAGAAGGGTCTGGCTGACACAATGGTCACCCGGAAAGGAGGGCGGGGAGGCGAAATACGCGAAATAGCCGCGGTCGACGATTGAACCAAGGCTAGCTGCAGCTTTCAAAGAATCCAGACATACGGCTGTTTGATTTTCAGGATGCGTCGAGCCAGTAACGTTCATGCAACGCCAACAGTATGGGCCGCAAGAACCAGGGGGGATCGATGTCGAAAGAAGCGAATGGAGCCAGCCAGCATAGTGCAGCCACGAACAAGATCAACCGTCGTGAGTTTCTGAAGATCGCTGGAATCGCCGGAGCGGCTATGGGGACCGCCACCGGCCTTGGCGGTGTCCTTGCCGCCTGCGGCGAAGGAGCTGAGACCACTACCACAGCGGGCGCCACCACCACGACCGCGGGTGCCACGACGACCGCAGCACCTACCACGGTGAGCACGACAGCGGAGGCCGGGCGCGAGATCAAGATAGGCTTCATCACGCCCACCACCGGTCCCCTCGCCCCCTTCGGCGTACCAGATGGGTACTGCGTCGACCGCGCAAAAGATGCCTACGGAGATGGGATCGTCTGCGGTGACAAGTTGAAACACCCCGTGAGCATTGTGGTGCGAGATAGCCAGTCCGACCCCAACCGGGCGGCGCAGGTCTCGGGTGACCTCATCATGAACGACAAGGTCGACCTCATCACCGTGGCCTCGGCGCCCGACACCGTCGTTCCCGTATCCAGCACGGCTGAAGCCATGGGGACGCCGTGCCTCTCGTGCGACGCGCCGTGGCAGAGCTACGTGGAGCCTCGGGCAAACGGTGACTTGAACGCGGTATTCAAATGGACGTACCACGTCTTCTTCGGGGGAGAAGACAGTTTCGACGTCATGGCCGACGTGTTTCACCGCCTGCCGACCAACAATGTCCTGGCCTTGCTCTACGCCAATGCCTCCGACGGGAACGCCGTACACGACACGGAGCTACCGGTGCTCAAAGACATGGGCTTCACCGTCGTCGACGGGAGTGGTTTCAGCCCAGGAACCGAAGACTTCACCTCGATAATCAACATGTTCAAGAAGGCCGGGGCCGAAGTCGGCCACGGTCTGTTGGATCCCACCGACTTCGTCAACTTCTGGAAGCAGGCTATCCAGCAGTCCTGGTTCCCGAAGGTGTGCATCTGGGGCAAAGCCCTGCTTTTCCCGCAGTCTCTGGAGGCCATCGGCCCCATCGGCTACAACCTGTGCGCCGACCAGTGGTGGGGAGCGAACTGGCCCTACAAGTCGGCTCTTACCGGGGATACCTGCCGGACGTTCGCCGATGACTTCGAGGCGAAGACCGGCAAGCAGTGGTCGCAACCTCTGGGCCACTTCATGGTCTTCGAGTGGGCCTACGACGTGCTCACGCGCACGACCAGCGTCGACGACAAAAACGCCATCATGACGGCGGTCAAGAGCACGAAGCTCGACACCATCCTCGGTCACATCGATTTCTCAGCCCCCGTCGAGCCGAAGGGACCGCCGTGGAAGGCGGGGCCGCGGCACGTGGTGGAGAACGTCTACAAAATCAACCATCCTGCCGCCCAGTGGGTCAAAGGCACGAAGTGGCCCTACGACCTGGTGACCGTCAGCAACGCCGGATGCCCTGAGATTCCCGTGGAAGCCGAGCTCCAGCCCTACGTCCCTCCGAAGTAAGCCACGACCATCCTGGGTGGCGGCGCGGTCTGCGCGCCGCCACCCAGGGGTTTCGAAGAGGGTCGTTCGCCGATACACGGTTCCCTCACGCCCTTGGCGTGTGGCGGAAGGGAGGAGTCCACCCATGCCGGAGCAGGTCTTCAAGAACGCGACCATAGCCGGTCCGGTCACAGTGTACGTAAGAGATGGCAAGATAGTCAGGGTCCGGCCGCTTCAGGTCGACCCCGGCGACCTGAAGCCGTGGACCATCGCAGACACTCGCGGCGCCGACTA
>CAZWAR010000070.1:0-4803 GCA_964631965.1 uncultured Gaiellales bacterium
GCTCCGCGGCGGTATGCAGCTGCATCGAGGAGAAGTAGCAGATACCGGCCAGGCCCACACCGCCGTCACACCAGGGCTGCTGCGCCAGCCACTCGACCATGTCGTGCCCGTCTTCGCCCTCCTTGCGCGAGAACATCCCCTCCATGATGCCTTCGGAGTGCCCGCTCCCGCGCAGGTCGGCGATCACATATACGTAGCCGCGCATCGCGTACCAGCAGGCGTCCCCGCATTCGATGGACGCCTCGAAGATCGACTTGCCGAAGGGCTGCGGGGGGGTTTCGAACATCTGGGTGTCTTTGCCGTACGCCGACTGCGTGAGCAGGACCGGGAACTTGCCCGGAGCGTCCGGGCGATAGATGTCCACGGCAAGCCTGACCCCATCACGCACCGGGATCATCACGTCCCGATCCACGATGACCTCGTAGATGGGCTGGGATGCGTTGTTCTTGACCGCCTCTGCCACGTTCCCTCCAATCCGCGTATTCTGTAGCGCAGCCGATAGGTATCCCGTTCATTATTGAGCAGCTGCTCAATAACGTGTACTATACTGGTGGAAGCTTTCGAATGTCAACAGGGGATCGAGGAGCGAGAAGGTGGCCCGGCAGGCACGCGTACGCAGACTACCGCCCGAGGAAAGGCGGGAACAGATCGTCGAGGCAGTCCTCAACGTTGTAGCCGAATACGGTGTGCCGGAGGCGACCATCGCCCGCATCGCCAGGGCCGCCGACGTCTCCGAAGGTACGCTCTACGTGTACTTCAGCAGCCGCAAAGAGATGCTGCTCGCCGCCCTCGAATCCATCCTCAACGAGATGTACGGCCTCATCGACAGCACGGACGGACCTGACGCCCTATCCCGGCTGCGCAACATCGAGTGCGCCCACTCGGAACAGATGCGCGCGGAACGCGGGCTGATGGCCTATCCGTGGTTCGAGTTCATCGCGGCCGGCCCGCAGATGGGTATTCGCGACGCCGTGGCCGACACCCACAGGGCCGCGTACCAACGCCTCAAGAAGATCATCGAGGACGGGAAAGACAAGGGCACGATCCGGGCGGATGTGGATGCCGACCGCCTGGCCTGGGGCTTCTACACGGTCCTCTGGGCCGAGAACATCGCCTGCATGATGGGGCTGCGCGAATACCTGGAAGACGGGCATTCCGCCCACATCCTCAACCTGGTGCTCGCCGACGCGGCGGCAGCCAACCCGCCGTCGACATCAGTGCCTGCGCCCGTGGCTGACTGACGCCCCACTGTCGGTCTTAGCACCGCGGTCTCGCCCCCGCGGTCCTCTGCCCCGCCCGCCGGGGCTGCGCTAGATCTCGAGGGCCGCCTCGAACGCCTCGTGTATCGCGTTGAAGAGGATGCGCGGCGCCCGACAGTCCCCGACCACATAGACCTCTTCAGCCGTATCGCGGAGAGCATCCACCACACCGGTACGAGACCGTAGCGATGGAGCCAGCACCACGGCGTCCGCAGGCAGTTCCTCCTCCCCACCGGCTTCGTCGCGCACCACGGCTTTTCCACCGGTGATAGCCGTCAGCACCTGGCTGCTACGTGGCCGAATGCCGAACTCGTCCAGGTAGTCCTGTAGCACCACGATGTCCACGAAGTTCACCGTCGTATCCCCCCCGGAACCTCCCGGCAGAGCAACGACGGCCACTCGCTTACCCTGACGGGCCAGTACGAGGGCGGCTTCCATCCCCATGCCGCCGTCTCCGGCCACCACCACAGTGGAACCCGGCACCGTCGCCCCCCTCAGGACGTCGGCCGCCAGGAACACGTTCTCTCTCCGAACGCCCTGCACATCCGGAACCACCGGCTCCGCTCCGACCGCCACGATGACGCAATCGGGCCGTTCCGCTTCCACGGCCGCAGGCGCCCCTGCCACTCCCAGGCGGACCCCGACCTTTGAGGACGCCATTTGCCGCAGCAGATAATCCCTGAACCGCTTCCAGTCGGCTTTGAAGTCCGGCCCGGCGGAAGCAAGCAGGTTGCCACCCAGGCTGAGTTCCTTCTCAAAGAGAGTCACGTCATGTCCTCGCGCAGAGGCGGTCAGTGCCGCTTCCATGCCCGCTGGACCTCCACCCACGACCACCACCTTCCTCTTTTCGGCGGCCAGTCTGGGTAGGGAGCGGTAGTAGTACTCCCGCACAGCCATCGGGTTGACGGTGCAGCGCACCGGCAGGCTGTGCGCCCCCCGGATAAGACAGGAATTGCAGCGGATGCAGGGGATGGCCTCCTCCTTGCGCCCCCGGAACGTCTTTTTCGGCAAGGCTGGGTCTGCGACGAGGGCGCGGCAGAGGGCTACGAAGTCCACCCTTCCCTCGGCGACCCATTCCTCCGCTTCGTCCAGGTCCATGATGGCCCCGACCACCCCGACCGGGACGCCGCCCACCGCGTTCTTGATCTCCGCCGCCCGCTCCAGGTTCTCGCCGTGCGGCAGGTAGGTGGAGGGATGAGTGTACGGGTAGGTGTGCGGTACCCCTATCGTACCGGCCGATACCTGTAGCAGGTCGACTTTGCCCTGCATGATCAGTGCATACTTGATGGCGTCCTCGATCTCCAGGCCGCCCTCCACGAGGTCGCTGGCGCTGATGCGCCACTCTATGGGGAAGTCGGCGCCGCAGCGCTCCCGGATGGCCTCGATCACCCGGACGCCGAAGCGGCAGCGGTTCTCCAGGCTGCCCCCGTACTCGTCGGTTCGCGAGTTCACCGCCGGCGACACGAACTGGGATATGAGCCAGCCGTGCCCGGCATGGACCATGACCATGTCGAATCCGGCGGTCTTGGCCCGGAACGCCGCGGCCGCGAAGTGGTCGATGACCTCGTCGATCATCTCGAGGGTCATCTCCTCGACCACCTGCTCGCCGCGGCGCCGGTCTTCGGTGAAGACGCCCACCATGTGCGAGGGCCCGATGGGGTTGCGGCCGCCGTTCAGCCAGCTCACCGCCTGGCGACCACCGTGGTTGAGCTGGATGGAGGCGATTGCCCCCCCGTCCTTGATCACTTCCGCGATCGACGTCAGGGCCGGGATGTAGAAGTCGTTGCCAAGGTTGAGCTGAGTGGGCTGAGTGATGGCCCGGTCGGCATCGATGGCTGTCTCCATGACGGTGATGAGCCCCGCGCCCCCCTTGGCCTGTACTCGGTAGAACTCCACGATGTCGGGCGTCACCGACTGGTCGGCGTTGGCGATACAGAGGAGCGTCGGCGCCGCCTCGACGCGGTTCTTTGCCCTCAGCTTCCCAATCTGGAGGGGCTGGAGCAGCGCTTCGTAGCCCGCCATGTCAGGCGCCTTTCTCGAGTCGCTCGTTCACGAGCCGCTTGGCCAGGCCGATGATCATCATCACCGGCGGCAGACCCATGGGCTCCGGGATCACGCTGGAGTCACAGACGTAGAGCCCCGTGATCGGAGTCTGAAGATCGCGGTCGAGGAAATCGTCGATACGGACGGTGCCGCCCGGGTGGGCTCCTCTCGGCGGGGCCGATAGGATGGTGCTCGGGTCGCACCCGGCCCGCACAAGCACGCGGGTGGCTATCTCCCGCCCCTTGGCAAGCAGATCGAGTTCCGGGCTGCCCAAGGGCTTCGATACCTTGCCGTCGGACATGATGGAGCCGGTGAGGGCGTCACGGGATTTGGTCATGATCCCCAAGGTCCGGGGATAGCCGGTGAAGAAGCGCGCCTTCCGGGGGCCGCCCATCATGAGACCGAAGAAGTAGAGGGGCCAGGGATCGACCACGTCCGTCATGATGATCCCTTCGTCCTGCATCTCCAGAGTGCCGCAGCTCATGGGGATGTCTTTCGAAGAACCCTTCCCGTTGGAGATGCCAGTGGTCAGCTGCAGCGGGTCGATGAAGAAGCCGTTTCTCCCGGCCTCCTTGAAGCCCGATGCCTGCAGCAACATGGGGGTGCCCAGCCCCCCACCGGCTACGATAACCCGTTCTGCCTCCACCGCGAAGGGCCCCGATGCGGAAACCCCGCGCACGCCGGTGACCGTGCCCCCGTCGTAGAGGACCTGCTCCACCTTCGCTCGCGTCTTCAGCCTGGCGCCTCCGGCCACCGCTTCCTCCACGAATTCCCGGGCGGTCCACTTGGCCCCCTTGGCGCAGCCGATCATGCACTTCGGACAGGAGAGGTCGCATTTTGCGGGATCGAGGAAGTGCGGGAGCGGCCTCCAGTCCAGGCCCTCTTCCCGCGCGGCGGCCATGATCCGGCTCGCGCCGTCACCGACGAGGTTGTCCGGCAGCGGAGACAGGTCGAGTTCCGTTCTGAGTTCCTCGAGATACGGTTCGATGTCGATTCCGTGCCTTCCCTTGAGCCAGGCAGGCGGTTGGTAGGCGACGCCGCAGAAGCTCACCGTGCTGCCGCCGACGGTCAGCAGTCTCACCATCTGGGTGCCCTCGATCGAGGCGAAGTTACCCATGTGGTCGAGCATCTTGAGCATCGTCAGCCAACTGCCGACGGGCTTGTGGTAGGCCCCCTCCTCGAGAATGAGGACCTCTTTGCCTCTGCGCACCAGTTCGCGGGCGACGGTGGCCCCTCCCGGCCCGCTGCCGACGATCACGGTCTGGGCCTTGAGCCGCTCCAACTCACCTGCCATGAGGGCCTCCGATCCAGCGTTATTGAGCAAGCGCTCGGTAACTGTCTCTCGACTATACCCGGGGCGCGGAAGTGGTGTCAACGCCGCTCCCACTGGGACAGTGCCGGAAACAGAGGCGGGGGCCGGGTACCAGGGACCCCGCCCCCCCCCGGTGGGCGTTGGGGGGGCCGCCCGCCCCCGCCGGGCCACCATGCCCGGCCCCAAATC
>CAZWAR010000070.1:4813-16061 GCA_964631965.1 uncultured Gaiellales bacterium
CGGGGTTGTGTTCACACCCCCCCCCCCCCGGGCACAGTGCCTAAAACCGCGGGGGGGGCGGGTAACCTGTTCCCCGCCCCCCGCCGGATGGGCTTTGAGGAGCCGTCCGGACCCGGACGGACATCCTTGCCGTGCGCTAATTCTTAGGAATAGACCATCGGCACGGCCGTACCCTGAACCGTCGTGCCCGGAGAGCAGGCATTGCTGACCTGAATGGGCTCGACAGCGTACTTCGTGCCCTTCACCCACTGCTGCGCACCGATATACGGCTTGTAGTTGTTGGCGATGGGATGGAAACCGTTCGGGTCCACGGGCTCGGTGAAGTCGATGTGGCCCTGCTGGAAGTCGCCTTTCGTGGTCTTGATGGCCTCGAGGACGGATTCCTTGTCTTCCGGGTTCGTGGCCCGCTTGTAAACATCGACGGCCCACTCGAGCTTGCCGTAGCAGCCGATAGATGCGGTCCACTGCTGGCCGGTCTTGGCCTCGAAGTCCGCGGCGAGGCTCTCGGAGTCCATCGTCGGATCGAGGGTGTCCTTGATCTTCCAGATCGGGTGCCAGGCGCATTCGCCGATGAGACCGATGCCCTGGTTGGGATACGACATCACGGCTTCCGGGAAGATGAGGGCCTTGCCCGAGCTGATGAACTTGGGTTTGTAGTCCTGCTGCAGGGCCTGGCTGAGGAAGTTCGAGAACCACGGCGGGTCGTTGGTGCCGCAGATGATCTCGCAACCCTCACTCTTGAACTTGCTGATCTGCGAGGTGAAGTCCTCCGCCGGGATCTGGTAGGGATCCGGCACTACCAGGGTGTAGCCCTTCTCGGCGAACACCTTGGGCGCCGCGCTCGGATCCATCCAGCCTTTGTAGTCGGCGTCGTTCTGGAAGAGCATGCCGACCTTCTTGTTCGTCTCGACGCCGCTGGTCTCGAAGGCGTCGGTGAAGGAGGCGATGGTCTCCTCGGAGCCCAGCATGTTGCCGTAGACCCACTTGAACTCCCGCGCCTTGCCGGTGGGATCGAAGAAGAGAGCCTGCCACGGGGCGAAGCTCAGCAGGACCGGGCAACCGAGGGCTTCCCCTTGGTCGGCGGTCGGGTTGGCGGTGTCCGGGGTGCCCGAAGCCAGGAGCATGTCGACGTTGTCATTCTGCACCAGGTCGGCGGCCACCTGGGACGCGCGGTCGGTGGTCGACTGGCTGTCCTTGACGTCCAGTTCGAACATGCGGAGCTTGCCATCACCGGTGATGACGCCGTCCTTGAGAGCAGTGTTGAAGTGACCGAACGACCAGTCGTCTGCGATGGCGAACACCGAGAAGTTCCCGGTCTTCGGTGAGACGACCCCGAGCTTGATAGCCCGGCCCTGTTCCGGACCGGCAGCCACCGTGGTCGTCGGACCGGCAGTGGTGGTAACACCTGCCGTCGTGGCTGGGCCCGCCGTCGTGGCGGGGCCAGCGGTCGTCGTGGTGGATTCTTCGCTGCCGCAGGCCGCGAGGATCCCACCGAGACCACCCGCCGCGCCGATGGTAGCCCCTGCCACACCGGCCAGCTTCAGAAACTCGCGACGGCTTACGGCTCTATCTTCTGCCATGCGATACCCCCTCCGTTCTTTGTTGGACGATGGCAGCGCCGTAGACATCCCCCAACGCTGAGAGCGAACACACCGCTTGTTGAGCGGACGCTCGGCATAGGGAGACTATACCTGCGGGTTATGCAGGCGTCAACGGGAAGGGGTAGGCGGGCGGCTCCAGGAGTCGCATGCGCGGACTATTGTTCTTCCTCCCGTGTCCCATTACAGGAGGTTATGGAACGGGGCGGAGGCCGCCGCGTCGCGGCCTCCGCCCCGCGATCGTCGTCGCTACAGGTACGTCATCGGCTCAGGCTCCGCCGCCACCTCGGTGCCGGGCGCTGCGGCATTACTGATCTCGACAAAATCGAATGGCCACTCGCCGGTGCCCTTCACCCACTGGGCGCCAGCGTAGACCGGCCTCACATTGTTGGGCACGTTGTGCTTTCCGTTGGGATCGACCGGCTGAGTGAAGTCGACGAGTCCGTTGACGGTATCGAGCTTCGTGGCCGGGATGACCGACAGGACGCTTTCCTTGTCCTCGGGGTTCGGCGCGCGTTTGAACAGGTCGACCGCCCACTCGATCTTTGAGTACTGCCCGATGGTCTGCTGCCATTGCATGTCCATCTTGGCCTCGAAGTCGTCGCCCATTCCTTTGCAGGTTTTGCCGGTGAGCGAGTCCTTGAACGGCCAGTCTGGGCTCCAGCTCATCTCGCCAATGAAGTTGTAGCAGCCGCTGGCCAGAGCTTCGGGCACCTGCGGGAAGAGCAGGGCCTTGCCGGAGCTCATGATCTTGGGCCGCAACCCTTGCTGAAGCGCCTGGTTGACGAAGTTCACAAACGAGGGCGGGTTGTTGGTGCCGCATATGATGTCGACGCCCTCTTTCTTGTACATGCTGATCTGGGCGGTGAAATCCTCCGAACCCTCGTTGTAGTAGGTCGGCACCACCAGAGTGAAGCCCTTCTGCTCGAACACGGCCGGCGCCGCGTCTGGCGCCATCCACGCCGCAGCGTCGGCGTCGTTCGCGAAGAGCATCCCCACCTTCTTGTTGTTGGGGATGGCGTCGAAGGCCACGGTGAAATCGGCGATGGTCTGCTCGGAGCCAAGCATGCAGCCCCAACTCCACTTCCGCTCGACATCCGTGCCGAAAACCGCCTGCCAGGGGCTGAAGTTGAACAGACCGATCACTCCATTCGTCTCGCACTGATCGGCCACGGGTACCACAGTGTCCGGGCTGCCGGAGGCCATGACCAGATCCACCTGGTCGTTGAGCATGAGGTCGCCGGCGACCTGCGAAGCGCGGTTCGAATCGGACTGGCTGTCGGCGGTGAGGATCTTGACGATGTGTTTCTTGCCGTCCCCGCCGACAATCCCGTCCTTGAGAGCGTCGTTCGCCCAGCCTATGTACCAGTCGTCGGCGAGGGCGAACGCGGCCAATGCACCGGTCTTGGGCTCCACGAGCCCGATCTTCAGATCGCGCCCCGACTCCGCCGACGTATCGACGGTCGTCGATGCACCCGCCGTGGTATCGGTCCCACCGCCGTCCATAGTGGTGGTCGCCGTCTCGGCGGCGGTGGTCGTTGTCTCTTCGCCTCCACAGGCTGCGAGTAAGCCACCCAGCCCGCCGACGGCTCCGAGTGCGGCCCCTGCCACGCCTGCCACCTTGAGGAATTCACGACGGCTAACAGCTCTCTCCTCCGCCATAGCGGCCCCCTTCTTGTTACCTGTAGCCCTTGCGCGCCCGCTCTCCGCTGGACCTACGTCCTTATTGAGTGAGCGCTTGTTCATTAATACGGTAGCGAGGCCTGCGCCGGCAAGCAAACGGCCACCCCGCAAGGGGCGGCCGTTATACCGTTCAGTGGAACCGGTTCCGACGTGCGGAACCGGAGCGAGGATTACATGCCGAGATAGGCCTTCCGCACGTGGTCGCTCTCACGCAGCACGGAGCACACACCTTGGAGGGCCAGGTGCCCGTTCTCGAGCACGTAGGCCCGGTCGGCGATCTGCAGGGTCTGCCGCACGTTCTGCTCCACCAGAAGGATGGTGATCCCCGTTTTCCGCATCGACTGGAGGATCTCGAACACCTCGGTCACGACCTTCGGGGCCAACCCGTTGGAGGGTTCGTCCACGATGACCATGCGCGGACGGGACATGAGCCCGCGGCCCATGGCCAGCATCTGCTGCTCACCACCGCTCAGCGTACGGGCCACCTGACTCGCCCTCTCCTTGAGACGCGGGAAGAGTTCGAACACTTCCTCCATCGTCTGCTGACGCTGCTTCCAGGAACGGTGCGGGTATGCGCCCATCTCGAGGTTCTCCCGGATGGACATATCCGTGAACAGCTTCCGGCTCTCGGGGATGTGGGAAAGGCCCAGGGAAACAATCTTGTTGGGATCCATTGTGTCGATCCGGTGGCCGTCGAAGGACACGGTGCCGCTCCACGGCCGGAGAACCCCGGAGATCGTCTTGAGGAGGGTGGTCTTGCCTGCGCCGTTGGCGCCGACCAAGGCAACGAACTCGCCTTCATCGACGTTCAGGGAGAAGTCCCAGAGGACCTGGGTTCTCCCATACCCTGTGCTTAAGTTCTCAACTTGCAACATCGCACTCTTCCCCAAGATAGACTTCGATCACCTTCGGGTTGTTGGCCACTTCCTGCGGCGTGCCCTCGGCTATCTTCTTGCCGTAGTCGAGGACGATGATCCGATCGCTGATCCCCATGATCGCCTGCATCAGGTGCTCGATCATGATGACCGTGACCCCGCGGTCCCGGAGTTGCTTGATGTCGCCCATGGCCTCCGTCACCTCGGTCCTGGTGAGACCGGCCATGAGTTCGTCGAGAAGCAGGAGTTCCGGATCGCTGGCGAGGGCTCGCGCGACCTCCAGCCGCTTCTGCTGAGCAAGGGTGAGGTCGCCGGCCGGCGTGTTGCGCAACGGCGTCAGATCCACAAATTCGATGGCTTCTTCCGCCTTTTTCGTGGCTTCCGAGGAACTCACGTGACCTGCCGTCCCGAAGAGGGCGCCCACCATGACGTTCTTCACCACCGGAACGTGCGGGAAGATCTTGACGGTCTGGAAGGTCCGGGCGATTCCCAACCGGCAGATCTTGTAGGCCGGCAGGGGGGTGATGTCCTTACCTTTGAAGAGGATCCTTCCCGGCTTCGGTTTCAGAGCCGCGGAAATCACGTTGAAGAGGGTGGTCTTACCCGCGCCGTTTGGCCCGATGAGTCCGAGGATCTCTCCCTCGTCGACGTGGAAGTCGACCTCCGACACGGCAGCGAGGCCACCGAAATGCTTGCTGACGTTCTCACCTTCAAGCAGATGCATGGTCACCTCCTCCGGTCGCAGGTTCTGCGGGTGCACCGCGATCTCCTCGGATGGCGCGCCACGCCTGCTGGGCCACACCGATGATCCCGTTGGGCATGAACAGAATGGCCAGGATGAGTACGACCCCGAAGATGAGCATGAACAGATCGGGGATCGAGGTCAGGAGATAGTCCCCGAGCAGAGTGAAGACCGTAGCCCCGATCACGGGACCGATCAGGTTGCCCATCCCCCCGAACATGGCCATGAGTACCGGCAGGAAGGATGTGTTCAGGTTGAACGCGATCCCCGGGTCGATGTACGAGCGGCGGGTGGCGATGATGGCTCCCGCCATCCCCATGAAGAGGGAGCCCACGGCGAAGATGGTGACTTTAGTCCAGACGACGTTGATCCCGCTGTGAGCCGCCGCCTCCTCGTACTCACCGATACTCTGCAGCGCCAACCCATAGCGGGACCGCCGGATGAGAACCGCGGACGCGATAGTCAACACGAAGACGATGAACATGGCCCAGTAGGCTACGTTCGCGCTTGTCTGCTCGACGAAACGCCCGCGGGTCCCGGTCACCAGGCGCTCGACTTCGAGCACCACATTTTGGACAAGCAGTACCAGAGCGAAGCTGAAGATTGTGAAGTACACACCCCGGAGCCGAAGGGTCAGCGCGCCCACCAGGAGAGCCACCACGAAAGCGATGCCGCCGGCGACGATCACGACCCCTATGAAGGGCAGCGGGCCGTTGAAGACGGCTGCGATGTAGAAGCCCAGGCCGAAGAAGGCGGCCGTGGCGAGGGACATGTACCCCGTGGGACCGGAGAAGATCACCCAGCCCACGGTCAGGACCGCGTACCTGAGGATGTCGGTGATCTTCGTGATCCAGTATCCGTCGTAGAAGGTGGGAAGCAGCGCGAGCACCACGAAGATGGCCGCCAGAACGATCAGGCTGACGATTCTGCCGGTCCCGAAGCCTGCAAAGCCCGATTTTGTCTTGAGTGAGATGGTGTCTTTCATAGCTACTTACCCATGATCCCTTTAGGCCTTACCAGCAGCAGCAGGATGATGATCGCGTAGTAGGCGATGAAGGTCATCGTCGGCTGATAGTACGTGACGATCTGCGACACGACCCCCAGGATAACCCCACCGATCATGGCCCCGGTGATGCTGCCCAGCCCTCCGAGCACCACCACGATCATCGCGATCACGGTGTACTGCAGCCCCATATTGGTCTGGATCGCATAGACGGTGCTGATGAGAGTGCCGGCGATGCCGGCCATGGCCAGACCCAAGCCGAAGCAGATGGCCAACACGCTGTTGATGTTCACACCCATCAACCCTGCCGTGGTCGGGTCTTGTGCAGAGGCGCGGATGGCCTTGCCCATGCGGGTACGGGCCAGCCAGACGTAGAAGACGGCGCCGATGACAACGACGACGCCAAGGGAGACCAGGCGGTTCAGCGGAATCTGCGCCCCGGTGACAGTCTGGCTCAGGAAGAGCACCTGGTGCGTCTGCGAACCCCAGATGAGGCGGGCGATGTTCTGCACCACGTACAGAAGTCCGAACGACGCCAGCATCGAGGTGCCTTCGAACACATCAAGTGAGGGAGCGGTTTTCATGAGGCGCCGGAAGAGCACCGTGTGCAAGAACCACCCGATGACGAAGATGAGCACAGCGCTGATGACCAGGGACACCAGCGGGTTGAGGTTGACGCTGCCGAACAGCCAGAAGGTAAGAAACGACCCCAGCATGATGAACTCGCCGTGAGACACGTTGAGTACGCGAGCCACGCCATACTGAAGACTCAGGCCCACGGAGACCAGAGCGAAAATACCTCCGAGCAACAGCCCTGTGATGATGATGTCCCTGACTGCAACCATCCAATGTCCTTTGTGTGACTACACCTGTAAGTCACCGGGGGCGGATGCCCGCCCCCGGTGACCGGTTCGATTCGAAGACTGCCTCAAGACCTCCGGCAACCTGACGCAGAAGGCTAGGTGGTGCTGCTCGTGCCCATCGCCGGGGCGTCCGCCCAGGTGGGTTTCGGGTACCAGATCGTCTTCGCGGTCCGTTTGTCTTTGTCGATGACCTGCGGGAACCCGTTCTGCCACTGGCCGATCTGGCCGGCGTAGCACGAGTTGTTGAGGATCTGGGAAATGTCGAAGAAGGTGTCGTCGGACATGAGCGTCTTGAAGTGCGATATACGCATGACCTCCGCGACCTTCGCCCGGTCCAGAGTCTGGGCCTGCTGGATGGCCTGCTGGAAGAACTGCAGCTCGGCCCTGTAGATAAGCGCTCCCCAGAAGTCGACGTTCTCTTTGCCGCCAACGAAATCGGAGAGCTGCTTGTACCACGCGTCGACCTCCGGGCTCTGCGCCGGGCTCCACGCGCCTTCGAACATGATGCCGTCGAGCCCACCCTGCCAGATGTCGTAGATGGACTGGGTGGAGGTACCCGGACCGCCCAGAATGGCCGGCGGGTTGTAGTTCAGCTGCATCATCGTGTTGTACGTGAGGATGTTCTCCGGCGGGTACTGGAACGAGCACACCAGGTCCGGATTCTCCCCCTGGATCTTCTTGACGATGCTGCTCACGTCCTTGATGCCCGGCGGGACCGCGGTCTGGCTCTTGATCTCGACACCGGCGGTGGCGAGGAATATGGCCGCCTGGCTGCTGTATTCGATGCCGTGCAGGTCGTCGATGTACATGGAGGACATGGTCTTGATGCCCAACTCCTCGCACAGTAGGCCCATCACCGGCATCTGGTTGTGGTCGGAATAGTTGAGGAACTGGAACACCCAGGGGAACTTGCCTTCCTGCAACTGCTTGCCCAGGGTGGTGGCGCCGCCCTCGGCGCTCAAGAAGATGTAGCCGTGGTCGTTCTGGAGCGCCGCCGACGCGAACAGGAACGCGGTGCTGCACGGCGCGAACATGAAGTCGACCTTGTCCTGCTCCATGAGCTGGGTCTGGAGCCGCAGGCTGGTGTCGAGGTCGCTCTGGTCGTCGTAGACCTTCATCTCGATGGGCAGTTTCTTCCCGGCAACCTCCAGACCGCCGGCGTCGTTGAGCTCCTTCACCCACATCTTGTATGCGGGGCCGAAGTGCGCCTGCTCGAAGACTGCGTTCACGCCCGAGATCGGCCGCGCCGCCCCGATTGTGATCTTGTCCTGGGCCGGGGGTTCCACGCCCGTGGAGACCGCAGTGGTCGTGGCCCCGCCTGCCGCCGTAGTCGTTGTCATGCCGCCACCGGCCGTGGTGGCCGTGGTCGCGCCCGTCGTTGTGGTTTCCTCGCTGCCGCACGCAGCGAGGAGGCCGCCTAGGCTGCCCGCCGCCGCCACCGTACCGCCTGCCAACCCGGCGAGTTTCAGGAACTCACGCCGGCTGACCTTTCTCTGGACTGTACCTTCTTCCCGAGGTTCGTCCGTCATCGTATGGCCCTCCCTCCATGTTGCTGACCTTGTTTGAACGCCTTTACTCTACTCACGAAAACGCCGCGTTTTCCTTCGACTCGGCGCCCGATCGGAGCCCCAACCAGAACACTCGTTTCCCCGAAGCTGCCTCCTTACCTCAATACCGGCCGTATTCCATCACGGTATCGACCATCGCCCGAAGGTTCTCGTCTTTGCCGCCGTCGGCCACAGCGCCGATATCCACGATATAGCCGCCCCCGTTCCCTGCCACGTCGATGAGGTTCCTCACGTACGCGGCCGTCTCATCGGCGGACCCCGCATAGATCAGCGAGAGCGGTACATTCCCCTGAATGCAGGCCACCTGGCCGATCGTCTGTTTGGCCTTGGCCATGTCGGTTTGATCGAAAAGCCACACGGTGGAGCCCTTCGGCAGGTCCATGATGGCTTCGAGGCGGGAGCCGTAACGGCCCTCGGCGAACAGGAACGGTACACATCCTTCCTCGATGAGACCGAGCAGGACGGCCCGCAGTGTCGGCCAGTAGAACGTCTTGAACTGCTCGTCGTTCATGAAGCCGTCCGCGCCCTTGTGAAGCGGCAGGAACACCACCGGCGTCACGATCCCACCCGGGCGTTTGAGGGCCCAGTCGATAGCCACCGGCACCAGCCGTTCACAGGCCGCGATGACCTTCTCCGGCCGCCGGTACATGTCGATGATCATCTCGCGTGTACCGCGCATGGTGTCGCCTAGGATGTCGAACGGAGCCTTGCTCGCGCCGCCGAAGTAGCTGGGCCAACCCATCGCCGTGAGCTTGCCCAGGGTCGGGAACATTACCCCGCGCCAGTCGGCCACAGCTTTGGCCGCCGATGCCAGTTTGGCCAAGCCCTCGGCCATCTCGGGGGTACCCCAGCCGCCTACCTGGTTGGCCACAAAGGGCAGCTCGATATAGTCGAGCAGGGACGTGGTCTGAGCGAATCCTGCAAAGGCGCTTACCGTCCGTGGCAAGAAGACCCGCAACATGTAATCCGACGGATCGGAGATGAGATGGTCGTACTCCTCGGGGAGCATCCATTCCTTCTCGTTGTACTGGTAGCTGGCCTCTTTCGCCACGCCGTGGCCCGGCCACGAGTAGAGCTTGTAGTCGATGCTCTCGAAGACCGATCCGGGGGTGGTGTAGAGGACCGGGCTCACCATAGCGTCGGGCTGGAACGCCACGTTGAAGTCGGTCCACGCCTTCATGGCTTCGGCAGCCTTGCCGTTCATGGCCTCGTACGGGGTGAGACCGGCCCGCGCGACCGGCCACCAGCCGGCGTTGACATTGACGGGCACGCGGTCGGGCTCGCGTAGCTCCCAGCACGCGATGAGTCGGTCGCACCGCGCCTTGTAGGCCGCCTCAGCCTCGGGGCTCTCCCAGGGGACGTCCGGATTGCGCCACTTGTCGATACGCCAGGCGCGCTTTTCGGCGGCGGTCATATCGTTCCACGCTTTTTCGGCCATCTGGCTTCCCCCAACTCTTCCGCGGTATGTGGTTACTTGGCGCTGTCTTTCGCCGCCTGGATCATCGCCTCGACGTTGCCCGGCTTGGCGTCGTCCACGACGGCCCCTACATCCAGGATGAATCCGCCTCCTGGACCGATGCTCTCGATGAGGTCCAGGCTGTAGGCTCTGACCTCTTCCGCCGTGCCCAATTGCAGCATAGGTAGGGGGACGTTCCCCTGGATGCACGCTGTGCCGCCCAAGATCCGCTTCGCCTTCTTCATGTCCGTGTGGTCGAACTGCCACACGGTACGGCCCTTGGGCATGTCGGTGATGCTCTCGAGCCGCGTCCCGTACGCTCCCTCTGCGAAAAGGTAGGGGATGAAGCCCCCCTCCACGAGACCCTCGATGACCTTCTTCAGGCTCGGCCAGTAGAACTTCTCGAACTGCTCCACACTCATGAAGGCGTCCGCGCCCTTATGCAGCGGGATGAAGACCAGCGGAGGCGTGAACGGGGTGGTGCGACGCGTGACCCACTTCACGCAGACCGGGGCGAGCCGGTCGCAGGCCTCGAGCAGCGCGTCTGGCTGCCGGAACATATCCATGATCACGCCGCGCGTTCCGCGCAAGGTGTCGCCGATGAAATCGAACGGGGCGAGCGACATCTGGGAGAACGGGCCCGGGAAGCCCTCGGCCACAAGACGACCGAGCAGTGGGTATATGGCGCCACCCCACGCCTGGCACTCCCGGCCGGCTGCCGTCAACTTCTCCAGGCTGGCCTGCACGTCGGGATCGGCCCAGCGCATCATCCAGGGCGGTCCGCCGACGATTTCCACCATGTCGAGAGGCGAGGCCAGCTTGGCGAAGCCGCTCAGGCCTTCGGCGACCCGGGGGAGGTAGTGGTGGAGGAGGTAGTCGGTGGGATCGTCGATGAGCAGGTCGTACTCATCGTCGTGCATCCACTCCTTCTCGTTGTACTGGAAGCTGGCCTCTTTGGCCACGCCGTGGCCCGGCCAGTTGAGGATCTTGACGTCGAGGGCTTCGTACGCCCGGCCGGGAATGGCTGCGAACACGGGGGCCATGAGGGAGTCGGCCTGCAGTTCCAGGTTGCACTTGAGCCAGGCCTCCGCCGCCTTGTCGTAGTCCTGGGTGACATCGTACGGGGTGAGCCCATAGCGGGTCGCGGGATAGTACCCGGTGAGCACCGACACCGGCACCCGGTCCGGTTCACCTTCCAGAAGAAACGCGTTCTTCAGCCGGGCGGCGCGCGCCCGGTAGGCCTCGCCCGCCTCCGTGCTCACGAACTCGAGCCCAGGCTCGAGGAACGCCGCAAGCCGCTGTTCCAGCTTCTCGTCGGCGGACAGCTGTGACCACGCCCGATCTACCACAAACTCTCCCCCCTGCACTACGGAGTCTAGGATACCCCGCCCGATACCATGCTGCTAGGCCACCCCTACCGCTTCCTTGGCGAAGGCCACCGCTTCCATGGCGTTGTCGCC
>CAZWAR010000071.1:0-15852 GCA_964631965.1 uncultured Gaiellales bacterium
CAACTGCGATTCCACCTGCTTCATGGTGTCGAGCGCCACCCCGATGACGATCAGGAGCGAGGTACCGCCGAAGTAGAACGGCACACCCACGCCCTTGATGAGCGCGGTGGGTAGCAGAACGATGGCGGCCAGGAACAGCGATCCCGGCAGCGTAATGCGGGTAAGCACCCGGTCGAGGTAGGCGGCAGTCGGCCGTCCGGGCCGGATGCCCGGGATGAAGCCGCCGTACTTCTTCAGGTTGTCCGCCTGATCGATGGGGTTGAACTGCACCGCGGTGTAGAAGTAGGTGAAGGCGACGATGAGCAGCACCTCCACGGCGATATACCACCAGGAGTTGGGACCGATGGCCTGGGCCACCTTCTCCGCCCAACCGCCAATCATCTGGCCGATGGTCACCGGGAACAGGAGCACCGACGAGGCGAAGATCACCGGGATGACCCCGGCCATGTTGATGCGGAGCGGCAGATAGGTGCTCTGCCCCCCGTACACCTTCCGTCCCACCACCCTCTTCGCGTACTGCACCGGAATCCGACGCTGGCCCTCCGTGACGTAGATGACGAACGCCACGACGAGCACCGAGACAACGCCCATGAGTACCCAGTAGCCGGGGTTGAGGTTGAACAACCTCTGGAGACCGCCGGGAAGCCGGGACACGATGCTCGCGAAGATCATGAGCGAGATACCGTTACCGATGCCGCGCTGCGTGATGAGCTCACCCAGCCACATGATGAGCGCCGTACCCACGGTCAAGGTCAGGACCACCAGGAAGAAACGCAGGGGCGTCAGTCCGCCCACTTGAGCGAACGCCCCGTACTGCCTATCGAACAGGAAGACGAAGCCAATGGACTCGAGCAGGGCCAGGATCACCGTGAAGTAACGGGTGTACTGATTGACCTTCTTCTGACCCGACTCGCCTTCCTTCATGAGCGCTTCCAGGCGAGGGATCACCATGGTGAGAAGCTGCATGATGATCGCAGCCGTGATGTACGGCATGATGCCGAGCGCGAAGATGGCCACGCGCTGGAGACCGCCACCCGTGAACAGGTTGTAGAAGTCGAAAACCCCACCGGCATTCTGACCGAACGCGTTCGCGACGGCGTTCGTGTCCACGCCAGGCACCGGGATATAGCAGCCCAAGCGGTATACCGCGATGATCATGGCCGTGAAGAGCAGCTTCTTGCGGAGATCCGGGAGCTTCCAGGCATTGAGGAAGGATTGCCACATCAGGCTGTCACCTCATTGGTACGCGACTCAGGTTGGTGCACTCGAGTACCCCTCGTTCTCAGATGACTTCCGCCGTGCCACCGGCGGCTTCGATCTTGACGAGCGCGGCCGCACTGAAAGCGTGGGCCTTGATGGTCAGCGCAGCCTTGAGCTCCCCGCCCGCCAGGATCTTGACCCGTTCGTCCAGTTTCTTGATGATGCCTCGTTCCAGAAGGGTCTCCGGCGAAACGACCTCGCCGGGGGCGAACCCTTCCAGCCGGGAGAGGTTGACGGGGGTGGTGTAGGTCCGGAACGGACCGATGGCCATAGCGGTCTTGGCCAGAGGACCGCGCAGCTTCGGCAGCCTCATGTGCAGGGGCATCTGCCCGCCCTCGTAACGAGGCGAGATCTGGCCGCCCGACCGCTGTTTGGAGCCCTTGTTACCCCGGCCGGCCGTCTTGCCCAGGCCGGAGCCCTCGCCCCGGCCAACGCGCTTACGGGTGCGGCGGGAGCCCGTATCCGGTTTCAGGTTATGCAGGAAGACGTCAGCCATCTCTATCCTCTGTTCTCGACGTCGACCACTTCGACTTCGACCATGTATTCGATCTTGTGGATCATCCCCCTGATGGCAGGCGTATCCTCGTGATACACGGTCTGGCCCATCCGGCTGATGCCCAGCGCATCGAGCGTGGCCTTGTGGTCTTTCTTACGGTTGATACGGCTTCTGACCTGCGTGATCTTCAGCATCCCGTCACGCTCCCGGTCTTGACGCGGCCGCGTCATCGGCGGCCGGCTCGGCCTCGGCGGCCGACGTGCCGGCCGGCTCGGCGGCCGGTGCCGCTTCGGTGGACTCGGCCGGGCCCTTGCCGACGATCTCGCGGACGGTCTTGCCCCGCTGGAAAGCGATATCCTCCGGCCGTTTCAGGCTGCGCAGGCCCGCTTCGGCCGCCCGTACCATGTTGATGGGGTTGGTGGTCCCCAGGCACTTGGTGAGGACGTCCTTGACGCCGCCGAGTTCCAGCAGGGCACGCACTCCCCCTCCGGCGATGACGCCGGTACCGGCGGACGCCGGACGGAGCAGGACCTTGCCGGCACCATAGCGGCCGAGCACTTCGTGGGTGATGGTGCTGCCGTGCTTCGGCACGACGAACAGGTTCTTGCGAGCATCCTCGATGGCCTTCTGGATGGCCAGCGGAACCTCTTTGGCCTTGCCGTAGCCGATTCCCACGGTGCTCTCGCCGTCGCCCACTGCTACAAGAGCGGTGAACGAGAAGCGCCGGCCGCCTTTGACGACCTTGGCCACGCGGTTGATGTGGATCACGCTCTCCTGAAGGTTCAGCGTATCTGCCTTGATCTGCGCCAAAGTGCTACCTCTCTCTCCCTCAGAAGTCCAGGCCGGCCTCGCGGGCTCCGTCCGCGAGGGCTTTTACTCGACCGTGATACAGGTATGGGCCGCGGTCGAAGACGACACGCTCGATTCCGGCGGCTTTCGCCCGCTCGGCGAGGATCTGGCCGACTTTCGCAGCCTGGTCGGTCTTCGACAGATCCTTGCCGGTCACGTTGGCCGTGGAGGCACTCACCAGGGTGCGGCCGCTGCGATCGTCGATGACCTGAGCCCACATCGCCCGGTTGGACCGGAAGACGGTCAGGCGGGGACGTTCAGCGGTCCCCCGTACGTTACTGCGGACGCGGACCTTTCGCCGGTTCCGTGTGTGTATCTTGCTCTCTTGAATATTCATTTGTTCCTCTTCCTCACCTACTTGCGCGGTTCGGGACGAAGCCGCCGCCAGGTACGTACCGGACGGCAAGATGCTGTGTCCTCGTTCGCGCCCGTAGCGCTGCTACGTCCACTCGCTCTGTCCTTCCCTCGCGCTCGGCCATCACGGCCTCGCCCACAGTGGGCTCCCGGCGTGGCCTCATCTCCTACCACGCCTTCACTAAGCCCGCTTGCCGACCTTGCGTCGCACGACTTCGCCCTGGTACCGGATGCCTTTGCCTTTGTAGGGCTCAGGCTGCCGGATGGAGCGGATGTCGGCGGCCACCTGGCCGACCCGTTGCTTGTCGATGCCCTTGACCACGATCTGGGTGGGGACCGGCACGTCGAACTCGATGTTCTCCGGGGGCGTCACCACGACCGGATGCGAGTATCCGACCAGGATCTCCAGATCGTTGCCCTTCTTGGAAGCTCTGTAGCCCACGCCCTGGATCTCCAGGTTCTTCTGGAAACCCGTGGTCACCCCCGTGACCATGTTGGCCAGCAAGGTGCGGGTGAGACCGTGCAGAGACCGGTTGGGCCCGGAATCGTTGGGCCGGACGACCGTCATGACGCCGTCGGCGATGTCGATCTTCATGTTGCGATGCACAGCCATGGCCAGTTGGCCTTTGGGGCCCTTGACCGTGACGCTGTTACCTGCGATGTCGACCGTGACGCCGGCGGGAATGGTAATGGGTGCTCTTCCTATTCTCGACATGGCGTCACCACACGAAGCAGACGACTTCGCCGCCCACTCCCAGTCGCTGTGCTTCCCGGGCGGTCATCAGGCCACGCGACGTGGAGATGACCGCTGTGCCCAGACCGCCGAGGACCTTGGGCAGGTTGTCCTTCTTGGCATAGATCCGCCGGCCCGGCTTGCTGACCCGTTTCACCTGCGAGATCACCCGGCGACGCCCGTCGGTGTACTTGAGCTCGACGACCAGCTTGTCGAAACTGCCGTCCTTGAGCACTGCATAGGATGTGATGTAGCCCTCATCCTTGAGAACGCGGGCGAGCTCCACCTTCTGGGAGGAGGAAGGTATCTCGACCTTCGCCTGGAGCGCCTTGTTGGCGTTCCGTATGCGTGTGAGCATGTCGGCTATGGGATCGGTATGCGACATGACCCCCCCTACCAGCTCGATTTGGTGACGCCGGGGATCATCCCCTGGTGCGCCAGGTCGCGGAGACAGATGCGGCACAGGCCGAAGCGACGGACATAGCCGCGCGGCCGCCCGCACCGGAGGCAGCGGTTGTGGGCCCGCACAGTGTACTTCTGCGGGCGCCGTGCCTTGGCGATCATTGATTTCTTTGCCATTCGCTGGTGCTCCTATCGCTTCAGCTCTCGCGGAAGGGCATGCCCATGAACTTGAGCAGAGCCCGTCCCTCGTCGTCCGTCTTCGCCGTCGTGGTGATGGCGATATCCATCCCCCGGATCCGGTCGATCTTGTCGTAGTCGATCTCCGGAAAGATGATCTGTTCTTTCACGCCCAGGTTGAAGTTTCCCTGGCCGTCGAAACCTTTGGGGCTGATGCCCTGGAAGTCACGGATGCGCGGAAGCGAGATGCTGATGAGCCGGTCAAGCATCTCGTACATGCGGTCGCCGCGAAGAGTGACTCGCAGGCCGACGGGCATACCCGCCCTCAGCTTGAAGTTGGCCACCGACTTGCGGGCCCGGCGCACCTGGGCCTTCTGCCCGGTGATCTGGCCCAGCTGTGTGGCCGCTTCTTCCAACTGCTTGGCGTCATGGGTGCCATCGCCGATGCCCATGTTGACGGTCACCTTGAGCACTTTCGGCACCTGCATGACGTTCTTGTAGGCGAACTGCTCACGCATCGCCGGAACGATCTCGGTCAGATACTTCTCTTTCAGTCTCGGCGCCATCGTTAACCCTTATCCACCTGGACGTTACACTTCTTGCAGTAGCGGACCTTGGCATCGCCTTCCGTGCGCACGCCCACACGCGTCGGCTGGTTGCAGCTCGGGCACACCAACTGCACGTTGCTGATATGGATGCCGGCTTCCCGCTCGATGACGCCGCCCTGCGGTGTCTTCTGCGACGGGCGCACGTGCCGCTTGATGAAGTTCACCCGCTCGATCACGATGCGCTCGTCGGCTGAATCGATGCGCAGTACCTTGCCGCGTTTTCCGTTCTCTTTGCCCTGGATGACCTCGACGGTGTCGCCCTTCTTGATGCTGAAGTGCTTCCGTTCGGCCTGCTTGCTCAGTGTCTTCGCCATTACAGCACCTCCGGCGCGAGCGAAACGATCTTCGCGAAGTTCTTCTCACGAAGCTCGCGGCCCACGGGGCCGAATATTCTCGTGCCCCTCGGATTCATCTGGCGGTCGATGAGCACGGCGGCGTTCTCGTCGAAGCCGATGTAGGTGCCATCCTTGCGGCCGTAAGACTTCTTCACCCGCACGACCACCGCCCGCACCACGTCACCCTTCTTGACATTGCCGCCGGGGATGGCTTCTTTGACCGCCCCCACAATGATGTCGCCCACTCCGGCATACCGTCGCTGCGATCCGCCCATGATGCGGATGCAGAGCAGCTCGCGGGCGCCGGTGTTGTCGGCGACTTTAAGTCTCGTCTCTACTTGGATCATCGTTGTTCACCCGTCTCCTGCGTCACTCGGCCCGCTGGAGCACCTTGATCAGGCGCCATGTCTTGTCCCGCGACAGCGGCCGGCATTCCCGCACGAGCACGGTGTCACCGATGCGGGCTTCGTTGTTCTCGTCATGCGCCTTCAACCGGCTGGTACGGCGGACGATCTTCTTGTACTGGGCATGCGGCTGCACTGCAGACACCTGTACGACGATGGTCTTGTCCATCTTGTCGGAGACGACGATGCCCTGCCGCTCCCTCTGTTTGGAAGTAGTGGTCTGCTCCGCCATCACAGCTCCCTCGCCCGTTCTCTCGCGGACTGCACCGTCATGATCCTCGCGATGTCCTGGCGCACCTGGCGCAGCCGGCTGGTGTTCTCCAACTGACCGGCCGCGTGCTGGAAGCGAAGGTTGAACAGCTCCTCGCGCGACTGCTTGAGACGCTGGGCCAATTCCTCATCGGCCAGCTCTATAAGATCCTTAGGCTTCAAGGCCGGCATCCTCCCTGGTCGCGAATCTGCACTTCACAGGAAGTTTGTGCGCAGCGAGCCGGATGGCCTCTTTCGCAAGCTCCTCCGAAACACCCGCCAACTCGAACATCACGCGGCCCGGCTTGACCACGGCCACCCACTGGTCGGGGGAGCCTTTGCCGGAGCCCATGCGTGTCTCGGCGGGCTTCTTGGTGATGGGCTTGTCGGGGAAGATATTGATCCACACCTTCCCACCACGCTTGATCTTCCGGGTCATGGCGATACGGGCGGCTTCGATCTGCCGGCTGGTGACCCAACCCGGTTCCAGCGCCTGCAGGCCGTATTCGCCGAAATGCACCGTGGTCTGGCCCTTGGCCTTGCCGGTCATACGCCCCCGATGCTGTTTGCGGTGTTTGACCCTTTTTGGTAGTAGCATCTTGTATCCTCGTTCTTCCTCAGATCCTCGCCTCTATCCACGGCGCCGGGTGTACCCCCAGCCCCGGATAGGGACTCAAGGACCGTAAGCCGTCAGCCTGCAAGGGCCTCCGTCGACTGCGTCGGCCGGCCACCCTCGTTGTACCCCTCGGGCATGATCTCGCCCTTGTTGATCCACACTTTCACGCCGATCTTCCCGAAGGTTGTGTCGGCTTCGCAGAACCCGTAGTCGATGTCGGCGCGCAGCGTGTGCAGGGGCACGCGGCCCTCGCTGTAGCCCTCGATACGGGCCATCTCGGCGCCGCCCAGACGCCCGCCGGACTTCACCTTGATGCCCTCCGCCCCCGAGCGCATAGCCGAGGTGATGGCCCGCTTCATCGCCCGGCGGAAGCTCACGCGGTTGGCGAGTTGCTCGGCGATGGACTGCGCCACCAGATTGGCGTCGAGCTCGGGGCGCTTGATCTCCACGATGTTGACGTGCACGGTCTTGCTCGTCATGTCGTGGATGTCACGCCGCAGGGCGTCCACTTCCGACCCGGACTTGCCGATGACGATGCCAGGCCGGGCGGTGTGGATGTCGATGACCACCTTGTTCGTGTCCTTGCGGATCACGATGGTCGATAGGCCCGCGTGGCCCATCTTCTTCTGGATGTGCTTGCGGATCGCCAGGTCCTCATGAAGGAAGCCGGCAAACTGCCGCTCGGTGTACCAGTGAGCCTTCCAGTCATGGATGATGCCGAGCCGCATACCTCCGGGATGAACTTTCTGACCCACCTGCTACGACTCCTTCTTCTCGTCGACGCTCACGGTGATGTGACTCGTCCTCTTGCGGATACGACTGGCCCGCCCCATGGCCCGCGGCCGGAACCGCTTGATGGTGGGGCCGGGGTTGGCGTAGGCCGCGACGACGTACAGGTCGTCGGCGTCCAGGTTGTCGTTGTTCTCGGCATTCGCCACGGCCGAGTCGAGGACCTTGCCCACCAGCTTGGCGGCGTTGCGAGGGCTGAGGGCGAGGATGGCTTTCGCCTCGGCCACTCTCTTGCCCCGGATCATCGCCGCTGCATCGCCGGCCTTGCGCGGGGAGACCCGCACGTACTTGGCTGTCGCGTTGACCATACCCGTCACTTCCTCTTCATCCGGCGCTCTTTGCTGCCGCCGTGTCCGCGGTAGGTGCGGGTGAGGGCAAACTCGCCCAGGCGGTGACCCACCATGCTCTCCGTGACGTAGATCGGAACGTGCTTACGCCCGTCGTGCACCGCGATGGTGTGCCCGATCATCTCCGGATAGATCACGGAAGCCCGCGACCAGGTCTTGAGCATGCGCTTCTCCCCGGTCTCGTTCATGGTCTCGATCCGCTTCATCAACCGCTCTTCGACAAAGGGAGCTTTTTTGCTAGAACGTGCCACGGTGCCTCACTACCTCCCTTTCCCAGCTCGCCTGATGATGTACTTGGTCGAGGGTTTCTTGGCCTTGCGGGTCTTGTGGCCCAGGGTGGGGACCCCCCACGGGGTCACCGGGTTGCGGCCCGGAGGTGTGGAGCCCTCGCCACCACCGTGCGGGTGGTCCACCGGGTTCATGGTCGTGCCGCGGACGCCCGGGCGCACGCCCATCCAACGCTTGCGGCCGGCCTTGCCGGTGGTCAGGTTCTCGTGCTCGGCATTGCCGATCTCGCCGACTGTGGCGCGGCACTCGAGATGGATCATGCGCATCTCCTGCGAAGGGAGACGGAGGATGGCATAGTCGCCCTCCTTCGCCATGACCTGCGCGGAAGTGCCGGCCGACCGGGCGATCTGGCCGCCGCGACCCTTGTACAACTCGACGTTGTGCACCACGGTACCGACTGGGATGTTGCGCAGCGGAAGCGCACACCCGATGCGGATGTCCGCATCCGGGCCCGCTTCGATCATCTGCCCCACGGACAGCTTGTTGGGCGCCAAGATGTAGCGCTTCTCGCCGTCGCGGTACACGATGAGCGCGATACGGCAGTTGCGGTTCGGGTCGTACTCGATGGAGTCGACCCGGCCGGGAACGCCGTCCTTGTCCCGCTTGAAGTCGATCAACCGGTAGGCCCGTTTGTGACCGCCGCCCTGGTGCCGCGTGGTGATACGGCCGTTGTTGTTGCGACCGCCGTGACGCTTGACCGGACGGACGAGGGACTTCTCGGGCTTCGAGCGAGTGATCTCGTCGAAGGCCGGCGTGGTCGCGAACCTGCGCCCCGGGGAGGTCGGCTTATATTTCTTGATGGCCATAGTCTCTTACCGTTCCCCTGTCGTTTACGTCGCGCCGAAGAACTCGATCCGGTTGCCCGGGGCGAGCTCGACAACGGCCTTCTTCCAGCGCTTGGTGAACCCGGCGTGGGCCCCACGGCGCTTGGGTTTGGGCTTCATGTTGATTGTCTGCACACCGATGACCTTCACCTTGAAGATCTCCTCGACGGCCGCCCGGATGTGCGGCTTGGTAGCCCGATAGTTGACCTCGAAGGAGTATCGGTTGTGGTCGATAGCTCGGTAGCTCTTCTCGGAGATGATCGGGCGGATGATGATCTCACGCGCGTCCATCAGGCCTCCCCGCCTTCGGTCAGGCCGCCTTCGAGGAAGGACACGGCAGCTTCGGTGAACAGAAGGCTCTTGGCCCACACGTAATCCTGCACCTCGGCGTCGCCGATGGCGAGCGCCCGGGTACCGGCGAGGTTACGGAAGCTTTTCAGCGCGTTGAGCTCATCGCTGCTCACGAGGACCAAGAGCGGCCGGTCGAGAGAGGCTTTGCTGATGATCTCCGAAGCCTTCTTTGTGGAGGGCTCCTCCCAGGTCGTCCCGGAGAGCACCCGCACCGTACCCCCGGATACGAGATCACCGAGGGCCATGCGGAAGGCCTGCGCTTTGACCTTTTTGTTGATCTTCTGTGCGTAGCTGCGCGGGATGGGTGGGAACGCCACGCCGCCGCCGGTGAAGTGGGAGACCTTGCCGGAGCCCACGCGGGCACGGCCGGTGCCTTTCTGGCGCCACTGCTTGGCGGTGCTCCCGGCGACCTCGCTCCGGGTTTTGGCGGACGCGGTACCCTGCCGGTGGCCGGCTATCTCCGCCGTGACCACCTGATGCAGGAGCCCTATCTTGATCTGCTCCTGCAGCAGATCGGCGGCCAGATCGTGCTGACCCACGACCGCGCCGTTCTCGTCGATTCTGTCGATAGATGCCATGGGACTAACCTCTGATCACGACCAGGGAGCCTCTGCTCCCCGGGATCGCGCCTTTGACCACGACCAGGTTCTTGTCCGCGTCGGTCCGGACAACGGTGAGCCCGGTCTGGGTGACTTTCACGTTCCCCATCTGGCCGGGGAGCCGGGTACCCGGATAGACCCGCGCCGGGTCGGCCGACGCACCGATAGACCCGGGGGCGCGGTGGAAGTGAGCACCGTGGTAGCCGGGACCCCCGGCGAACCCGTGCCGCTTCATGACGCCCTGGAAGCCCTTGCCCTTGCTGACACCGGTCACCTTGACCTTGTCGCCGGGGGCGAAGATGTCCACGGTCACCGACTCACCCACGGCGAGGTCGTCCTCGCCCCGGACCTCGACGAGGTGGCGTTTGGGAGTGGCACCCGCCTTCTTGAGGTGGCCGAGCAAGGGCTTGTTCAGCCGCTTGGCCTTGACGTCGCCGTAGGCGATCTGGGTGGCGGCATAGCCGTCCGTGTCCACGGTCTTCTTCTGGGTGACCACGCATGGGCCAGCCTGGATGACCGTGCACCGAACCACGGTGCCGTCCTCTTCGAAGTACTGGGTCATACCCAGCTTTGTTCCTAGCAGTGCTTTCATCACAGTTTGATCTCGATGTCCACGCCGGCCGGCAGGTCCATGCGCATGAGCGAATCGACCGTCTTGGGCGTGGGCTGGTGGATATCGATGAGACGTTTGTGCGTCCGGATCTCGAAATGCTCGCGGGAGTCCTTGTCCTTGAAGGGGCTGCGGATAACGCAGTACACGTTCTTCTCGGTCGGGAGCGGCACCGGGCCGGAAATGGTGGCGCCGGTGCGCTCAGCCGTCTCGACGATGCTGCGAGCGCTCTTGTCGACCAGTTCGTGGTCGTAGGCCTTGAGCCGTATGCGTATCTTCTGTTGCGCCACCGAACGACTCCTATTTGATGATCTTGGTAACGGCTCCGGACCCCACCGTACGGCCGCCCTCACGGATGGCGAAACGAAGGCCCTCGTCCATGGCGATGGGGGTGATCAGCTTGGCCTTGATGGTCGTGTGGTCGCCCGGCATGACCATCTCGACACCCTCTTCGAGGCTGACGTCACCGGTCACGTCGGTGGTCCGGAAGTAGAACTGCGGCCGGTAGCCGTTGAAGAACGGGGTGTGGCGGCCGCCCTCTTCCCGGGACAGCACGTAGACCTGAGCCTCGAACTCGGTGTGCGGGGTGATGCTGCCGGGAGCAGCCAGCACCATTCCCCGTTCCACCTCGTCGCGCTTGGTGCCGCGGAGGAGGACGCCGATGTTGTCGCCGGCCCGACCCTCGTCCAGCAGCTTGCGGAACATCTCCACGCCGGTGGCCACGGTCTTGGTGCTCTCCGGATGGAGGCCGACCATCTCGACGTTGTCACCGACTTTGACGATGCCGCGCTCGACCCTGCCGGTCACCACGGTGCCGCGGCCCTGGATCGAGAAGACGTCCTCGATCGGCATGAGGAAGGGCTTGTCCACCGCACGCACCGGCTCGGGGATGTAGCTGTCCAGCGCGTCGGCCAGCTGGAAGATGGACCCGCAGGTGGGGCACTCGCGATCGCCGCAGCCGTGCTCGAGGGCCTGGAGGGCGGAGCCGGTGATCACCGGGATCTCGTCGCCCGGGAACTCGTACTCGGTGAGGAGTTCGCGGACTTCCATCTCGACGAGTTCGAGCAGTTCAGGGTCGTCCACCATGTCGGCTTTGTTCATGTAGACAACGATGTAGGGAACGCCCACCTGGCGAGCCAGCAGAATGTGTTCACGGGTCTGCGGCATCGGACCGTCGGCGGCAGACACGACCAGGATGGCGCCGTCCATCTGAGCGGCACCGGTGATCATGTTCTTGATGTAGTCGGCGTGACCGGGACAGTCCACGTGCGCGTAGTGGCGCTTCTCGGTTTCGTATTCGACGTGGGCGGTGGCGATGGTGATGCCGCGCTCACGCTCTTCCGGAGCGTTGTCGATGGAGTCGAAGCTCCGGAACTGGACGTCCGGGTTGAGGTTATGCAGGCACTTCGTGATGGCCGCAGTCAGCGTGGTCTTACCGTGATCGATGTGGCCGATTGTGCCCACGTTCACGTGCGGTTTGGTACGAGAAAACTTCTGCTTGGCCACTGGTCCTCCCTTACGTTGGACTGTTATTCGTTGGATGCTCTGCCGCCCTGCTGGGCGATTATTTCCTGCGCGATGGTGCTGGGCACCTCAGCGTAGTGGCTGAACTGCATGGTGTACGTGGCCCGACCCTGGGTCATCGAACGGACGTCGGTCGCATACCCGAACATGGTGGCCAACGGAACATTGGCCCGGATGACCTGGGCGCCGGACCGAGCCTCCATGCCCGCGATGTGACCCCGCCGGGAGATGAGGTCGCCCATGACGTCGCCCATGTACTCTTCGGGGACGACGACCTCGACGTCCTCGATGGGTTCGAGCAGCACCGGATGAGCCTTCTTAGCGGCTTCCCTGAACGCCATCGAACCCGCGATCTTGAAGGCCATCTCGGAGGAGTCGACCTCGTGGAACGAGCCGTCGATAACCTCGACCTTCACGTCCTCCACGGGAAAACCGGCCAGTACCCCGGTCTCCATGGCCTCCACCATGCCTGCCTGGACGGCCGGAATGTACTCCCTGGGGATGGCCCCGCCCACGATCTTGTTCTCGAAGACGAAGCCTTTGCCGTAATCGTTGGGCTCCATGCTGATGACCACATGACCGTACTGGCCGCGGCCGCCCGTCTGACGGACGAACCGGCCCTCGGCTTTCGGCACGGCCTTGGTGATGCCCTCGCGGTAGGCCACCTGAGGCCGGCCAACGTTGGCGTCCACCTTGAACTCGCGCAGCAGCCGGTCGACGATGATCTCCAGATGGAGCTCGCCCATGCCGGCGATGATGGTCTGCCCCGTCTCCTCGTCGGTGCGGACGCGGAATGTGGGGTCTTCGTCGGCCAGTCTCATGAGACTCTCGGACAGCTTGTCCTGGTCGGCCTTGGTCTTGGGCTCGATGGCCACGAAGATGACCGGCTCCGGGAACTCGATCGACTCGAGGACGATCTGGCCGCCCTCGTCGCAGAGGGTGTCGCCCGTGGTGGTGGCCTTCAGGCCCACGGCTGCCGCTATGTCACCCGAGGACACTTGGGTCACGTCCTCGCGATGGTTGGCATGCATCTGCAGAATGCGCCCGATACGCTCCTTCTTCCCCTTGCTCGGGTTGTACACGTATGAACCCGCTTTGAGGGAACCCGAATAGACCCGGAAGTAGGTGAGCTTGCCCACGAAGGGGTCGGACATGATCTTGAAAGCGAGGGCTGAGAAGGGCTGATCGTCGTCGGCCTCCCGGGTGATGGTCTCGCCGTTCTTCGGGTTGACTCCCTCCACCGGCGGGACGTCGAGCGGCGACGGCAGGTAGTCGACCACCGCATCGAGTAGCAGCTGCACTCCCTTGTTCTTGAAGGCCGATCCGCACAGCACGGGGGTGAGGTCGATATCGAGGGTCGCCTTGCGGATGACGGCCTTGAGCCTATCCTCCGAGAGCTCGTTGCCCTCGAGGTAGTCCATCATCAGTTCGTCGTCACGCTCGGCCAGCGTTTCGATCATATGGGTGCGCTGCGCCTCGACTTCCTCACGCATGTCCTCGGGTATCGGGACGTCGCTCCACACCATACCCATGTCGTCCTCGTAGATGCGTCCCTTCATGCTCACGAGATCCACGATGCCGCGAAACTCATCCTCGCGACCGATAGGGAGTTGCACCACGAGCGGCCGCGCGTGCAGCCGGTCGACCATCATCTGGACTCCGCGCATGAAGTCGGCGCCCACCCGGTCCATCTTGTTGACGAAAGCGATGCGAGGCACGCGGTATTTGTCCGCCTGCCGCCACACCGTCTCGGACTGAGGTTCCACGCCGGCCACCGAGCAGAACAGGGCGATGGCCCCGTCGAGCACTCGGAGGGAGCGCTCCACCTCCATAGTGAAGTCCACGTGCCCGGGTGTATCTATAATATTGATACGATGATCGCTCCATTCGCACGTCGTAGCCGCCGATGTGATGGTGATGCCCCGCTCCTGCTCCTGGGCCATCCAGTCCATCACAGCGGCGCCGTCGTGCACCTCGCCGATCTTATACGTGCGGCCCGTGTAGTAGAGGATGCGCTCGGTCGTGGTGGTCTTACCAGCATCGATGTGAGCCATGATGCCGATATTCCGCACCTTCGCGAGCGGATGCCTGCGGGCCGACTTCGCGTCGGATCTATTTACTGTGGCCTGAGCCAATTCTTACCACCTGTAATGAGCGAAGGCCCTGTTGGCCTCGGCCATACGGAGCAGGTCTTCCTTCTTCTTCATCGTCACGCCCGTCCGGTTGTAGCCGTCCAGCAGCTCACCGGCGAGACGTTCCGCCATGGAGTGCTCGCGGCGGGCGCGGCTGTGCGTGATGATCCAGCGTACGGCCAGCGTGTACGAGCGCCGAGTGGGGACTTCCACCGGCACCTGATAGTTGGCACCGCCGACTCGACGGGACCGCACTTCGAGGGCAGGCCGGACGTTCTCCACCGCTTCCTTGAGGACGCTGGCGGGGTCGTTGCCGGTACGCTCCCGGAGGATGTTCATAGCGTCGTACATGATGTGTTCGGCGGTGGATTTCTTGCCGCCGAGCATCATGCGGTTGACCATCTGGGTAACCAGGCGGCTGCGGTAGACCGGATCGGGCTGGATGTCCCGCTTGGCTGCTTTGGTCCTTCTTGCCATCGCTCTAGTACTCTTTCTTTACCTATTTGGTACGCTTGACGCCGTATTTGGAGCGGCCTTGCTTGCGATTGGCCACGCCTGCGGCGTCGAGGGCGGCCCGAATGATCTTGTAGCGCACCCCCGGCAGGTCTTTCACCCTGCCGCCACGGATGAGGACCACTGAGTGCTCCTGCAAGTTGTGACCGATACCCGGGATGTAGGCGGTTACCTCCATGCCGTTGACCAGCCGTACGCGCGCCACTTTCCGGAGGGCCGAGTTGGGCTTCTTAGGGGTAGTGGTGTACACGCGCGTGCACACGCCTCGTTTCTGCGGGGCGCCTTTCAGGGCAGGCGTCTTGGTCCTCTTGGCCTGTTCCTGCCGGCCCTTGTTGATCAACTGATTGATCGTCGGCACAGATGCTCCTCGTCTACTTCTCGTACATACGTACTCACAAAAAATGGCGCCCGGCGCCTTCTCCAAGACGTGCGAACGGCACGCGTCACGGCGCTAGGGCGGCCGCGAAGTATAGCAAAGGCTGCTGGGGCCTGCAACAAGGTTGCCCAGGCCCCAGCAGCTCTATCCCCGCCTTGTCCTCCGCGAACCGCTACTCCTCGTCGCCGAAGTTGCCGGCATCGAAGATGTCACCACCAAGGAGAGCCGTCTCAGGCTCCTCCATCGCCATGCCGTTGCCGAGAAGGATCTCGCCGTCCTCATCAGCGGTTCCGCCGGCTTCCTCACCGGCGAGGGTCCACCCCTTTTCCGCCAACCGGGTCCTGACCTCTTCGAGGCTTTTCTGGCCCAGACCGGGGATGTCCATCAGATCCTTGGTCGAGTAACCAAGCAGGTCGCTGACCCGCTCGATACCGGCCCGGCTGAGGACAGAGTGGACGTAGGTAGGTAGATCGAGGTCGTCCACCAGCATGTTGTAGGCCTCGACATCATGGGCTGAGCCGGTGAGGGCCGCCCACTGCTCCTCGGGAGAGAGGACACCACCCTCGCGGCGTCCGATCATGTCGCCGAAGACGTCCATCTCGGCGGGGATCCCGGCGGTGACCAGCTCGATGTTGCGGTAGGATCGCAACCCGGTGGCCGCCGGGATGAGTTTGCCGATGATGACGTTCTCCTTGAGCCCGCGCAGCTCGTCCACCTTACCTTCGAGGGCCGCGTCGGTGAGGACCTTGGTGGTCTCCTGGAAGGAGGCCGCCGACAGGAAGCTCTCCGTGGCCAGGGAGGCCTTGGTGATGCCGAGGATGATCTCCTCGCAGGTGGCCGGCTCGCCGCCGTTCTCCACGACCTGATCATTCTCTTCGTCGAAGAGCAAGCGATCGACCATGCGACCGGGCAGGAAGCTGGTGTCGCCCGGCGTCTCGACGAGGACCTTCTTGGTCATCTGGCGGACGATGAGCTCGACATGCTTGTCATCGATCTGCACGCCCTGCTTGTGGTAG